>JANXUP010000195.1 GCA_025356175.1 Sphingomonadaceae bacterium | reverse complement strand
CGATCCCTCGTTCGTGCCGCTGGGCGCGCCGCTGATCCTCACGCTCGACCGCAGCGAAGCGAACGGCCTGTGGGTGGCGCAGGATACCGGCGGGGCGATCAAGGGCGCCAACCGCTTCGACAGTTTCTGGGGCGCAGGCGACGCGGCGCGGACCACGGCGGGGGGAATGAGCGGGCGCGGCGACGCCTGGCTGCTGCTGCCCAAGGGTACGGTCAAGCGCCTCACGACACAATGACGCGGCGCAGCCTGAGCCGCGAGGAAGCGCGGCTGTGGGCAGCGGTGGCGGGAACGGTAAAGCCGCTCGCTGGTACTGACGATCCTCCCCCATTGGGGGAGGTGGCAGGCCGGAGGCCTGACGGTGGGGGAAAGTTCACTCCACCACCTTCGCGCCCCCTCCGACCCGCCTCCGGTGGCCCACCTCCCCCAAAGGGGGAGGATCGAGAGCGCAAGGCGCGCCCCCTCGATGCCCACGGCCTCGATGCTTCGTGGGAGCGCAAGCTCGCCAAGGCGCTGGTCCAGCCCGATTTTACACTCGATTTGCACGGCCACAACCTCGACGCGGCGCATGCGCGGCTCGACGCGGGCCTCGCGCAGGCGGGCATGATGGGCGCTCGATTGGTGCTGGTGATCACGGGCCGCTCGCGCCCGGTCGAAGCTGCTGACCGCGGCCATTCGCGCGGGGCGATCCGCGCCAAGGTGATCGACTGGCTCGCGCTCGGCCCGCACAGCTCGCGCATTGCCGCCGTCCGCCCGGCGCATCGCCGCCATGGCGGGGCGGGCGCGCTCTATGTTGTTTTGCGCAGGCCCAAATAGACGTCGTCCCGGATCAAGTCCGGGACGACGCTGTGCTCAGAAGTTGATCGACGCGGTCACATAAACCTGGCGCGGGTTGGCGTAGAAGCCAGTCAGCACGCCTTCCTTGCCCAGTGCGGAGGCGAGCGGCTGGGCGAGTTCGCCGGTGACCAAGCCGCTGGGTGATCCGGCCGGTATGCCGGTCGTCTTGAAAGCCATGAAGGTATAGCCCGAGGTCTTGATCCGCTCGTCGGTCAGGTTTTTCCCAAAGATGCCCAGCGACCAGCGATTGCCCGGTGCGTGATAGACGATGCTGGCATCGAACAGCTGGTACGCAGGTTGATCGAGGTAAGGGTTGGCGATTTCGAACTGGTAGGTCTTGCTCTTGAACGACATGCCAGCGGTGAAATCGACCTTGCCCTGGCCAAGATCGACTCCGTAAGTGGCCGATGCAGCGCCGCTCCAGGCTGGGGTGTTCTGAACGTGGCGGAAGGCTGCCACCTGGGTCGGCACACCCGCAATGTTGGCGATGTACGACTGGTACTTGGCATCGATATAGCCGACCGACCCGTTCAGCGTCAGCGCACCAAGCCGCAACTTGCCCTCGGCCTCGAAGCCCTGCAACCGCGCCTTGCCGGCGTTGGAAACCACCCCGCAGAAGCTGGGCAGGCCGCCGATTGTGCAAGCGATCGAGCCGGGGATCTGGACATCGGTATAGTCCATCCGGAATGCAGCCAGCGCGACGGTGAAACGGCGGTCGAACATCTGCGCTTTGTAGCCGATCTCGTAGCTGTTGACCTTTTCTGGGCGGAAGCTCAGGAACTGGGCAATCTCGGCGTCGGACTTGATGCCATCGCCGTTGAGATCGGGAGCGTTCGAGCCGGCCCCGCGCGGATCGAACCCGCCGCCCTTAAAGCCTTGCGAGAAGCTCACGTAAATCTGCGTGTCCGGGTTGGGCTTGAAGCTTAGCGAAGCGCGCGGAGTAAACTTGGTAAAGGCCTTCTTGCCGCTGAAATTGGTGCCCGGCGCGCCGAATGGAAGGCCGGCTCCGCCAAAGGTGGGCGATCCGCCGCCGAGGTAGTTCTGCCGCAGGATCTTCGCGCTGCGCTCGTCCCAGGTATAGCGCCCACCGACCGACAGGCTGAGCTGATCACTGAAATCGTAGGTGAAGTCAGCGAAGGCCGCCATCGTTTCGGTATCGACATTGGCGTCGGTATAGCCGGTCAGGCCGTTGAGCGTGGTGAACAGCCGCACATCGAACTGGGTCAAAGCCGAGGCGCTGAGGTAATAGAGCCCGACCAGGCCATTGAACTTGCCCTTGTCGACCAGCATCTGCAGTTCCTGGCTGAACTGGTGGTTACGGTAATAGCCCGGAACATCGACATCGACCGCAGGCAGTGCGTCGAAATCGATCGGCGTGGCCGTATCGTCCTTGCGGTAGGACGAGATCGAGCGGAACGTCAGGCCTTCGGTCGGCTCTGCTTCGAGGAACAACGAGGTGCCCCAGGCTTTCACGTCCTGCACCGGATAGTTGAGGCCGCCTTGCGTGTCATAGACATTGGCGAGCACCGGGGTGCCGCTGACCAGTCCCGGAATGAACCGGTGTCCGCCACGCGGGTTCGAAGTGTCGTGGGTGTAATCGCCGGTCAACCGTGCAAACACGTTGGTACCGTGCAGCTCGATCGTGCCGCGCCCGGCCCAGATGTCCTTGTTGTAGTTGGACAAGCCGTTGGTCAGGTTGGTGCCGAACCCGCCGCGGGTCAGCCGCGCCAGCGATCCGCCGATGCGGAGGACCTTGCTTTCGCCGACTGCCACCGATCCGGTGACGACGCCATCGGCCTGGTTGTAGCTGCCATAGGTCGCGCGCGCCGCAAGATGCGCCTTGTCGTCGAGCCGACGGGTGACATACTTGACCGCGCCGCCAACAGTGTTGCGGCCATACAGCGTGCCCTGCGGCCCGCGCAGCACTTCGATCCGCTGGACGTCGTAGATATCGAGCACCGCAGCCTGGGGCCGGTTGAGATAGACATCGTCAAGATAGATCCCGACGCCCTGCTCGAACCCCGAGACCGGGTCCTGCTGGCCGACGCCGCGGATGAAAGCGCTCAGCGTCGAATTGGTCGCGCGGCTCGCTTCGAGCGTTACGTTGGGGACGGTTTCGGCGAGCGCAGTGATATCGGCCGAACCCGCGTTGGCGAGCTGATCGCCCGAGATCGCGGTGATCGCGATCGGCACGTTGAGCAATGATTCCTCGCGGCGGCGCGCGGTGACGATAATCGCGTCGCCATCGTCTTCAGCAGTAGCGGCGGGCGTCGCGCTGGTCTGGGCGTAGGCCGGGGCCGCGGTCAGGCTGACGAGAACGCTGGCGATCAGTGAAGCGCGGCTTAG
>JANXUP010000194.1 GCA_025356175.1 Sphingomonadaceae bacterium | reverse complement strand
TATAGCGAATTTGGCGACGCTTGCAAGCACCGACCGCCGTACTGGCAACGACACAGGGGAGAAGACAATGTTGTTACCCACTACACTCTGCATGGCGGCCGCAGCGGCCATCATCAACTTCTGGCTGGCGATGCGCTGCGGTCAGGTCAGGACCAAGGAAAAGATCAGCATCGGCACCGGCGGAAGCGACCTGATGGAACGGCGCATGCGCGCCCAGCTGAACTTCGTTGAGAACACGCCGTGGATTCTGGCGCTGATCGCCGGAATCGAACTTGCGGGCAAAGGCAGCAGCTGGCTCCCGATCGTCGGCGCGGTCTATATGCTGGGCCGCGTTGCGCATGGCCTGGGCATGGACGGCACCAGCTTTGGCGTCGGCCGCTCAATTGGCACCGCAATCACCATGCTGACCCAGCTTGGCCTGGCTATCGTCGGAGTGCTCGTCGCAACCGGCCACATGTGAGCAATCAGCTCAGCGCGTAATCGCTGACAAAGGCGTTGACCTGTCTTTCCCGGCCGAATGTGCTGGTTGGCCCATGGCCGGGAAGGAAGGTCACGTCATTACCCAGCGGCCAAAGCTTCTGGGTGATCGCGTCGATCAGATCCTGATGATTGCCGCGCGGGAAATCGGTCCGCCCGATCGACCCTGAAAAAATCACATCGCCCACCACCGCGAAGTGCGACGGGGCGTGATAGAAAACGACGTGGCCCGGAGTGTGCCCGGGGCAATGGATCACGTCGAGCTCAAGCTCACCGACCGTGACCTTGTCGCCATCCTTGAGCCACCGGTCAGGCTCGAAACTTTCGGCATGCATCCCGTATTTGCCGCCATCTTCGGCCAACTTGTCGATCCAGAACCGGTCATCCTCGTGCGGGCCTTCAATCTTCAGGCCCAGTTCCTTGGCGAGAATCCCGGTCTGTCCGCAATGATCAAGGTGGCCGTGCGTGACGAGCAGCTTGTCCAGCGTAACGCCGACCTTGGCTACCGCCGCCTTGATCTTGTCGAGCTCGCCGCCCGCATCGATCACCGCCCCGCGCATCGTTTTCGTGCACCAGATCAGCGAGCAGTTTTGCTGCAGCGGGGTTACTGGAATGATGCCGACACGCATCGGGGGTTCGGGTGGGTTGGTCATCCTGGGTGAATACCCGCAGCCGCGCACCGCGAGCAACCGCTTAATCGGGGCCGCGCGATTCGGCCCGAAGTTTCGCATAAAAAACAATTCCCTGTCGCGTATTCACAAGGCCAAACCCGGTCCAATCCTGCAATGAGCGCACAAGCTGCTCGCGCTGACCGGCTTTGGGGGACCAAACAGATGAAAACTTCGAGCATTTTGCGTTGCACCGTTGCCGCCCTGGCGACCTGCGCTTCGCTCGCTCCCTTAACAGCTGCAAGTGCCAAAGCGAACGCTGGGGATTCCAGATCGATAGGTGCCTGGGAATTTCAGTCGGGCGCGAAATATTGCACGATCGCGACCACGGGAAGCCCGGGCAAGCTGATCATGATGTCCACAGACAGCGGTGCCAACGGCGTGTTGGTAATACCCGATGACCAGTCTTCGATCAGTCCCGATCACAATTACCCGGTCAAGGTCAACCTCAACACCAGTCATGGATCATCGGATTTCGATATGACCGGCTCGGCCATGGAGTTCGGCGGATCGAAAGTGTTGCTGCTCCAGATGAAAGCCGCTGCGATTGCCGCTGGCGAAGCCGATGGATTTGCGCTGCGCGTCAACATGAACGACAAGGTGGTATTCGACAAGGACATGCATGGCTCGAAAGACGCCTTTGCAGCCTTCGTCGCCTGCACCAAGACGATGACCGCTTGATGGCATCGCTCGGCCGGGCATGTCGTGGCGCGCTGCTCGGTTTGTGTGCAGCGCTGACCGCACTGCCTGCCAGTGCTGGCGAGAAGGTGTTCGCGGGGATCGGCCCCGAAAATTTCGGAAAGAAATGGTCGTTCAACGATTGGCGCGTTTGGGCTTTGCTTAATGGCTCGTGCCTCGCTCTGGAAGAGGTTCCGGGGGCAGTGCCGTTCAGCTTCTGGGGCTTCCAGCAATCGCCGGGATCGCGGGTGCAGGTCATGTTCGGCAGCATTGAAAATGCCCGGCCGCAAACGGTGCAGATGTCGTTCAACAACGGCGGCAAGTTCGATTACCACGCCGATGTGCGGCGGATGTCCGATTGGGATGCCTACGTCATCTCGCTACAACCGGACGCGCTTTCGATCCTTCCAAACCGGCTGATAATCGAGGCCGATGTTGGCGGGTCACAAGTGTTTTTGAACGAATACAACGAAATGGACCGCGTCTATGGCAAGATGGCAGATTGCCTTACCTGGCAAGAGACGCATTGATACGTGACCAGAATATGATTTCTGCCTGAAAACCAGATCGTTGAAAGGACAACCCATGCGCAAATATCATCTGACCGGTCTGCTGGCCGCCTCGCTCCTCGCCGCCCCGGCTCAGGCCGGCGATACGGCTTTTACCCAAGATTCCGCCGCAACCTGGTCGGTGCGGACCATACGCATGGCGCACGTCGTGGACCTTGCAAATCCAAGGCAGTTGACCAAAAACGATTTCAAGATGGCTTGCGATGGTCTGACCGGCGAGCAAATGAAGCATGAGTACGGCAAGGAACCACGTTGGGCGCTATCCGCGCAGCTTACTATTTGCAGCGCCTTTGATGGGTGGGCAGGAAAATTTCAGGGCTCGAAATCGCCTTGCAAAACGCTTGAAAAGGGCTTGAAGGACCTCGATCACGCGACCGCCGATGCCGCTCCGCCGGAGGTTGTCGCTGCCGCTCAGGCGATGCGCGCAACCGGCGAGCATATTTTGCTGGCCTCCAAAGAAGCTAATGCGTGCAAGGTTTAAAGCCGCCCGCTCTTCCACACCACCCGGCCGATTACATTCACTTCCTCCAGCGATAGCTCGAGCGTGCGGTAAGCAGGATTGTCGCTGACCAGTGCGACCACTCCGGGGCGGCCGATATCGAGCCGCTTGACCAGCAGCGCGTCACCGACGCGGACCACGTGGATGCCGTCGCGCGGCACGCGCGGGGTGCGGTCGACCAGGATCTCGTCACCGTCACGAAGCGTGCCTTCCATCGAATCGCCCTCGACCCGGATCGCGGAAAGCTGCGCCGGGTCCAATCCCTGTTCGCGCAGCCACCGCGCGCCGAAGCGGAAAGCGCCGATCGCCAGTTCCTCGCCCCCCAGCAGCCCTGCCCCGGCGGATGCGCCAAGCGCCAGGCGCGGTACGTCGACCCAATCCCCCCGTGGGCGAACCGCAGGAACTGACGAGGAATTATCCTCCGTAACGCGCAGCTCGCTTTCATCGATTCCGAAGAACTGGGCGAGCGTACGACGGTCGTTTTCCTCCAACTTTCGCGGGCTCCCCTTCCGTATAAACTGCTGTAGATACGTTGAATTACGTCCGATCAATTCGGACAATCCAGCCAAGCTGGCACCGTGCATATTGACCAGGTGCAGCAATTTCATGCGCGGATCGGTGGTAACCATCAAAATCACTTACACGATGTATTTTTCCTAGACAAGTAGGATTTCGCAGGAAAGAACAGGATTATTCCTACGGCGATTCGCTGAAGAAAGGAGGGACCAATGTTGATTACCCGGATCGAGCGCTTCTTGCGTGAAACGGGAATGCCCTGGACCAAGTTCGGTCGGCTTGCGACGCACGACCCGCGCTTTGTCCAGGATCTGCGCAACGGCCGCTCACCTCGTGTTGCAACCACGAAACGTGTGGAACATTTCATGAACAATTACCGCGAGGATGCCCGTGCAAATCAATTTTTCAGCTGACGCCGCCATGCTATCCGCCAGCCGGCGCTCGTCGCGCCGCACGCCCTGGATGCCCCTTCTTTCCGCCCTGCTTGAACTTGCCGAGGGCAGCGCCGAGCTGGTTCGCCACGCCGAGCGCAGCTGGGCCAGCGTAACCTTTTCCGGCGCCCGGCACACCGTGGTGCTGAGCTTCACCGGAGCCGACGCGGTTGCCGCCGGTGAACGCTTCATCGATGCCCTGCCCGAACACGAATTCGCGATCCCGCGCCACCTGGTGGCCGATGCAGCGGTGAGCCGGGTCGATCACAGCCTCTTGCCCGACCCGCGGCTTGAAGTGGAAGTCCAGTTGCTGCTGCTCGACGAGGCTTGATCCGGCAGCGGCTTGCCAGCACTTCGCGGGCTGGTTAGGCCCCGCAGCATGAACGCTAGCCCCGCTCCACACACACTGGTCATCGACGCATTTCTGCCGGACGACCTGCACGGCCGTTTGCTGGCCTTTGCGCTGGCCCGCAAGGCGGCGTTCAAGCCGACCAGCGTGCGCAACGGGCGGCACGACGTGATCGACCACGCGGTGCGCCAGTCGCTGCGCTGCGATGGCGGGTTGGGGCCGTTCGAAGAGGCGTTCACTGCGGCTGTCCACGCCCGCCTGCCCGAACTGTGCGATGGTTTGGGCATCGCCCCGTTCGTCATTGCCAAGACCGAACTGGAACTCGCCGCGCATGGCGACGGCGGGTTTTACAAGGTTCACTTCGATACCTTTACCCAGGACGCGCGGCTGGCAGCAGACACCGACCGGGCGGTTTCGGCGGTCTACTATTTCTACCGCCAGCCCAAAGGCTTCAGTGGCGGTGAGCTGCAGTTGCACCGGTTCGGCGGCGGGCTCGCCGAAAAACTCGAACCGCGCGACAACCGGCTGGTCAGTTTCGCGTCGATTGCTCCGCATGAGGTCTTGCCGATTGCCTGCCCAAGCGGCCAACTAGAGGATTACCGGTTCGCAGTGAATTGCTGGCTGCACCGCGCGCGCGGTCAATAACCAGCGGCGTAGTCGACCGTGGGTTCGAGCGGCTCGCCCGCACGGTAACGCGCCAGGTTGACGAGGAACCGCTCAGCCGAACGCTGGAACATCAGCGTCTGCGCGTTGCCCGACAGGTGCATCGTCACTTGCGCGTTATCGAGCGTCCACAGTGGGTGATCTTCGGGCAGCGGCTCGGGCGTGGTCACATCGAGCAACGCGCCGCCGATCCGGCCGGCGGCGAGCGCATCGACCAGCGCATCCTGATCAATCACGCTGCCCCGTGCGATGTTGACGATCACGGCATCGCCCTTCATCGCCGACAGTTCAGCAACGCCAATCATGTGCTGCGTTTCGGGCGTCGCCGGGACCGCCAGCACGATCCAGTCGAACCGCCCCAGTTCGCCGCGCCATTGATCCGGACCGAGCGCGCCTGGCCCGGTGGTGCGGCGGACCTTGGTGACCTTCGCCCCAAACCCGGCCAGCCGCGCTTCAACTTCTTGCCCGATCGCGCCATAGCCAAGGATCAGCACCTCGCTGCC
>JANXUP010000178.1 GCA_025356175.1 Sphingomonadaceae bacterium | reverse complement strand
GCCTTCGATCGCACCCTTGCGGTATTGGCCGGTGACGGTTTCAGTGTGCGCAACCTTGCGCAGCGCGCGCAGCACCTTGACCTTTTCGTCCTGGATCGGGGTAGCGTCATAGCTCGTCGGCGGCTCCATCGCGACCAGCGCAAGCAGTTGCAGCATGTGGTTCTGCAGCATGTCGCGCAGTGCCCCGGTGCCGTCATAATAACCCGCCCGCTGCTCCAGCCCGACCGTCTCGGCGATGGTGATCTGAACGTGATCGATGTGCGCGGCATTCCACAACGGCTCGAACATGATGTTGGCAAAGCGCAGCGCCAGCAGGTTCTGGACCGTTTCCTTGCCGAGGTAGTGGTCGATCCGGAAGATGCGGTCTTCACTAAACGTGGCGGCGACAGCATCGTTGATTTCGCGGCTGGTATCGAGGCTGGTGCCAAGCGGCTTTTCGAGCCCGATGCGGACCTTGTCGCCGGTCAGGCCTGCCTTGGTCAGCCCGGCGATGGTCGGTTCGAACAGGCTGGGCGCGGTCGACAGGAAAATCGCCATGCCTTTGTCCACCGTGCCGATTTCGTCGGAAAGTTCGGTGAAGTGGTCAGCCTGGGTCGCATCGAGCACCTGGTACCTGAGCCGCGGGAGGAAGCTGTCGATGGCATGCTTGCGGAAGTCGGGGAGGTATTTGTTGAGCGCGTCGCGGGCGAAGGCCTGGTAGGTGTCGTCGTCATATTCGGACCGCGCGGTGCCGATGATCGTGAGTTCGGGCGCGATCAGCTTGTCATCGTGCAGCGCGCACAGCGAAGGCAGCAGCATGCGCTGCGCAAGATCGCCGGTTGCACCGAACAGCAGCAAGCGGTCTGCGGTGAAGCTCATGCCAATTCACTCCCGTGCCCAAAGCTCATCCGACCTTCGGACGAGCGTCCGGGCAAGGTGAGGAGTTAGCAGCAGGGTGCGGGGTGCGCCAGTGCGGCGCGGTGCAGATCAGGCGCGCTTGCGGTGTGAATACGTCTGCGAAACGCGGACCTTGCGCGGGCGGGGCAACCGCACCGGAGCAATCGAGGCAACCGGCAATTGCGCACTTCGCGGATGATATTCCTCGCTGGGCAGCGCCTTGCCGAACAGCCAGCCCTGAACCATGCGGCAACCCTGCGCCTTCAATTGATCGAGCTGGTCGGTTTCCTCAACTCCTTCGGCCAGGGTGCACATGCCCAGCGCATTGGCGAGCCCGATCATCGAGGCGACGATTGCGCGCGATTCCTCGCGCGTCGAGAGGCTGGCGATGAAGCTGCGGTCGATCTTGATCTTGTCGAACGGGAAGGTCAGCAGATAGTTCAGCGAGGCATAGCCCGTGCCGAAATCGTCAAGCGCGATCTTCAGGCCGAGGGCCTGCATCCGGCACAATATGTCGATGTTTGCTTCCGAATCGCCCAGCAACACGCCTTCGGTAATCTCGAATTCGACCCGTCCCGGCGCGATCCCGGTTTCGCCCAGGGCATTGACGATCACCGGGAGCAGGTTGGGGCTGGAGAACTGGATCGGCGAGAGGTTGATCGCGATCAATTCCTCGCCCGGCCAGCTGGCGGCTTCGGCAAAGGCAGTGCGGATCACCCATTCGCCGATCGGCACGATCAGCCCGGTTTCTTCGGCGATCGGGATGAACACATCGGGCGGGACCAGCCCGCGCACCGGATGCTGCCAGCGCAGCAGGGCTTCGTAACCGGTCTTCACTTCGCTGGCGACGTCGACCAGCGGCTGGAGGAACAGCATGAGTTCGCCCCGGCCAACCGCATGGCGCAGGTCGCGGGCCAGCGTGTGGCGCTCGTGGAGCCGCGCATCCATGTCGGGTTCGAACATTTCCCAATTGCCGCGCCCGCCGGTTTTGGCCGCGCCCAGCGCAATGTCGGCATAGCTTTGCAGCTGCGCCTGCTGGTCGGTGTGGAACGGAGCGAGCGCAATCCCCAGGCTAATCCCGCAGGGCAGTTCGATGGCTTCGACCGTCAGCGGCTCGCCCAGTGACAGCGTCAGCAATTCGGCCAGCCGCACCGCATGGTCGCAGGCATCGCCGCCGCTGACCGCAATCGCGAACTCGTCGCTGCCCAGCCGCGCGACGATCGGCTCGCACCCGCCGAGCCCGCTCGACCCGACCACCGACACCAGCCGGTTGGCGAACAGCCGCAGAAATGCATCGCCGACCGAATGGCCGTGCATGTCATTGACGCTTTTGAAATGATCGATGTCGAGCAGCAGCAGGGCGATGTGTTCGCCGTCCTGGTGGTTGCCAAACAGGCACGACAGCGCCTGGTTGAACTGGGTGCGGTTGGGCAGGCCGGTGAGCGCGTCGAAATGCGCCATCTGCTGCGCGCGCTGTTCGGCCTGGCGGAGCTCGGTAACGTCGGAGATGACCCCGCGGTAATGCACCCCGTCGCCCGAATAGCTGGGGCGGCCGCTGATCGACCACCAGCGCGGGCCGGTTTCACCCAGTCCATCGAGCGCGACCACTGCTGAACGCAGCGGCCGGCCGGACATGAGCGCCTGCTCCAGCTCGTCACGGCTGGTGCCGGGGGCAAACAGGGTCGACAGATGGCGTCCGGTCAGCTGTTCGGCGGCGCCGCCGGCAGCCTTGGCAAAGCGCGCCGAAACATTGATCAGGGAGCGCTCACGATCGAGCTCGAACAGCCAGTCGAAGCCGTTCTCTTCGTATTCGTTAAGCAGCAGCTTGACGGTTCGCGCGGCGCTGTGAAGATCGCGGTCGGACAGGATCCGGCTGACGAACAGGTCATGCGCGGTATAGGCCATGCGCACCAGCAGCGCGCTTGCCACTATCAGGACGGCGATCGTCGCCAGCCCGATCAAGCTGGCGTTCTGTCCGATCCCGACCGCCAGGCCGAGGGCCTGCGTAATAACGTAGATCTTGGCGGCGCTGGGCAATGTCCGCACGGTATAAGCAGCTGAGGCGATCTGGCTAACGGTGCAAACTGCCAGCAGCAGCTGCGTGGCCGACGAAATACGCGGCAGCCACAGCGCTGCGAGGATGCCGATATTGAGCCCCAGCCACAGCGAATTCCACCAGAAGGCCGAGATGATCTTGGCGCTGCGGCGGCGGCGGCGGCCGCGTTCGATCCCTTCCGCGAGCCACAGGCGGTGCAAGCATGCCGCAACCATCGTGCTGCCGAACAGCGCAATGTAGCCGGCCGGAATTTGCCCCGTCAGTGCCAGCACCAACAACGCCGCATTCAGCAGGCTGCCAAAGACCAGCGGACGCACCATCCGGATGTGCGCGGAAATGAGCCGATTATCGACCCAATCGCGCAGCTCTTCCGGAATGGCGACGCGGAGCGCCGCCTGCTTGCTGACCATAAGTACTCGCTGACCCTGTTTTTGGCAGGGCCCGTCTAGTCGCAGGGCCGTTAATTTTGTGTGAGGCAGGCGGACCGGCAATTGTCAAGCAGCGGACGCTTTACCATGAGCGTGCCATGTGGCTAAACGCTGCGTCACAGGAGAATCGCTCATGCGCCACGCCTTTACGCCAGTCATCATCGCCCTGCTTGCCGGGGTCGCCGTGCCGCAGCTTGCCGCCCGTCCGGCCAAACCGGCTTCGCATCCGGTCGCCGAGGCACAGGTGCTCGCGCTTGCCAAGCAGCTGATCGCGCTGCGCTCGGTGGAGGGCACGGGCAACAAGACCGGAGAGGCCTTGCAACTGGTCAAGCAGGCGCTGGTCGCCGGCGGCTGGCAAGACAACCAGGTCGAAATCACCCCATTCAATGACACCGCTTACCTGATCGCAACCTGGCCGGGCAGCGATCCCAGTCTCAAACCGCTGGTCATTTCCGGGCACATGGATGTGGTCGAAGCCAAGCCTGCGGACTGGGAGCGCGATCCATTCACCCCGGTGGTCGAGAACGGCTACCTGTTCGGCCGCGGGGCGAGCGACATGAAGTTCGATGCGGCGCTGGCCGCCTCCTCGCTGATCGAACTGCGCCGCTCGGGCTACAAACCGCGCCGTACCATCGTGCTGCAGTTCTCAGGCGACGAGGAAACCACCATGCGCAGCTCGCGGGTAATCGCCAAGCAGCTGGCGGGCGCCGAACTGGTGCTCAACATCGATGGCGGCGGCGGAACGCTCGACGAGAAGACCGGCAAGCCGCTGTACTGGACCTGGCAGGGCGCGGAAAAGACCTATGATGACTATCAGCTCGAAGTGACCAACCCCGGCGGCCACAGCTCGGCCCCGCGCCCGGTCAACGCGATCGTCCAGCTCGCCGCAGCGCTGGAAAAGATCGGTGCCTACCACTTCAAGCCCGAACTCAGCCCGCTGACCAAGGCCTATTTCGAAAAGGCCGCCGCGTTTGAAGGCGATCCCAAGCTGGCCGGGGCAATGCGCGCCTTCGCCGCCAACCCCAATGACGAAGCTGCCGCAGCGACCTTGCGCGCCAGCCCCAGCTACGTCGGCAAGATCGGCACCACTTGTGTCGCAACGATGATTTCGGGCGGGCATGCGCAAAACGCGCTGCCGCAGCGCGCCACCGCGAACATCAACTGCCGCATCTTCCCCGGCCACAGCCGCGAGGAAGTCCGCCAGAACCTCGAACAGATCATCGGCATGCCCGATGTGAAGGTCACCGCGACTTCGGGCGAGGATTCAATCGCCGCCCCTGCCTCGCCAATGCGGCCCGACTTTACCGGTGCGGCCGAGAAAGCGATGCACCTGATCAATCCGGGCCTGGCGATCTTCCCCAGCCAGGCCTCGGGCGCGTCGGATTCGGTGTGGTACCGCGCACTTGGCGTGCCAAGTTATGGCGCGAGCCCGGTGTTTTCCAAGGATTCGGAAGACTTCGCGCACGGGCTCAACGAACGCATTCCGCTCAGCAACACCGCGCCGGGGATCACATACTATCTGAGCCTGTTGACCGACTTGTCGAAATAAGCCGGTCGAGCGCGGCGCGGGCAATTTCGCACGCTTCGGCGGCGCTGAACGCATGCGGTGAGAGGCACAGTTCGAGCCACAGCCCGTCGACCAGCGCGGTGATCGCGATGGCAGCGTGGCGCAGCTCGGCCGGCGCGAGGCCGCAAGCGGCGAGCAGAGCTTCGAGCGCTGTGCGGAACTGGGCATATTGCTCGTCGTGCTGGCGGGCTATCTCCGGCCGTGACCGCGCGAGGCTCCAGAACGCAATCCACGTCGCCAGCAATTCTCCAGAAGCGACCGGCGGGGCAAAGCTGGCGGTAACATAGGCATCGAGGCGGGCGCGCGGCCGGGGTCCGGCAGCATCGAGTGCCGCGCCGATCGCCTCGCTGACCTGAGATTCGACATGGCCATAGGTTGCTGCAACCAGCGCGTCGATCCCGGCGAAATAGTGATTGACGAGCCCCGGCGAGACTCCGGCTTCGAGTGCAATCGCGCGCACTGACACGCCCGCCGCGCCAACTTGCGCCAGCACCCGCGCGCAGGCCTCGATCAGGCTCTGGCGGCGCGCATCCGGTTCGGCGCGGGTGAAGGCAGGGGTACTCACTTGCGGGATGGTAACACTTGTTATACGATCGTCCAACAAGCGATTGGAGAATCGGGTCAGTGGCGAGCAGTCCGGCATCAAACCATGCGGAAATCGACGGGCTGACCGCCGATCCCGACGCTGATTTTTCGCTGCCCGGCTGGATCTATCACGATCCAGAATACTTCGCCGTGGAGATGGAACGGGTGATCCGCCCATCATGGCAGATCGTCTGCCACGTCAACGAAATCCCCGAGGCGGGTGACTACCGCACGATCGAATACCTCGACGAAAGCGTGATCGTGATCCGTGGCGGCGATGGCCAGGTGCGCGCCTTTTCCAACGTCTGCCGCCACCGTGCGATGCGGCTGGTTGAAGGGTCCGGCGGTTGCGCGAAGAAGCTGGTGTGCCCCTATCACGCCTGGACTTACGAACCCGACGGGCGGCTGAGCGGTGTGCCCTCGCGCAGCGAATATCCGGCGCTGAAACTGGCGGACAACGGGTTGCAGCCGGTCGCGCTCGACCTGTGGCACGGGTTTGCGTTCGTCTGCCTCGATGATCGCGGCTTCCCGAAACCCAGCGCCATGATGGCCCCGTTCGAGGCGGAGGTCGAACCTTACAAGTTCGAGCAGATGCAGCCGATGGGCGCGGTCCGCCACCGCCCGCGCAGCGTCAACTGGAAGAACGTCGGCGACAATTATTCGGACAATCTGCACATCCCAGTGGCGCACGATGGCCTGACCCGGCTGGTCGGCAAGACCTACCGCATCGAAGCACACGGCTGGGCCGACCGGCTCCATGGCGATGTGGTGCGGAATGAGCAGCAGAACTTTTGGGAACGGTTTTACCGCGAGCATTTGCCGCGCGTCGAGCACCTGTCAGAGGACGCGCACGGTCGCTGGCTCTATTTCAAACTGTGGCCCAACATGGCCTTCGATATCTACGCCGACCAGATCGATTTCATGCAGTGGATTCCGACCTCGCCGACCACCTGCATGCTGCGCGAGGTTGCCTATTGCCTGCCAGATGCCCACACTCCTGCTGGAAAACGCCGCGAGATGAAGCTCGCGCGCTATGCCAACTGGCGGATCAACCGCGTGGTCAATGCCGAAGACACCTGGCTGATCGGACAGGTCCAGCAAGGCATGGCCAGCCGCAGCTATACCGCCGGGCCAATCGCCACCAGCGAGGTCTGCCTGCGCAGTTTCGCCCGGAAGATTCGCACCCTGATACCCGAGGCGCGGTTGCCTCACGCGCCGACCCCCGGCTGGAGCAAAGCATGACCAAGACTTACGACGCCCTGATCATCGGCGGCGGGCACAACGGCCTTGTCTGCGCCTTCTATCTCGCCAAGGCCGGGATGCGGGTGCGGGTGCTCGAACGGCGGCACATTGTCGGCGGCGCGGCGGTGACCGAGGAGTTTCACCCCGGCTTCCGCAATTCGACCGCCAGCTACACCGTCAGCTTGCTGCGCCCCAAGGTCATCCAGGACATGCGGCTGCACGACTACGGCTACCGTGTGATCGAACGGACAATCTCCAACTTCTTCCCCTTCGCCGACGATTACATCAAGCTTGGCGGCGGACCGGGGCGGACCGAGGCGGAGTTTGCGCGGTTCTCGAAGAAGGATGCGGCGGCCTATCCAGCTTACGATGTCGCGCTTGAAAAAGTCGCCAACGTGCTGCGCGATCTCAGCCTCAAGATCCCGCCTAACCTTGGCGGCGGCCTGCCCGCCTTGCTTGCCGCGGCCAAGCAGGGCTGGCCGATGGCACAGCTCGACATCGAAGTGCAGCGCGACGTGCTCGACATGTTCACCAAGTCGGCGCGGTCGTTCCTCGATGGCTGGTTCGAGCATGACTATGTGCAGAGCGCCTTCGCGTTCGACGCGGTGGTCGGCAACTACGCCGGGGTTTCGACCCCCGGCTCGGCTTACGTGTTGCTCCACCACGTGTTTGGCGAAGTGAACGGCAAGCTGGGCGCCTGGGGCCACTCGGTCGGCGGGATGGGCGCGATCACCCAGGCGATGGCGGCCGCTTGCATTGATGCCGGGGTCGAGATCAGCCTTGAGGCGCCGGTCAAGCAGGTCTTGGTCGATGGCGGCAAGGTTACGGGCGTGAAGCTCGAAAGCGGCGAAGAAATCGCCGCGAGCATTGTCGCCTCGAACGCAGGGCCGGCGCTGCTGTACCCGCAGCTGGTCGATCCGAGCGACCTCAGCGACGAATTCAAGCGCCGGATCAAGGGCTTCAAGGCCTGCTCGGGCACCTTCCGGATGAACGTTGCGCTATCCGAATTGCCCTCGTTCACCGTGCTGCCGGGCAAGGAACAGGCCGAGCACCACACCGCCGGGATCATCATCGCGCCGGGCATGGATTACATGGATCAGGCCTATTACGACGCGGTCCAGCACGGCTGGTCGAAGAAGCCGATCGTCGAAATCAAGATCCCCTCAACTGTCGATGACAGCCTCGCCCCGCCGGGCATGCATGTCGCCAGCCTGTTCTGCCAGCAGTTCGATCCCAAGGTCGATTGGGACACGCACCGCGAGGCGGTGGCCGACCTGATTATCGACACCGTCAACGACCACGCCCCCAATTTCAAGGCCAGCGTGATCGCGACGCAGATCCACTCGCCGACCGACCTTGAGCGCAAGTTCGGGCTGATCGGCGGCGATATCATGCACGGCAACATGGGGCTCGACCAGCTGTGGTCGGCGCGGCCGGTGCTGGGGCATGGCGACTATCGCGGGCCGATCAAGGGCCTCTACATGTGCGGCGCGGGGACTCATCCGGGCGGCGGCGTGACCGGCGCTCCGGGGCACAATGCCGCGGCGGCTATTCTGCAGGATCGGCCGCTATTGCGGAAGATTTTGCGGAGCTGACAAAAGGGTAGAGCGCCAGACCTGCAGCGATCAGCACCGCGCCGTAACCCATCGCTTCCAAGCCCAACCCCCATTCGGCCCACAGCGTGAAGGCCGCCGCGATCAGCGCGGCGCTTCCAGTCTTCACATTGCGCACCAGCTTGAGCGCAGCCAGCGCGCTCAGGAGATAGGCCACCAGCCCGGCCGCGATGCTGACCGAGCCGATGAATTCGAACAGCTTGCCCATCCCCTTCTGCGCGTTGAGCAAAGCCATGCCCGACAGCAGCAAGCTCGATACGATATGACCGCGCACCGGAATGCCGCGCGCGCTTTCCTTGGCGAACCAAGCTGGGAACACCCCGCCGCGCGCCATCGCCCAGGGCATTTCGCCTTGCACCAGAATCCAGCCGTTAAGCGCTCCGAACGCGCTGATCGCGGCGAACAGCGCAACCACTTGCGCGATCCCGCTGCCGAAGGTCTTGCCCAGGAAATCCGCCACCGGCGCGGGCGAACTGGCCGCTTCGCCGACGGGCATATAGAACGCAAAGGCCAGCGAAATGCCCAGATAGATGAGGCCAGTGAACACCACCCCGATCATCGTCGCGCGCGGCACATTGCGCGCCGGGTCCTGTACCTTGTCGGCCGGCACGGTGGCGGATTCGAGCCCGAGGAAACCCCAGAACGTCAGCCCCGCAGCGGCCGCGATATTGCCCGTGGTCAGCGGCACGCCGGGATCGGGTGCATGCGGCGCCCCGCTCAGCGCGAACCACAACGCCAGCATGATCAAGCCGATCAGCGGCAAGATCTTCAGCACTGTCGTGATCGCTTGCACGCGCCCGGCCGCCCGCACGCCCGCAAGGTTGACCAATGTCAGCAGCCAGACAAACCCGACCGCGAGGACTGCCGGAAGCCCGGCAACGGTGCCGATCACCGGGAAGATCAGGCTGAGGTTGCTGACCACGGCAATCGCGATCGCGCCATTGCCGACCCAGGTCATCACCCAGTACGACCATGCCGCGACATAACCGGCGAGCGGGCCGAACGCAGCATCGGCGTAGGCATAAGGCCCGCCCGCTCGCGGTATCCGGGCGCTGAGCGCGGCGAAAATCACCGCCAGGCATAGCGCGCCGCCCAGGGTAATGATCCACCCGATCGCCTGATTCCAGCCAAGCGGGGCGAGCGTCGCGGGCAGCAAATAGATGCCCGATCCGATCATGTTGCCGATCACCAAGGCGAGCAGCGCCCAGAAGCCCAGCGCGCGTTTGCCGGTTGCGGTCATGCGTTTTCCCCTTTGCCGGGCAGACTATCGCTTGAACTTGGCGCGTCACCATGTTTCTGCAGCGCGCATGGCAAGTGTCACCACCAGCAGCTGGCTTTCACGCCTCGGGCAGTACCACCCGCGGCTGATCGAGGCGGCGCTGGCGATGAATGAGAATGACTTGCCCCGCGCCGAACCACTGCTGCGTACGCAGCTTAAGGAATTCCCGTTCGACGTCGCGTCGATCCGGCTGTTTGCCGAACTTGCGGGGCGGATCGGCCGCTACAAGGATAGCGAAAACCTGCTGCGCCGCGCGCTCGAACTGTCGCCTTCGTTCACCGCAGCGCGGGCCAACCTGGCATTGGTCCTCTACCGCCAAGGCCGCCCCGAAGAGGCGATTGCCGAGCTTGATCGGGTCATCGCCGATGAACCCGACAACGCAGGGCACGCCAACCTTCAGGCCGCCGCTTTGAGCCGGCTGGGCGATTTCGAGGATGCCATCGCTGTCTATGCCGATGTTCTGGAACGTGCACCGGGCCAGCCGCGGGTGTGGATGAGCTACGGCCACGTGCTCAAGACCGTGGGCCGGCTTGACGAGGGCGTGGCCGCCTATCGCCGCTCGATCGAACTGATGCCGGCGCTCGGTGAAACCTGGTGGAGCCTGGCCAACCTCAAGACCTATCGCTTCAGTGATGGGGATATCGAAGTGATGCAGGCCGCGCTCGAGGCGCCGGAGCTCGCGCCCGAAGACCGCTTCCACCTCGACTTCGCGCTGGGCAAGGCCTTCGAGGATCGCGGCGAGGCGGCGGAAGCCTTCGCGCACTACCGCGATGGTAACGCCTTGCGACGCGAGCAGCTGGAATACGACCCTGAAGAAGTCACCGGCCACGTCGATCGCTCGGTTGCGCTCTATTCGGCGCGGTTCGTTGCAGCCCGGTCCGGGCAGGGCTGCGCAGCGCCCGATCCGATCTTCATCCTGGGCATGCCGCGTTCGGGGTCGACCCTGATCGAGCAGATCCTCGCCAGCCACAGCATGGTCGAAGGGACAATGGAACTGCCCGACCTGCCCGCACTAGCGCGGCGGCAGCGGCCCTATCCCGAAGCCGTCGCCGATCTGGGCGCGGATGCCCTACGCGAACTGGGCGAGGAATTCCTCCAGCGCACCCGGATCCACCGCAAGAGCGACCGTCCGTTCTACATCGACAAACTGCCTAACAACTGGGCCCACACTCCGTTCATCCACCTGATCCTGCCAGGCGCCAAGATCATCGATGCGCGCCGCCATCCGCTGGGTTGCTGCTTTTCGAACTTCAAGCAGCACTTCGCGCGCGGCCAGGGCTTCAGCTATGACCTGACCGACATGGGGCGGTACTATGCCGATTATGTCCGGCTGATGGCGCATGTCGACCGGGTTATGCCGGGGCGGGTCCACCGCGTGATCTATGAACGCATGGTCGATGATACCGAGGGCGAGGTGCGCGGCTTGCTGGATTACTGCGGCCTACCCTTCGAAGAAGCGTGCCTGCAATTCTACCGCACCGAGCGCCCAGTCCGCACGCCGAGCTCCGAACAAGTGCGCCAACCGATCTTTCGTGAAGGCACCGAGGCGTGGAAAGCCTTCGATGCCCACCTCGATCCGTTGCGTGAAGCACTGGGTGCAGTGCTCGAAAGTTATCCCGAAGCGCCAAAAACGTTGTAAATGTGCCACGCTTAGCGAGCGATGTGTCATTTCTTAATCTACGTCCTTGACGGTGGGCCAGCCAAGAATCAGGCTGAACTTCTCAGAACACAAAATATAGGGCGGCATCATGTCTCATTTCTCGCGTCGCAGCATCGCCTGCTTCCTCGCTACGAGTGCGCTCTACGCCGCACCGGCTTTCGCGCAGGACACCCCGCCCGCCGATGAAGCGGCCACCACTGACGATGCCGAAATCATCGTTACCGCACAAAAGCGCAGCGAAAGCATGCAGAACGTGCCGATCTCGATCCAGGCACTGGGCACGCAAAAGCTCGACCAGCTTAACATTTCGGACTTCAAGGGTTATGCCCAGCAGCTCCCCTCGGTGTCGTTCCAAAGCTCTGGCACCCCGGGCGTCAGCGTGATCTACATGCGCGGTGTCGCCTCGGGCGGTGACGGCAACCACTCGGGCCCGCTGCCTTCGGTCGGCGTCTATCTCGATGAACAGCCGGTCACGACCATTGGCGGCAACCTTGACATCCACATCTATGACATCGCCCGGATCGAAAGCCTGTCGGGCCCGCAAGGCACGCTGTACGGCGCATCGTCCGAAGCCGGCACGATCCGCATCATCACCAACAAGCCCTCGACTGCGGGCTTCGAAGGCCGGGTCGACGGCGAGGTCAACCATGTCGAAAAGGGCGATTGGGGCGGCAAGCTCGAAGGCATGCTCAACCTGCCGATTTCCGCCAACATGGCGCTGCGCGTGGTCGGCTGGTACGAACGCGATGCTGGCTATATCGACAACGTTCCCGGAACGCGCAGTTTCTTGGGGACTTCGGTTTCCGAACTTGCTGTGCCTGCCGGCATTGAAACCGCAACGCCGTTGGCTGCGCTCCCGTCCGGAATTACGGTCAACAACACCGCGTTCGTCAAGAAGGATTACAACGACACCGAGATCGCCGGCGGCCGCGCCGCGCTGAAGGTCGACCTTGACGAAAACTGGACGATCACGCCGTCGGTCACTTATCAGGATACCCGCAGCCACGGATCCTATGGCTACGATCCCAAGACCGGCGATCTGCAGGTCCAGCACTTCGCCGCCGAATTCCGCAGCGACAAGTTCGTCCAGGCGGCGCTGACAATCGAGGGCAAGCTCGGCAACTGGGACGTGACCTACGCCGGTGCTTACCTTGACCGCAAGACCAACAGCTCGGCCGACTACATCGATTACGCCGAAGCTTACGATCAGCTCTATTCGACTTACGGCGGCGTCGCGGGCTACTTCTATTTCAGCGATTCGCTGGGCAACACAATCAACTCGGCGCAGGTCGTGCTGGGCACCGATCACTTCAAGAAGTTCAGCCAGGAACTGCGCATCGCATCGCCTGCCGACCAGCCGCTGCGGGTGGTTGCAGGCGGGTTCTACCAGTACCAGTCGAACGATATCCACCAGGATTACCGCGTGGCAGGGCTCGATCCGCTGCTGTCGGTCAATGGCCAACCGGGTACGCTGTGGCTGACCCAGCAGCACCGCATCGACCGCGACTATGCGATGTTTGGCGAACTTTCGTATGATGTGTCCGACAAGCTGACTTTCACGGCCGGCGCGCGCGCGTTCTTCTATGACAACAGCCTGATCGGGTTCTTCGGTTTTGGCCGCAATCCGGGCGGAAACTACACCGATTATCCGCGCAACGGCGTGGGCAGTTCGCGCACCGGCGTCGCTGGCTGCTTCACCAGCACCGGCAGCCGCCTGCGCCCGGTGGCCGGAACGCCCGGTATTGTCCTGCTGCCGCCGGAAGTACCCGGCGGCCCGTGTACCAACCTTGGCATCTATGTGCCCGGGGTTGGCGTGGAGCCGGTCAGCGCCCGCGGCCAGGGGCTTACCTATCGGTTAAACGCCACATGGAAGCCAGCCAATGGCCTGATGTTCTATGCCACGGCCTCGAAGGGTTATCGCCCCGGCGGGATCAACCGCCGCGCTGATGTGGCCCCGTACCAGTCCGATTTCCTCAACAACTACGAAATTGGCTGGAAGACCACGCTTGCACCGGGCCTGCGCTTCAACGGAGCGATCTATCATCAGGATTGGAAGGCGTTCCAGTTCGCCTTCCTGGGCGCCAACTCGTTCACCGAAATCCACAACGGCCCCGATGCCCGGATCAACGGGATCGAGATGGATCTGGCCTACAACCACGCCGGTCTCTCGCTGAACGTTGGCGGATCGTACACCGATGCCAAGACCAAGAAGAGCCTGTGCGGCTACGACGATCCCAGCTTTGCCTGCACGCTTGCCGGGCCCGATGGGCAGATCAACTACATTTCCGCTGCGGCGGGAACGCGCTTGCCGATCACGCCCCAGTTCAAACTGTCGGGAACCCTGCGTTACACCGTCCAGTCGGGGTCGATGAAGCCTTACGGGCAGGTCAACGTGTCTTACCAAAGCAAGGCTTCGTCCGACATCCGGACCAAAGTCTTTGTCGCGGCGCCGAACGGAGATGGGCAGCTGCATGACCCCACGGTTCCTGCAGACCTTTTGCTGCCCGGCGCATTCTACAATCCTGCGGCAACCCTGGGCGGTCTCCCGGCCTACGCTACGATGAACCTGGCAGTGGGGGCCGATTGGTCGACATTCAATATTGAACTGTTCGTCGCCAACGTGTTCGATACGCGCGGCCAGATCTCGCGGTTCCAGGAATGCGGCGCGTGCAGCCAACGGCCTTATATCGTGCCGATCACGCCGCGCACGATCGGCCTCAGGCTGGGCGCGAAGTTCTGATCGATCATGCCTCGCTGGGCAGCGTGCAGACGCTGGCCCGGCGGGCACCGATCAGCTTTAGGTCGGGCGCGTGCTCAGTGAACCAGACGTCTGCCGAAGCAGCACTTATTCGCCGTCTTCAAAACGCTCCATCCGGAACGCGGCGCTGAGGTATTCATCTGCGGCCGCCTTGAGCTTGGGTTCCTTGGCAAAGGCATCCGCTGGCAGCGGCGCAATGCCGAGCGCTTCGAGCAAGCACCACAGCGCGAACCGTCGCCCGGGCTCGCGCTCGACCCCGAAGCCGATCTTCAGCTGATCGACCGCGCGCTCGTATTCGTCATCGCTCAACTGCGA
Source organism: Sphingomonadaceae bacterium (assembly GCA_025356175.1). Classification (GTDB taxonomy): domain Bacteria; phylum Pseudomonadota; class Alphaproteobacteria; order Sphingomonadales; family Sphingomonadaceae; genus Novosphingobium. The sequence continues at coordinate 39,329 of JANXUP010000178.1, read as the reverse complement.
TGGATTGTCGGTGCCGAAAAAGTGCCGCAGGAGCGTGTCGAGTTCCACCGCTCAGCCCAACCAGCCGAGCATCTGCGCGGCGTAAAGCATCGCTCCGCCGCCCAGCGCAGCGGCGACATAGCGCGGCCAGTGCGAAGGTTCGCCGCGCCGCTCCCACACCAGCGGTACATCCGGCAAGGGCGGTGCTTCGGGTGCGCCACCCCTGGCCGGGAAACTGTCTTCGAGGCGGCGGACGAGTTCGGGGATGCGCAGCAAGGTTTGCGCATCATCGCGCAGCCGCTCGGCAATCGCCGCTTCGGGGCCAAGTTCGTCGCGGATCCAGCCTTTGACGAAGGGGCCGGAGGTGTCCCACATGTTGATGCCCGGATCGAGCTGGGTGGCGAGGCCTTCGACCATCACCATGGTCTTTTGCAGCAGCAGCAAGTGCGGCTGGGTCTGCATATCGAAATCGCGGGTGATCGCGAACAGCCCGTCGAGCATCTGCCCGACCGATAGCTCGCTCACCGGTTTGCCGCGCATCGGTTCGCCCACCGCGCGCAGTGCAGTCGCGAACTCGTCGACCGAATGGTAGCTCGGCACGTATTGCGCCTCGAAATGAATCTCGGCGACGCGGCGATAATTGCCGGTGGTCAGGCCGTAGAGGATCTCGGCCAGCCAGACCCGCGCGCGCCGGTCGATCCGCCCCATGATCCCGAAATCGATCGCGGCGATGGTCCCGTCGTTTTCCACGAACAGGTTGCCCTGGTGCATGTCCGCATGGAAGAACCCTGAGCTGATTGCTTGAGTCAGGAAGGCCAGTACCAGCCGTTTGGCCAGCGCGGGCCGATCAATCCCGGCAGCGTCCAGTGCGGCCATGTCGCTGATCTTGATGCCATCGATCCAGTCGATCGTCAGCACCCGGCCGCTGGTCCGGTCCCAGTCGATCCCGGGCACGCGGTAGCCTTCGTAACCGGCCATCGCCTCGGTCAGTTCGGACGCCGAAGCAGCCTCGCGCCGCAGGTCGAGCTCGCGCACGGTCCAGCGCTTGAAATTGGCGATCACCAGGCGGGGGCGTAGCCGCGAAGCCTCGCCGCCGAGTGCCTCAAGGTGCGCTGCGGCCCATTCATACGTGTCGATATCGCGCGCCAACTTTTCGCGGATCCCCGGGCGCATGACCTTGACGGCGACCTGACGGCCCTCGGCGGTCACCGCCTTGTAAACCTGCGCGATCGAGGCCGAGCCAATCGGGGTCTCGTCAAAGTGCGCGTAGAGCGCTTCGAGCGGCTTGCCGAAGCTGGCTTCGATCTCCCGCCGGATCAGCGGAAACGGCATCGGCGGCAAGCTGTCCTGCAGCGAGAGCAGGTTTCGCGCGGCCTCTTCGCCGACCAGATCGGGCCGGGTGGCGAGTGCCTGACCAAGTTTGATCGCCGCCGGGCCGATCGCGGTGAAGGCCCCGGCGTAGTCTGGTTCACGCGGCTGGACCGCGCCGAACCGCGCAATCCGGCACAGCCGCCGGACTTGCGCAGGAGTGTTGATGTCCTGCTCGATCCCGCGCAGCGCACCATGCCGTGCCAGGGTCCGGCCCCAGCGCAGCAGACGGAACACATGAGTGCTGGGCCGGGTCAGATCTTCCACCCCGAGTGGATCGCGACCAGACCGCCCAGAATCGGCTCGACCTTGGTCCGGGTGAACCCGGCCGCGCGGATCATCGCTTCGAATTCGGGCATCTTGGGGAAGCGGCGGATCGATTCGATCAGATAGCGATAGCTTTCGGCGTCGCCGGCAATTGCCTCACCGATTTTTGGCACCAGGTTGTGCGAATAGAAATCGTAGGCTTCCTTGAAGCCGGGCCACTGGGTGGTCGAAAATTCGAGGCAATAGAACCGCCCGCCATGCTTGAGCACGCGGTAAGCCTCAGCCAATGCCGCGTCGATCCGGGTCACGTTGCGGATTCCGAAGGCGATCGTATAGGCATCGAAGAAGCGGTCGGGGAAGCTCAGTTCCTCGGCGTTCTGGCGCGACCAGACGAGCGTATCGAAGCCCTTGTCCATCGCCCGCTCGATCCCGACGTCGAGCATGTCCTGGTTGATGTCCGAGACGGTTACCTGGGCGCCGTGTTTCGCCATGCGGAAGGCGATGTCACCGGTGCCGCCGGCCATGTCGAGGATCGTCTCGCCGGCGCGCGGTTTGACCCGGCGGACGAACTGGTCCTTCCACAACCGGTGCATGCCCACCGACATGGCATCGTTCATCACGTCGTACTTCTTCGCCACCGAAGAAAAGACCGCGCCGACCTTGTCGGTCTTCTCCTCGGGAGAGACCTCGTCATAGCCAAAAGATACCGTTTCGCTCATGCGCCGCGCCTTAGCGAGAAGCCGGGCGCGGTGCCAGTGAAAGCGTGTGTGTTTTGGGAGGAGCGGGCTGGTGTTGCAGCGAAGGCCGGCTGGCCTTCGCTCACCAATCAAGCAGCGGGCGGCGCAAACATGTAGGGCATCAGGTGGCCGAGGAAGTTCTGCTTGCCCAGTGGCACGCCATTGGCGCGCAGGATCGCGTAAGCGGTGGTCGCGTGAAAATAGAAGTTGGGCAGGGCAAAGCCGCTGAGGAAGGTCTTGCCGTCGAACTTGACCCCGCCGCCGTTGGGGAAGGTGATCACCACTTCGCGGTCAGCACCGGCATCGTAAGCGGCGGGATCGATCGACTGGAGATAGGCGATGGTCTTGTCGCAGCGGTCCTTGAGCTCGGCAAACGAAGTTTCGGTGTCAGGCATCGCCGGAGCTTCGGTTCCGCTCATGCGGGCGCCGGCGCCCTTGGCTGAGTCGGAAGCGATCTGGATTTGCCGGGCCAGGGCGAACATGTCGTCAGCGAGCCTCGCTTCGAGCAATGCGGCCTCGTTCCCGGTGCTGGCGGCGACGTCGAGCCACGACTTGATGTTGCCTAGCATGCCGACGAAAGCCGGAACGGTAGCGGCGTGGAATGAGTAGGACATGACGATCTCCCAAAGATTTTTGAAGTTGCGGGCTGGATAGGGAGGCGGGATGTTGGTTGCAATAAGAAACTGATTGTCGCGCCGCCGGGCAGTGCCTAGGCAGTCCCAAATGCCCGAGCTTCCCGAAGTCGAAACCACCGTACGCGGTCTGGCGCGCTATCTCGATGGTGCGCGGATCGAGCGGCTGACTTTGCGCCGCGCCGACCTGCGCCGACCGTTTCCCGAAGGACTGGTCCAGGCGATGAGCGGGGCCGAGGTGACCGGGCTTGGTCGCCGCGCCAAATACGGGCTGATCCACACCGGCCGCGGCACCACGCTGGTCTTCCACCTCGGCATGTCGGGACGCTGGCGAATCGAGCCCGAAGAACTGGGCAAGCACGATCACCTCGTGATCGAGACCGCAAGCGGCCACCGCTTGTCGCTATGCGATCCGCGCCGGTTCGGTTCGGTTGATCTGGTCGATACGGTGACCCTTGATAGCTGGCCGACATTCGCCGCGCTGGGCCCCGAACCGCTGGGCGATGTCTTTTCGGTATCTCACCTCACGGCCGCGCTGGCTGGCCGCGCGGCTGCGATCAAGCAGATGCTGCTCGACCAGCGAATCGTCGCGGGGCTCGGCAATATCTACGTCTGCGAAGCCTTGTTTCGCGCGGGCATCAATCCGTGCAAGGCGGCGGGCAAGGTCACCCGGCCCGCGCTTGCGCGGCTGGTCCCGGCCATCAAGGACGTGCTCGGCGAAGCGATCGAGGCCGGCGGGTCGACCCTGCGCGACTATGCCCAGCCTGATGGCCAGTTGGGCTATTTCTCCAAGCGCTTCGACGTCTATGACCGCGAGGGCCAGCCTTGCTCTCGCTGCGGTGCACCGATAGGACGGATCGTCCAGGGCGGACGCAGCACCTGGTTCTGTCAAAAATGCCAGAAATAGGCCGCAAAGCTTGACCGACAATGGCCTCGCCGCTAAGGGCCGCGCTTTCCGGCGGGTCGACTCCGCCTCAGCATAGAGATTCAAGGACGAACATGGCCAACACGCCGCAAGCCAAGAAGCGCAATCGCCGCAACGACAAGCGTGCCGAAATCAACGGCAACCGCCTGGGCCGCATCCGTACCTTCATCAAGAAGGTCGAAGCTGCGCTCGACGGCGGCGACAAGCCTGCTGCAACCGAAGCGCTGGCCGCGGCGCAGCCTGAACTCGCGCGCGGCGTCGCTCGCGGCGTGATGCACAAGAACACTGCGGCGCGCAAACTGTCGCGCCTGACCAAGCGGGTCGTCTCGCTCGGTTAATTCCTCGCAACCGATTCGCTTTGCATGGGGGGGATCGGCGGCACGGAAGCAGAACGAAATTGGTTAAGGGCTGGGGCGCAAGCCACCGGCCTTTTTTCTGCGGCCGTGCAGGCGAAATGCTGCAATGCGTTAAGACTATGTATTCCCGCGATTCGCGGGGTTCGAGATCGCAGATCGAGAATAAACCATAGCAAAAACAATGAAGTAACCCATTGTTAGCGGCTTTCAGGGGCTGCGCATGAGTCAAGGGCATTTATTTCAGTTTTTTTACGGACAACGCCTTGCTCTCATCACTGAACCGTTCATAAATCCGCTCACGGTCTTGAAAGCGAAAATCGCGGTTCGGGCCTCACAAAAATTGCTGAGAAGGCAGGCCGGTTTTGGGCATCCGGCCTTCGGAGGAGTGCGACTTCGCGCTTCTGGTGTTGGTTGTTGGATTCGGGGGCGAATCGTGTGACGGTGATGGCAACAGGCGGAGCATTGCAACCCTCCCCTACAATTAAGTCGGATGAGGATCGGATGCGCGACGAACACGAAGCGCTGGATCTGTCCGCCGACTGGGCAGATATCAGCCAGGGTCTGCGCAAGGATCTCGGCCAGCAGCTCCACAGTCAGTGGATCAAGCCGATCCAGCTTGGCGGGTTCTGCAAGGAAACCGGCACGCTTGACTTGCACTTGCCAACCGAATTTTCTGCCAATTGGGTCGCGGACCGGTTTTCCGACCGGCTCTCGCTCGCGTGGAAGATCGCCCGGCCGGATATCCGCAATGTTCGCATTTCGGTGCAGCCGGGACGGCGCGCGCCGCAGGGGCTGCGCTTCGACGGCAGAGGCCGCGGCGGCGATGCTGTTCCAGCCGCGCAACCCGGTGATGCGCTGGGCATGAGCGCGGCTGAGCTTGGCGGACTTGGTCCCAACGGGCTGGGCATGGCTTCGATCGGGCTTGACCCCTCGCTGACCTTCACCACTTTCGTGTCGGGCTCGGCCAATGTTCTCGCCAGCAATGCCGCGCAGCGCATGGCCGCGACCGAAACCCCGCAATTCGCTCCGCTTTACCTCAAGGCCGCCACTGGCCAGGGCAAGACTCACCTGCTCCACGCAATCGGCCACGCCTATCTCCAGGCGCACCCGCGCGCGCGGATCTTCTACTGCTCGGCTGAACGCTTCATGGTCGAATTCGTCCAGGCACTGCGCCAGAACCAGACGATCGAGTTCAAGACCCGGCTGCGCGGCTTCGACTTGCTGCTGGTCGACGATATCCAGTTCATCATCGGCAAGGCTTCGGCGCAGGAAGAACTCTTGTACACGATCGATGCGCTGCTCGCCGAAGGCAAGCGGCTGGTCTTCGCTGCCGACCGCGCACCGCAAGCGCTTGACGGGGTCGAACAGCGGCTGCTGTCGCGCCTGTCGATGGGCCTCGTCGCCGATATCCAGCCGGCCGATATCGATTTGCGCCGGACTATCCTCGAACACCGGCTGCAGCGCTTTTCGCCCACGCATGTGCCCGCGGACGTGGTCGAATTCCTCGCCCGGACGATCAACCGCAACGTGCGCGAGCTGGTTGGCGGGCTCAACAAGCTGATCGCCTATGCCCAGCTTACGGGCCAGGCGGTGTCGCTCCAGCTTGCCGAAGAGCAGCTGACCGACATCCTTTCGGCCAACCGCCGCCGGATCACGATCGACGAGATCCAGCGCACCGTGTGCCAGTTCTACCGGGTCGACCGGACCGAGATGAGCAGCAAGCGCCGCGCCCGCGCGGTAGTACGTCCGCGCCAGGTCGCGATGTACCTCGCCAAGGTGCTGACTCCGCGCAGCTACCCCGAGATCGGCCGCAAGTTCGGCGGGCGCGATCACTCGACCGTGATCCACGCAGTCCGCCTGATCGAAGACCTGCGCACCCGCGATGCCGATATGGACGGCGACGTGCGTTCATTGCTGCGCCAGCTGGAAAGCTGATTTCAGGGCTGCCATGTGAGCAGGGCTGACCGCCTTGAACGGCTTGATGGCCAGCGGTTGGACGCGGAAGCGGAATTTACCGGCTTGCTGATCACCGCGCTGCGCGAAACAGCCGCGGGATCCTGGGGGCTGTTCGGACACAATTCCGATAAATTCGCCCGAAAGGCCTGGGATCCGAAGATCACTGAATTGACCGAGCTGGGCGAACAAATCGACGCGATGCGGGTCACGCTTGGACTTGAGCCATTTGCCCTGTTCGCCGAATTTCTGGCGTCGCGCGGCCCGGTCGCGTCAAATGCACCGGGCGAACCCAAACAAGCCAAGAGCTGGCTGATGAAGCTGGGCGAGGACGTATAGAGCGGTGCACAGCCCTGTTCACAAAGCTGTGCACACTTCCATCAAGCCGACATCCCGCCGTCGATCACCAGTTCGCTCCCGGTGGTGAAGGCGGCGCGGTCGCTGGCCAGGAACACCACCGCATCGGCCACGTTCTGCGGCTCGCCGAGGTGGCCGAGCGGGTGCATCGCCGAGACTTGGGCCAGCACCTCGTTGTCGCCCATGCCCTGGGCAACCGCAAAGTCATCGATCAGCGCGCGGCCCATCTGGGTATCGATCACCCCGGGGTGGACCGAATTGACCCGGATCCGCGCCGCGGCGAGTTCCTTGGCGCAGCCCTTGGTGAACAGGCGCACCGCGCCCTTGGTCGAATTGTAGCAGGTCGCGCCCGCCGCGCCTTCGATTCCCGCCACCGACGAGAGGTTCACGATCGCCGCGCCGCCGCGCCACAAGTGCGCGCGCTCGGCCAACAAGGGGATCGCCGCGCGGGTGCCCATGAACACGCCCTCGCAGTTGACCGCGTGAAGCCGCCGCCAGTCTTCCAGCGTGGTCTCGGTGATCGGCTTGAACAGCCACAGCCCGGCGTTGTTGACCAGAATGTCGAGCCCGCCGGCCTCGCTGCGCAGCCAGGCCATCGTCGCCGCCCAATCGGCTTCGCTGGTCACGTCTTGCGCGCGCGCGATGCCGCCAATTTCGGCGGCAAGGTCGTCGGGCGCCGCCAGATCGGTCACTGCAACCTTTGCCCCGGCCGCCGCCAACGCCCGCGCCGCAGCAGCGCCCAGCCCGGTGGCCGCCCCGGTTACCAGTGCGATACGTCCGTCCAGATCACCCATGGCTCAGTGCCTCTGATGCCTGCTTGCTCAGCTCCTCGCGCAGTTCGCGGCGCAGGAATTTGCCGCTGGCGTTGCGCGGCAGCGGCTCGGTCATGAACCAGACGTAGCGCGGCACCTTGTGCTTGGCCATCACGTCCATGCAGTGCGCCTTGAGCTCGGTTTCGTCGAGCGTGTCGCCGGCCTTCAGCACCACCGCGACACCGACCTCTTCGCCCAGCCGCTCGTCGGGCACCCCGAACACGCAGCATTCGGCCACCGCAGCGTGGCGGTAGATGCCCGATTCGACCTCGCTGCAGAACACGTTCTCGCCCCCGCGCAGGACCATGTCCTTCTTGCGGTCGACGATGTAGATGAACCCGTCCGTGTCGATCCGGGCGATGTCGCCAGTGTGGAGCCAGCCGCCGTCGGTGATCGTGGCGGCGGTCGCATCGGGGCGGTTGATGTAGCCCTTGATCACCGATGAGCCCTTGACCCACAGCTCGCCGAGCTCGCCTTGCGCCACTTCGCCCCCATCATCGTCAACGCATTTGACCTCGAAATTGGGCATCGAGGGGCCGGCGCTATCAGGCTTGGCAACGAAGAAGTCCCCGGTCACCGAAGTGATGATCCCGCAGGTCTCGGTCATGCCGTAGCCAGTGGTCGGCCGCGCGGTGGCGATCTTCTCGTCGATCTTGAGCACCAGGTCGGGCGGCACCTGCGCCCCGCCGCCGGACATGCCGGTGAGACTCGAGGTGTCAAACTTGGCAAAGTCAGGGTGGTTGATGATCTCGCGGCTCATCACCGGTACACCGCTGATCCCGGAAATTTTGTACTTCTCGACCAGCCGCAGCGCCTCGCCCGCCTCCCACTTGTACATCAGCACGATCGCCCCGCCGGCGGCAGTGGTCAGGTATGCGCCGCAATTGTTGGCGGTGACGTGGAACAGCGGCGTGGTGAGCAGCGTTACCGCCGGCGGCGGATCGAGCGGCGCGGTGAAGCCTGTGGCGCGTTCGACCGCGAGCGCCTGCGCGGTGGTCGAATAGACCATGTTGAGCAGGTTCGCGACGCAGCCGCGGTGAGTGAGCTGCGCGCCCTTGGGAAAGCCGGTGGTGCCCGAAGTGTAGAAGATCGAGGCATCGGCATCGGGATCGACCGCGACTTCGGGCATCGCCCCGCCGTGCGCCACGACCTCGCTCCATTCGGTCACTCCGATATGCGGCGTGGGTACGCGCACGCCGACGAGCTTGACCCCGTCGGTCAGGCCCGGGGTTTCGTGCATGCGTGCCAGCCGTTCGGTATCGGCAAACAGGACCTTGGGGGCGGAGTCCTTCATCGCGAAGGCCATTTCCTCGCCGTTCCACCAGGCGTTCATGCCCACCGCGGCGACCCCGATCGAGACGCAGGCCCAGTAGATCAGCATCCATTCGGGATAATTGCGCATCGCGATTGCCACCCGGTCGCCGGGCTTGACGCCTTGTGCGAACAGCCAGGCGGCGACCGCGTTCACAGCGGAATGCGCCTCGGCATAAGTCATCACCTCGTCCTGGTAGATGAGGTAGGGGCGTTCGGCGAACATCGCGCTCGACAGCCATACTTCGCGCACCGAGGGCGGGGCGTTCTTGAACACCTTGAGCCGGTTGCCCAGCACCTCGGCGTCAACGATTTCGAATTGTCCGCCCGGTCCGGTCAGTTCCTCGCGCACTTGGCGCAGCTCGGCATAATGCATCGCTCATCCCATTGTTTTCTTAATTGACCGGTTAAGTGCCGCAGAGCGCGGGGCTGCGCAAGAACCTTCCTTTGCCGCGGCGCCGAATGGCCGTAGAGGGTGAGCCAATGTCGCTCCCGCCTGACCGCCTCGAACGCTTTGCCCGCCATATTGTCCTGCCCGAACTGGGCGGAGCGGGGCAGGTCGCGCTCTCCGGTGCGCACGTCGCGATTGTCGGGCTGGGCGGGATCGGTTCGCCCGCGCTGCAATACCTGGCAGCGGCGGGAATCGGCACTCTGACAGTGATCGACCGCGACGTGGTCGACGCATCGAACCTGCAGCGCCAGACGATCTACCGCGAAGCGGATGTGGGCCGCCGCAAGGCCGACCTCGCCGCCGACTGGGTCAGCAAGTTCGACGGTTCCCTCAAGGTCCGCGTCCACGCCGAGGCGGTGGGGGATCACAACGCGGCGCGGTTCCTTGAAGGTGCTTACCTTGTGCTCGACGGGTGCGACAATTTCGCGACTCGGCTGGTGGTGTCGGACACCTGCGTGCGGCTCGGCATTCCGCTGACAAGTGCGGCGATCGGGCGGTTTCAGGGGCAAGTCGCGAACTTCGCCGGGCACTTGGCCGGACAGGCCTGCTATCGCTGCTTCGTTGGTGATGCTTTCGATGCCGAGGACTGCGATACCTGCGCCGAAGACGGGGTGCTGGGCGCGGTGGCCGGGTTCGTCGGCGCTTTCGCCGCGATGCAGGCGGTGCGGGTGCTGGTGCAGGGCAAAGCCGCGCTCGGCGATCCGCAATGGGGCCAGCTGCACCTGTTCGAAGGGCTGGTCCCGAGCCTTCGAACGATGCGGATCGTCAAGGACCCGGAGTGCCGGGGGTGCGGCGGCTAGAAGCTTGCTCCGTCGACGTGGCGGATCGGCAAGTCTTGCCACAACGCCGGATCGAACATCCTGAGATTGACCGCCATCCGCTGGTAGGCCGGATCGACCGGAGTCCAGTGCGTGGTGCAGCCGCAGGTGCCGCAGTGCCAGGTATCGAGCATGCAATCGCCTTGGCGGTAAGCCACGCCAGCGCCCTCGATAGTGATCTTTACCGGTTCGGCATAGGCCCATAACCCACCGATCCGGCGGCAGATCGAACAGTTGCAGCTCGCCGCCTTAACCGGATCGTCGCGCAACACCAGCCGTACCGCGCCGCAGTGGCAGCTGCCGTGGTGTTCGCTCATCGCAGCATCTCCTGGGTCCATTGCGGCACCAGTTCGCTTGCCGGACCGAGCCGCGTCTCATGAAACATCGAAGACCCTTGGCTGCGTTCGAGATTGAGCTCAAGCGTCTCGGCACCGAGTTCGACTGCGTTCTGGACAAAACCTGCCGCGGGATAGACCGCGCCCGAGGTGCCGATCGAGACGAACAGGTCGCAGGTCCGCAGCGCCGCGTAGATTTCGCCCATCCGGTAGGGCATCTCGCCGAACCACACGACATCGGGCCGCAGCGTGCGGGCCTGGCAGACCGGGCAGGGCGGGCGGTCCATCAACGGCGCGCGCCACGGACTGCGAATATCGCAGCTGGGGCACCAGGCTGTGAGGTGCTCCCCGTGCATGTGCAGCACGCGTTTTGCCCCGGCCCGCTCGTGCAGGTCATCGACGTTCTGGGTGACGATCAAGAGCTCGCCGGGCCACTCGTTGTCGAGCCGGGCCAGCGCATAATGCGCCGGGTTGGGCTGCTTCGTCTGAATCGCCGCGCGGCGCATGTCGTAGAAGCGCAGCACAAGGTCGGGATCGCGGGCAAAGCCTTCGGGCGTGGCGACATCCTCAACCCGGTGCTGTTCCCACAAGCCGCCTTCGCTGCGGAAGGTATCGATCCCGCTCTCGGCGGAAATCCCCGCGCCGGTCAGGATCACGATGTTGCGGATTTGGCCCATGTCCCGCATGAAGCACGCCACACATGGGGACGGCAATGGCACGAATCGGCATCATCGGCAGCGCAGGGCGCATGGGAGCGGCGCTGGTCGCGGCGATTGCCGCGGCGGGCGAGGTCCATTCCGGCGGGGTCGACCAGGCCGGTGACTTGGCCGCACTGGCTCGCGCCAGCGACGTGCTGGTCGATTTCTCCTCGCCGGCCGCGCTTGAGGCTAATCTCGATGCGGCCATGGCAGCAGGCGTGCCGATTCTGGTTGGGACCACCGGCCTTGAAGAGCGCCACCTGTGGCTGTGCGATCACGCGGCGGCAAAGATTGCGGTGCTGCAGACCGGCAACACCTCGCTGGGCGTGACGCTGCTCGCTCACCTGGTCCGCGAGGCGGCGGGGCGGCTTGGTGAGGACTGGGATATCGAGATCGTGGAGATGCATCACCGCATGAAGATCGACGCGCCATCGGGCACCGCGCTTCTGCTGGGACAAGCAGCAGCGGAGGGGCGCGCGACCGATCTGGCGGATCACAGCGTCCGCGGCCGTGACGGGATCACCGGCGCGCGGCATGCGGGCGACATCGGCTTTGCCAGCTTGCGCGGCGGCACCGTGGCGGGCGATCATTCGGTGCTGTTCCTGGGGGAAAGCGAGCGCGTGACCCTGTCGCACCTTGCCGAGAACCGGACCATCTTCGCCAAGGGGGCGGTCCGCGCGGCGCAGTGGCTGGTGGGCAAGGCGCCGGGCCGTTATACCATGCCCGAGGTTCTGGGCCTTTGACCAAGGCCGAGGTCTTCGAATTCTTCCGCCGACTCGCTGAGGATAACCCATCGCCCGAGACTGAGCTTTTGTTCGGCAATGCCTTCCAGCTGGTCGTTGCCGTGGCGCTGTCGGCACAGTCAACCGATGTCGGGGTGAACAAGGCGACGCGGGCGCTGTTCGCGAGGGTCAAGACCCCGCAGCAGATGCTCGAACTGGGCGAAGACGGCCTCAAGGAGCACATCAAGACGATCGGACTGTTCAACTCCAAGGCGAAGAACGTCATCGCCATGTCGCAGCTCCTGGTCGACGAGTTTGGCGGCGAAGTGCCGGCCACGCGCGAGGCGCTGGTGCGGCTGCCCGGGGTCGGGCGCAAGACCGCCAACGTCGTGCTTAATTGCTGGTTCGGGCAGGAAACCTTCGCGGTCGATACCCATATCTTCCGCGTCGGCAACCGCACCGGGCTGGCGAAAGGCATGACCCCCGAACAGGTCGAGGCGCAGCTTGAAAAGAAGGTGCCGCAGCCGTTCCGCCTTGGCGCGCATCACTGGCTGATCCTGCACGGCCGCTACACCTGCAAGGCGCGCACTCCGGAATGCTGGCGGTGTGTGGTGGCCGACCTGTGCGCGTTTAAGCCTAAGAGTCTGAAGAAGTAGGTTTCGCGCAAAGACCGCAAAGGCCGCAAAGAGCTTGCTTGGTGCCGCAGGCTTGTCTCCTGCGACCTATGAAACAGCAGCGGCTGCGCCGCGAGTACGGCACCTTAGCGAGCTTTGCGGTCTTTGCGCGAACCCAGCTACTGCGACTTGTCGAGATGCAGCCCGTGCTTCCCATGCTCCGCCGTCTCGCCCGGCGCGTGAAGCTCCGCATCGGAATCCATCGGCGGCTGAAGCATGCCTTCCCATTTGGTGATGACCGCGGTCGCGACCGAGTTGCCGAGCACGTTGGTCGCGGTGCGGCCCATGTCGAGGAACTGGTCGATGGCGAGGACCAGCGCGATGCCTTCAACCGGCAGGTCGAACATGGCGAGCGTCGCGGCGATCACCACCAGGCTGGCGCGCGGCACCGCAGCGATGCCTTTCGAGCTGATCATCAAGGTCAGCAGGATCGCGATCTGGGTGCCGATGGGCAAGACGTGGCCGTACGCCTGCGCGATGAAGATCGTCGCGAAGCTCGCGTACATCATCGATCCGTCAAGGTTGAAGCTGTAGCCCAGCGGCAGCATCAGGCCCGAAATGCGGCGCGGAATGCCGAACCGGTCGAGCTGTTCGAACAGTTTGGGCATCGCTGCCTCGCTGCTCGCAGTGGAGAAAGCAATCAGCACCGGCTGGCGAACATAGCGGACCAGCGTGAACACGCGGCCGCGCAGGAAGATAAAGCCGATCGCGATCAGCAGCGACCACAGCAGCAGCAAGCTGAAATAGAACTCACCCAGCAGCTTGGCATAAGTGCCGAGGATGCCGAGGCCGTTCTTCGCCACGACATTGGCGAGCGCGCCGAATACCGCGAACGGGGCGAACCGCATGACGTAGCCGGTGACCTGCAGCATCAGTTCGGCCAGTGCCTCGGCGCCGCGCACCAGCGGCTTGCCCTTCTCGCCAATCGCGGTGATGCCGATCCCGGCGAACAGCGAAAACACCAGGATCTGCAGGACGTTGTTGTCCGCCATCGCCTGGATGATGTTCTTGGGGAAGACGTGTTCGACGAATTCGAACATGTCGAGCTTCTTGACCTCGCCAATCGACTGCGCCGAAGCGGTGAGCGCGACCCCGACCCCCGGCTGGAACAGGTTGACCATCAGCAGGCCAAGGCTGATCGAGATGAAGCTCGCCACGATGAACCACAGGATCGCGCGGAACCCGATCCGGCCAACCGCGGCGCTGTCATTCATGTGCGCCAGCCCCGAAACGATTGTCGCCAGCACTAGCGGCGCAACGACCATCTTGATCAGGTTGAGGAACACGGTCGAGAGCACCTGAAAGCTGCGCGCCCAGTGCTCGGTGGTCATCACGCCCGACAGCAGGTCCTGGTTGACGAGGTAACCGGCCGCCACGCCGAGCACCATGCCGCCCATGATGCAGGCGGTCAGGTGGCTGGCGAGCAGGCCGAGGGCCTTGCTGAAAATCGAACGCTGCTCAGTCATGGTGCTCCCCCGCGAAACTTTGTTGCGGGGCAGCCTAACAGGGGGCGGGATGCGGGGCAATCATGGCGCGTGGGCTTCGACAAGCTCAGCCTGAGCGGTCTTGGGATTTGAATACCTACATCCGCTCAGCCTGAGCCTGTCGAAGGCCCCGCGATGCCATTGGCCCAGCTACCTTGCCAAAGCCGCCTTGGCGACCCGCGTGTAGATCCGCACCAGCGCCTCAAGGTCTTCCACCGCAACCGCCTCGTCGCGCTTGTGCATCGTCGCGTTGCACAGGCCGAATTCGATCACTGGGCACAGGTCCTTGAGGAACCGCGCATCGCTGGTCCCGCCGGTGGTGCTGACTTCGGGGCGCAGGCCCACTTCGGCCTCGACCGCAGCGGCGATCAGGTCCGAGAAAGCGCCCGGCGGGGTGAGGAAGGCCTCGCCATAAACCACCTGCCGCACCGTGCCGCCGTATTTTTCCGCGATGGCGCGGACCTGATCGCCCAGCTCGGTGCCGCTATGCTGGTCGTTGAAGCGGATCGACAGCCGTGCCGAGGCGCGCGCCGGGATCACGTTGGTTGCAGGATTGCCGACGGTCAGATCGGTGATCTCGAGGTTGGAGGCCTGGAACCAATCGGTCCCCTCATCGAGCGGCATCGCCTTTAATTCGGCCAGCAGATGCACCAGCTTGGTGATCGGATTGTCAGCGAGGTGCGGGTAGGCGACATGGCCTTCCTTGCCCTCGACTTCCAGCCACAGGTTGGTCGATCCGCGCCGCCCGATCTTCATCATGTCGCCCAGACGGCTGACGCTGGTCGGCTCGCCCACCAGGATTAGGTCGGGGATCGCGTCCACGGCGCGCATGTGCTTGATCAGTTCCTGCGTGCCGAAGGTCGCCGGGCCTTCCTCGTCGCCGGTGATGATGAAGCTCAGCGCTCCCGCATCCGCCGGAACCTCGGCCGCCGCCGCCACCATCGCCGCGATCGAGCCCTTCATGTCGACCGCGCCGCGCCCGTAGAGGAGGCCCCCGCGCCGCTCGGGCGCGAAGGGTGCGCTGGTCCAGCCTTCGCCCGGCGGGACCACGTCGACATGCCCGGCAAAGCCGAAGTGGCGGCTGCCCTTGGGGCCCATGCGAATGGCGAACAGGTTTTCGACCGGTCCATCGGGTGCCTCGCCCGCGTGGAAGCGGTGCACCGCAAAGCCCAATGGTTCGAGCTTGCCCTGCAGGCAATCGAACACCAGCCCGGCAGCAGGGGTGACGCTGGGGCAGGCAATCAGCGCTTCGGCCAATTCGACGACGGAAGGGATGGTAGTGGTCATGGCGTGGCCTTGGCATATGGGCTAGGCGGCCAAGTGACAAGCGGGAGCGCCAGTCATGCCCAAACTCGATCTTGAGAAAATTCCCCAGACCAACGCCACCGGCTATCCGCCGGTCTATGCCGATGTGATTCAGGACCGGTGGTATCGCCGCCTTGCTCCGGCCACAGGCATTGCCGACTTTGGCGCGAGCCATGTCGTGCTTGAACCGGGCGCATGGTCGAGTCAGCGTCACTGGCATGTCGGCGAGGACGAACTCGTGGTGATGATCAGCGGTGAAGCCGTGCTGGTCGATGACAGCGGCGAAGTGCTGATGCTGCCGGGTGATATTGCCGCCTTTGCCAAGAATGACGGCAATGGGCACGTGCTCCAAAACCGGTCCGACGCGCCGTGCTGTTATGTCGCGATCGGCCGCCCGGCGGCATCCGATTGCCATTACCCCGACATCGACATGCATCTGTCGAATGCGGTGGGCGAACAGCGGCGCAAGGACGGCAGCGCCTTTTGAGCCTGCCCGCCGCCCACATCGACTGGTTCGGGTTTATCGCTGCGGTCGCCATTCTGGAGGTGACCCCGGGGGTCAATATGGCGTGGCTGGCTGGGCTATCGCTGACCAAGGGGCGGCGCGCCGGGCTGGCGGCCACCGCAGGCATCGCGATCGGGCTGACGCTCAATGCGATGCTGGCCGGGGCAGGGCTGGCCGAGCTGGTGCAGAGCCATCCCGAAATGCAAGTCTGGCTGCGTTGGGGCGGGGCTTTGCTCATGCTGATCCTGGCGTGGCGGACGTGGGTCGACCAGTCGACCGAGCCCTCGCCGCATGATGGGCGCAACGGCTTTGCTGCCGGGCTGTTGCTCAACATCATCAACCCCAAGGCTTTCGTGTTTTTCCTGGTGGTGGTGCCACCGTTCCTGACCGGCGGGACGCTGCAGCTGAGGCAGGCTTTTGCGCTAGGGCTGACCAGCGTCGGGATCGCCACCGCGGTTCACCTGGCGATCGTATTTTCAGCCGGGCATGCCCACGCCTGGCTGAGTGATACCGACCGGACCCGCACGGTGCGGCGGATCATGGCCATGGTCATGGTCGGGGTGGCAGTGTGGTTCCTCGCCGGGTGACCGTGCCTACTTCTTGATCGCGGTCTCGAACTGCTCGATCACCAAGTCCTCGGCCTCGGCGGCCTGGATCCAGCTTTGCAGCCATTCGTGGCTCCACACCGCTTCCATGTAAGCCAGCGCAAATCCCGGGACCGCGATCCCGTACGAGATAAACCGGCTGACAACGGGCGCGAAGAAGATATCCGCCGCGCTGAAGGTGCCGAACAGGTACGGTCCGCCGCGCCCGAACCGTGCGCGGGCCTCGGCCCACAAGGTCAGGATGCGGACAACGTCGGCCTTGGCGGCCTCGTCGATCTGCGTCCCTTCGACCTTGCGGCGCACGTTCATTGGGCACTGGGTGCGCAGCGCCGGGAACGAGGAATGCATTTCGGCGACCATCGAGCGGGCCATGGCGCGGGCGTCGTCTTCCTTGGGCCAGAACCGGTCACGCCCGACCTTGTCGGCAAGGTATTCGATGATCGCCAGGCTGTCCCACACCACCGCGTCGCCATCCCACAGCACCGGAACCTTGCCTGATGACGGCGCGATGTCGTCGTTCTGCTTCTTGGCGTTGTTCCAGTCATCGCCGTAGAGCGGGACCTGGATCTCTTCGAAGGCGAGGCCAGACTGCTTGGCCGCCAGCCAGCCGCGCAGCGACCAGCTCGAATAGTTCTTGTTGCCGATGATGAGCTTCATGCTCTAGCGGCTAACCATTCATCTTGAGTGTGTCGAGTCTGAACAGGAACCCGCGATGACCCTGCGCCCCTTCCACCTCGCTTTCCCGGTCCGCGACCTCGCCGAGGCGCGCGCATTCTGGGGCGGGACGATGGGCTGCCCCGAAGGGCGAAGTTCGGAGACCTGGATCGACTTCGATTTCTACGGCCATCAGATCGTGACGCATTGCGTGGGCGAGCAGGCGGGCGATGCCGGGAACAACCCGGTCGACGGGCACGGCGTGCCGGTGCCGCATTTTGGGATCGTGCTCGAAATGAGTGACTGGCAGGCGCTGGCCGACCGGCTCAAGGCAGCCGGCACCAGGTTCGAAATCGAACCCTACATCCGCTTCAAGGGCGAACCGGGCGAACAGGCGACGATGTTCTTCCGCGATCCATCTGGCAACGCGGTCGAGATGAAAGCCTTTGCCGATTTGGGGCAGCTGTTTGCGAAATAGGGGACGTGGTATGATGCGACGAATTGTGATCGCGTTTGGCGCGCTGCTCGCCTTAGCGTCGCCAGTGGCGGCCGCGCCGGTGTTGCTGATCTCGATCGACGGGCTGCGGCCCAGCGATGTGATCGATGCCCCGCAGCGCGGGCTTCAGGTGCCCCACTTGCGCCGCTTTCTGTCAGATGGCAGCTATGCCACCAGCGTACGCGGGGTGCTGCCCACGGTGACCTATCCCAGCCATACCACGCTGATCACCGGGGCCAGCCCGGCGCGGCACGGGGTGTTCAGCAACACCACCTTCGATCCCATGCAGGTCAACTTTGGCGGGTGGTACTGGTTTGCCAGCGATATCCGGGTGCCGACCTTGTGGCAGGCGGCAGCGGTTGGCGGGCTGAGTGTGGGCAATGTCCACTGGCCGGTCAGTGTCGGCGCCAAGGGGATCACCTGGAACCTGCCGCAGATCTGGCGCAGCGGCCATGCCGATGATGCCAAGTTGCTGTCCGCGCTGGCCACGCCTGGCCTGATCCCGGAACTGGAGGCGGTGACCGGCGAGACCTATGCGCAAGGAATCGATGAAACCATCGAGGGTGACGAGAATCGCGGCCGTTTCGCGGTGGCGCTGATTGCGCGGCACAAGCCCCGGTTCGCCACCGTCTACTTGACCGGGCTCGATCACCAGCAACACGCCGACGGCCCCGGCACGCCGGCGGCGCATGCGGTGCTCGAACGGATCGACGCCATCGTCGGCGCGTTGATCGTTGCCGAACGCAAGGCATTTCCCGGTGCGGTAATCGTGGTGGTCAGCGATCACGGATTTGCGCCGATTGCACATGAAACCAACTTGTTCCGCGCCTTTATCGATGCGGGCCTGATCACGCTCGATCCTGCGGGCAAGGTCAAAGCTTGGGAGGCAATGCCGTGGCCTTCGGGCGGCAGTGCCGCAGTGGTGCTCGCGCGGCCGGATGACGCGGCGCTGTTGATCAGGGTTTCCAGTGTTCTGGGGCAACTGAAAGCGGAACCTGCCAATGGCATTGCAGGAATCGCGGGCAAGTCCGAAATCACCCAGATGCGCGGGAACTCCGCAGCCAGCTTGTTCGTCGATTTCCAGCCCGGTTACAGCGCGGGCGGCTTCGCGGACGCTGACGGCGGGCTTGATGCCCCATCGCACAACAAGGGCACGCACGGCTATTTCCCGGCGAGCGATGCGATGCAATCGACTTTCATGATGATCGGACCGAAGATTCCCCGGGGCCATTCGCTCGGGCCAATCGACATGCGTTCGATCGCCCCGACCCTCGCGGCGATCATGCATGTCCGGCTGAGCGGAGCGGAACTGCCAGCGCTGATCTATTGACTACCCGGCGACGGCATCGAGCCGTTCGATCGCCTCGGCGGACAGCACCAGCTCCGCCGCCGCAAGATTTTCGCGCAGGTGGGCAAGCGATGAGGTGCCGGGGATCAGCAGCACGTTGGGCGCGCGCTGGAGCAACCAGGCGAGCGCGACCTGCATCGGGGTTGCGCCAAGGTCAGTCGCGACACCATCGAGCGCGGCGCTTTGCAGTGGGTTGAATCCGCCGAGCGGAAAGAACGGAACGTAGGCGATGCCTGCTGCTGCCAGCTCGTCGATCAGCGTATCGTCGCTGCGGTGCGCCAGGTTGTAGGCATTCTGGACACAGACGATTTCGGCCATCGAGCGTGCCTCCGCGAGCTGCGCGGAGGTGACGTTGCTGATGCCCAGATGCTTGATCAAGCCCTGTTGTTGCAATTCTGCAAGCGTCGTCAGCTCCGCCTCAAGCGAGCCTTCGGCCGGACCGTGGGGCGAGAACATCATGCGCAGGTTGACCACGTCGAGCGTGTCGCGCTTCAACCGGCGCAGGTTATCATGCACCGCGGCGGTCATTTCATCGGCGCCGAATGCGGGGTGCCAACCGCCCTTGTCGTCGCGCCGCGCGCCGATCTTGGTCACCAGCACCAGATCGTCCGGGTAAGGATGCAGCGCCTCGGCGATCAGTTCGTTGACTACGTAAGGGCCATAGTAGTCGCTGGTGTCGATGTGGTTGACCCCGCTGGCCACCGCCTCACGCAGCACAGCCAGCGCGGTAACGCGATCACGCGGCGGGCCGAATACGCCCGGTCCGGCGAGCTGCATCGCGCCGTAGCCCATGCGGCCCACGGTAAACGAACCAAGCTTGGCAGTGTCGGTCACGCGCAACTCCTCAGGAAAATCAGATCGAGGCGTCGCCCAGTACCGCGGCGCGGAGCTCGGGAATGCCCATGCCTTTTTCGGCCGAGGTCACGTGGATTACCGGGAAGGCGGCCGAATGCTTGCGCGCTTCGGTCTGGGTGGCAAGCAGCGCGGCGGCCAGCTCGCTCGATTTGATCTTGTCGGCCTTGGTCAGGACCAGCCGGTAGCCGACGGCGGCTTCATCCAGCATCGCCATCATTTCGCGGTCGACGTCCTTGGGGCCGTGGCGGGCGTCGATCAGCACCAGCGTGCGCTTCAGCACCGCGCGCCCGCGCAAGTAGTCGCGCACCACCCGCTGCCATTCCTTGACCACCGACTTGGGCGCCTTGGCAAAGCCGTAGCCGGGCATATCGACCAGCCGCAGCACGGCCGGATCACCGACCTCGAAGAAATTGAGCTCCTGCGTCCGGCCGGGGGTGACCGAGGCGCGGGCGATCGATTTGCGCCCGGTCAGCGCGTTCAGCAGCGAGCTTTTGCCGACGTTCGAGCGTCCGGCAAACGCCACCTCGGGCACAGTCGCCTCGGGCAGGTACTGCAGCGAGGGCGCGCTCTTGAGGAACTCGACCCGGCCCGCGAACAGCTTGCGCGCAGCCTCGGTCAGATCGGGTCCGTCGTCCGTTTCGGGAAGGTCCTCAACCACCGGTGGCTTTCGTGACCTGCACCTTCAACGCCGGGTGGCGCGAATAGAGGTACGCCTGCTGCGCGATGGTCAGGAAGTTCGAGGTGATCCAGTAGATCAGCAGGCCGGCCGCAAACGGGGCCATCACGAACATCATGATCCACGGCATGAAGGCGAAGACCTGCTGCTGCGCGGGGTCCATCTGCGCGGGGTTAAGCTTGAATTGGAAGTACATCGAAACGCCCAGCAGCAAAGCCAGCACGCCAATCGCGAGGAAGCCCGGCGGGGTAAACGGGAGCAGGCCGAACAGGTTGAGCACATGCAGCGGATCGGGCGCGGACAAGTCCTTGATCCACAGCACGAACGGCTGGTGGCGCATTTCGACCGCCAGGGTCAGCACCTTGTACAGCGCGAAGAACACCGGGATCTGCAGGAAGATCGGCAGGCAGCCTGCCAGCGGGTTGACCCCTTCCTTCTTGTAGAGCGCCATGACCTCTTCTTGCTGTTTGGCCTTGTCGTCCTTGTAGCGATCCTGGATCGCCTTCATCTTGGGCTGGATCGCCTTCATCGCCGCCATGCTGGCGAACTGCTTCTGCGCCACCGGGAACATCAGCCCGCGCACCACCAGGGTGAGCAGGATGATCGCCACGCCGAAGTTGTGGGTCAGGCTGAACAGGATCTTGAGCAGGCCAAAGATCGGCTTCTCGAACCAGCGGAACCAGCCCCAGTCGATCGCGAGACCAAAATTGGGAATGCCCGCGGCCTCGTACTTGTCGAGCACCGAGCTTTCCTTGGCCCCGGCAAACAACCGCGTGGTCAGTGCCTGGTTCTGTCCCGGAGCGATCGTGGCCAGCGGATAGACCAGATCGGCGCGGAACAGGCCATTGCCGAGGCTGCGGAAATCGCTGGTCGCGCCGCTCTTGTCGGGAACCAGCGCGCTCATCCAGTAGATGTCGGTGAAGCCGATCCATCCGGTTTTGCCCGGATTGGTGATCTGCGTCGCGTCGGTCACGTCCTTGTAGTTGGGGCCGAACGAGACCTTGTCGTCAAAGGTGCCGAACGGGCCGGAATGGAGGTTCCAGATATCGACGCTGGCGGTCTTGTCGGTACGCGCGACCTGGGCATAGGGCTTGGCCATGAACGGCGCAGCGCCGGCATTGGTGACCGTCTGGGTTACGGTGATCAGGTAATCGGTGTCGATCCCATAGTTCAGCGTGAAGGTCTGCCCGGTGGCATTGGTCCAGCTCAACGTAATCGGGCTTTGCGGAGTGAGTTTGGCGCCGGCGGGCACGGTCCACTGCGTAGCCGGTCCCGGCAGGTTGGGATCGGGCTGGCCGCTGGCGCTGACCCAGCCGAATTGCGCATATTGCTGCGCTGGGGTTCCTGCGGGCGAAAAAATGCGCTGCGGCCCGGCGTTCTTCTCAACCGAGGCCGTGTGGCGATTGGTCAAAAGGTCATCGACCACCGCGGCGACCAGGTTGATCGAGCCTGACAGGCCCGGTGCAGCGATCGGCACGCGGGTCGCAGGGTTGAGCGCGGTAGCGAGGTCCTTCGCCTCAAGCGCCTGGTCGGCAGCATCGATCAGCCCGCCTTCGCGGGTCGGCTTGGCGCTGGCCGAAGCCTGCGGCGCAGGCGCGGCGCTGCTTGCCGCCGCGACGGGGGCCTTGTTCGCATTCGGGTAGAAATAGCGGACCCCCGTATCCCAACCGAACAGGATCACTACAATGAGCACCCCGGCAAGGACCATGTTGCGTATGTTCTGCGTGTCCACTTGGGGCCCCTGCCTAAATTCACTTCTCAGATGGTGCGGATGCGGGGCCTGTCAAGGCACCGGGTCATAGCCATGGCCGCCCCACGGATGGCAGCGCCCTATACGCTTCGCGGCCAGCCAGCCACCCTTAATCGCGCCGTACTTCTCAACCGCCTCAATCGCATACTGCGAGCACGAGGGGGCATAACGGCACGTCGGCGGCAGGATCCGCGATGGGCCCAATTGCCACCCGCGCGCGATCAGGATGAGGAGCTGTTTCACTTGCGCCGCCGGGGCGGATCGCCTTTGCCTTGGGCGGCGCGGGTCAGGGCGGCGGTGAGTTCTTCGCGGAGTTTGGCGTAATCGCGCTCGACCCCGCCATCGCGGCCGATCAGCACGTGATCGTGCGCGGACAGGCCCCGCTCGGACAGCAGTTCACGCAGCAAGGCACGGAACCGGCGCTTCATCCGGTTGCGGACCACCGCGTTGCCGATTTTCTTGGTGACGGTGATGCCGAAGCGCAGCTTATCCGCGGTGTTCGGGTTAACAAGCAGCACAAAACCGGGACGCGCCACGCGCAGGCCCCGGTTTGCGGCTAGAAAATCAGCGCGTTTTTGCAGGACGGTCATCGAACTAGCCATGATCTCGCCAGACTAGCGCATCGCGGCAGGCACCGAAAGCAACACCGGCCCGCTCCCCCTGCCGGACCACCCATTTAAGGTACCCTGAGGGTGGTCGGGCAGGGGGAGCGGGCCGGTGTTGCTAGCCAATCGCGGAAGCGATTGGCTTTCCGGCGACAGTCTCAGGCGCTCAGCTTGGTGCGGCCGCGAGCGCGGCGCGCCCGCAGGACCTTGCGGCCACCAACCGTCGACGAACGCAGGCGAAAACCATGGCGGCGAGCGCGAACAAGGTTGCTGGGCTGGAAAGTGCGCTTCATTTCAAAACCTCAGGAATTCGTTGGACTACGAACCGTCCATGCGGAGGCCCGATTACAGAGGCGGGCCGTTACTGGAGAGGCCGTGCCGAGTCAAGCACCGCACAGTCAGTTCAGTGTCACCCAGTGGCCCATTTCGGCGGCCCCGAACCATTTGGCCGAAGCATTCGGGACCGAATTGGTCATGGCATAAAACGCGCGGGCCTCGCCCTCGGGCATCCCCATCTCTTCGTAATAGGCGATGTAGGCGCGGTTCTCGGGCGCGTCGGCGGCATAGTCCTTGGCCTCGCGCCCGTCTTCGTCGGCCCATGAGTGGACCGCGAATTCGGCACCCGGATCGGCCACGCGGGTCTTGCCGGCAAGGAACAGCTCGACCGCGCCCGACCGCACCGATCCGCCCGGCGGCACGTGGGTGGCAATCCCGCGCGCGTGGATCATCCGCCCGACCTGCAGGTTGGCGCGGTCGTCATAAGTGCCGGGGCATTCGATCATCTCGATCAGCGAAATGCCGGGATAGGCCCGCAGCATCGCCTGGAACGCAGCCGGGCTGGCCTCGTCAGTCGCGGCAACCAAGGCTGCGCGCGTGGGATCGAGCACCCGGAACGGCCCGAAGCTGGCCACGCCGCGGGGCATCTGCGCCGGGGCGGCGGCAACGAAGCGCGCCGATCCGCCCTCCGCAACCGCGCCCTCGTCGGCCACTGCATCGTCGCCCACGACTTCATAAGTCACCTCGACCGTCTCGGTCACGGTTACCACTTGCGCGGCAAGCGGCGCGCCGGTCAGGGCGAGAAGGGCAATGGCAAGGGCGGCAATGCGGCGCATGCATCGCTCTTCGGCCCTGGCCCCTTACCGGGTCGCCAACGCCAAAGGTTAAGATGGTCTTTCGCATAAGTGCCGCCATTGCGGTCCAATTGGCTCGACAGGCTGGCGATGCTCCGCCATCACCCAAGTATTACGCAGTAACACGGGGGGCACTACTTGGTCGCGCTGGTTCAGACCGTCGCCTATTTGGGGCTGGAGGCGCGCGGCGTCGAAGTGCAGTGCCAGATCGCGCCCGGCCTGCCGCGCTTCAACGTGGTCGGCCTGCCCGACAAGGCGGTCAAGGAAAGCCAGGAACGGGTTCACTCCGCGCTCGCCGCGATGGGGCTATCGCTGCCGCCCAAGCGGATCACGATCAACTTGTCGCCGGCCGATCTGCCCAAGGAAGGTTCGCACTACGATTTGCCGATCGCACTGGCCTTGCTCGCCGCGATGGGGGTCACCGATTCCGAGCAACTGCAAGACTTTATCGCGGTGGGCGAACTGTCACTCGACGGGCGGATCATCGCCAGCCCCGGCGTGTTGCTCGCCGCGCTCCATGCCAGCGGGCAGGACAAAGGCCTGATCTGCCCCGCCGCGCAAGGAACCGAGGCGCGCTGGGCCAGCGGCATCCCGATCCTCGCCGCGCCCAATCTGGTCAGCTTGCTTAATCATCTCAAGGGCACGCAGCAGCTTGCCGAACCGGCACCGGGCGTGGCGCAGGAGCCGGGCTTTGGACCCGACCTCAAGCAGGTGAAGGGCCAGGAAAGCGCCAAACGTGCGCTCGAAATTGCCGCAGCGGGCGGACACAACCTGCTCAAGTTGAAGCCCATTGCACCAACATTTGTGAGGGTTTCATAGGGGCAGCCTTGCCCTCTCTATAGACCTTCGCAGAAATTTGGTGAATCGCTGCTGACGATTAGCGGGAGGATTGGGTTGGCGTTCCCTGACTGGCGCACGACGACACAGGTCGAGGCGGGTGACCTCATGGTGGACCGAGTTCAACTCGTGTGTCGGGGTGAATTTG
Organism: Sphingomonadaceae bacterium; assembly: GCA_025356175.1. Taxonomy (GTDB): domain Bacteria; phylum Pseudomonadota; class Alphaproteobacteria; order Sphingomonadales; family Sphingomonadaceae; genus Novosphingobium. The sequence goes on along the minus strand of JANXUP010000178.1, from coordinate 14,536 downwards.
CCTTCGCTGGTCACCGGTTAAGGGCTGACGTGATGTCAGACCTTGTGCGCGGTCGTACACCGTTTCAGGGGCGGCTGCCCCGAGGTTTCAGGTGGGCAAATGACGGCGTCGGTCGACTTCGCTTGCGCGATGTGTCGGATCACCACGGGTGGCTATTGGAAGTTCAGTTGCTCCTCGGCGAGCCGACTGCGGCGCAGCCCGCACGCATGGCAGTCACGGCGACAGTGCTCATAAATCCGACTCGGGTTCGGGCATTGCGACCGGACATTGATGCGTCCCAGATCACCATAACACACGTCGCACCGTCGGTCTGTGCAACTAGCCGGGCCAACCGACAAGGCAACTACTTCACCCCCGCCGAATTATTGCACCCCGGTGCACTGCCATACCATTGGATTGATGATGCGGCCCGCATTCTAGACGGGGCTGTCGCGTTGGTCAGCTTGGCACTGTTCGGCGCAATCCCCGGCCATGCGCAAAGGGACGGTCACGGGCAGTTCAACTTGGTTAGCGTCAGGCAGATCGAGATTTACAGTGACTTCTGCGCTGACGAACCTGTCCTACAGGTCACTGATTTTTATACTGGTGTGCAGGGCGGCAGTCAGACTGAGTTTAACAGCGTGAGGGCGGGCGATGAGGACGGATACCGCACGGTAACCGTTCCGCTACTTGCTACCGACACCACTAACGCGGTGTTCTATTCCCGTGGTGGTGACCGAATCAGAGCCGAGGTCCGGTACCTGAAAAATGTGTCCCGCGCAGTCCGCGATTCGGCATCTGGTGACACCCGGCAACGACTGCGCGTATTGGCCGACGACGCGGCCCGTCGGATGAATCGCATACTAAGGTCCACTTGGCCTAACAGGCGACAGCATCTGCTGGTTGGAAATAGCAGTTTCGGTGAACTAGCAGCCTTGGTTTCATGCGTGATCACCACCTACGAACGACGTAAAGAGGTCATCAACCACCTCTGCCAGTTCCGACATATCCGCGTCGGTAAAGGGCGGCTTGCAATGATAACGACTCATGAGGCAGGACAGTTGGAGTCGCTGGACGTGATCATACGTGCACCCAACCGTGCGCGTGACCGGGATGGTACGGTTTACAGTCTGCACTCCCGCTTCCCGCTCCTGCCGGGCGGTATTGATGCCGACCAGCCCACCTGATGAAACAAGAGTGCTCCATAGCGCGTCTTACCACGGCCTCGTGGGGGGAGCGAAGCTGCTCTGGATCCGTTCCATGTTAGCAGTTGCCTCGTTACCTGCCACCACGAGAGCGTAAGAGAAAAGCACCGCACCGAGTATCGCGATAGCTGCGGCCACGTAAAAATTCGCGCGATGAGCAGCCTCCTTAGTCCGGCCAGTAGCTTGGAGTTCTAGCCCCTTCACGAAGAGCATCAGAGTTGCGATAAAACCGACCAATTGCAGCATGGCGCCAGCCCCCTCCTGTTCCGACACCGTACTAGAAATGGCTGCCGGGCAATTCAGCCCAATACAGGTCGGTGAACCCGGATCCAAGGAATAGTTTGTCAGCAGGAAACACGCCACGATTGTCGTGGTCAGTACCTTTACGGTGTGCCCCTGCGATACAAGTTGATGTTACAGCCTACTTGTAACTTAAGGGTATAATACCCATATATGTTACGGTGGAAAGCGCTGGTCCACCTATCTGTTACGGGGGAGGCAATACGCATGGCCAAATACGGTTACGCTCGGGTTTCGTCAGCCGACCAAGACCACGCGCTTCAACAGGTACGCCTTAAGGAAGCTGGCTGCACCATCGTGCGTGCTGAGAAGGCCAGCGCGGGTACGAGAGAAGGACGTGAAGAACTGGCCTTGCTGCTAGAATTCCTTCGCGAGGGTGATGAGTTGGTCGTGGTCAAGCTGGATCGGCTTGGGCGCAGCACCCGCGACGTGCTGAACATCGTACACGACCTTCAATCCAAGGGCGCAACCCTGACGGTGCTCGAACCAGCCTTCTCTACTAGGGATGCTACCGGGTCCTTGCTGGTGACGGTACTGGCTATGGTAGCCGATTTGGAACGCGGCTTTATAGGATGGCTGCCAGCCGTTTGCCCGGCGGTTGCCGTGCACCCAAGTCGCTACTTGCCGCTGGTTAAGCGTCGAAGCGATTAAGTGCTTGCCCATGCCGCTGGTCGCAAGCCGGAAAATTTCCCGTACCGTCGCCGCCCGATGAGGGTCGAGTCGATAAATGCTGTCCTTCGGGTTCTCGCGATTATTGGCAGGGCGCATGTGGCCACCGAAATAGGCCCCGTCCACTTCGACTTCGCCCTCCAGCGTCTGGCCCTTGTCCTCAAGCGCCATAGCCTCGCGCAGCTTGTGGCACAGCACGTAAGCGGTCTTATATTGGCAATCGAGGTCACGGCTGATTTGCAGCGCAGAAACACCCTTCGCGCCGTTCACGAACAGCACGATTGCAGCCAGCAAATCGGTGAAAGCCAGCTTGCGACCGGCAAAGATCGTGCCGCTGGTAACGCTGAATTGGTGGCCGCAGGCGCGGCACTGGAACTTGCGCCGGGTAGGAATGTCATAGGCATCGGTGCAGCCGCAACGAGGGCAAACCGCCTCGCCTTCCGTCTCCGGCCAGCGAAGCGAGCGGAACAGATCGTAAGCCTTGGCCTCGCCCATTTGATAGACGGCCTTGAGGCTGATCGTGCGAGCCTTGGCGGAAAGGAGAAAGTGCTGTGCCATATCATCATATCCAGTGGTGTTATGCACAAGATATGATGGTTTACATCGGCAAAGTCAATGGTGTATATCATCGGAATTGATGATATTTTGAGGTGACCCCCATGGCCAAGGCCGACGCAGCAACAGTCGAGTTCGAGACTCGCGCAAAGAACCTGCTAAAAGCGGAGCTGAAACGGCGGGGCATCACCTATGCGGAACTGGCTGAAAAGCTTGCGGGAATCGGCGTGTCGGAGAACGAGCGCAACCTCAACAACAAGATCAGCCGGGGCGGCTTCACGGCTGCGTTCTTGCTGCAATGCTTAGAGGTTATCGGAGCATCCTCGCTGCAATTGCGGGATTAACTGCCCTATTTGTCGCGCTCGGGACCGGGGCCTATTATGGTTCGCTATACAGCCCCGACCATAAGCAATATCAGGCAGTAGCTAGCGACCAAGCCGGAAATGGCGACTACGCTGGCCCATCCCAAAGTCTGCCAGATATTTCGGGCCTTCCCGGCCCGGTTGAACGCGCCATAGCAAACCCAAAGCCCGCCACCGGCCAAGACCATGAGATACGCGATCTCGCGGCCCAAGAGGCCAGCGCGCTTTGGGCGTTTTGGATGGTCGTCGCGTCGTTTGCGTCGGTCCTCATAACTGCGGTCGGCACCGCCTTCCTCTACAAGCAAATTGTCCTTACTCGCGAGGCCGTCGAAGACACCGGCAAGGCAACTGAAGCCATGCTGATGGCCAATGAGATTGCAGATCGCAATGATCGCAATTCTACGATGGCTTTGCGCCCCTGGTTCTCTCCAACAGGAATCACTTGGAAATTCATTGTTGTAGACGAAACGACTTTCATCGAAATCCGAATTATTTGGAAAAACTTTGGCGGTACACCAACCCGGAATCTTGTCTTTATCGAAACCCCATTTTGGGGGGTAAACACTTTGCAACTTGAGAAAATACAGACCAACTTTGCTCCCGATTCGGTGAGGTCTATTGTCGGGCCGGGCCAAGAAATCTGGAGCCAACAGACCCGTCTCACTTTGGCGGAAATCGACTCGATTTTTTCGGGCGCGGGCCGTCTCTTCATTTATGGCCATGCCAAGTATCAGGACATTTTCGGTGATGACGAACATATGACCAGCCACCTTTGGGAGATTGGGATTATCCGTCACACTGACCGGCCCTTGAAAGGCGACAATGTTCAGGAAATCACTTGGACTGTTGCGGGCAGGGTGAACCACGCAACTTAGCGCAAGCGCCGCGACCAGCTTCAAAATGAATTCCATTACACAAAACCTCTGTTTTGTGCGGCATCTCGGTAGCTTCTGCGCTTGCTACCTAATTCCGGAATTCCAGCGCGCGGTGCTCGATTCGCTGCGCCAACCGCTGGAAACCGGGGTGGTCGATGTCGCGCGGGCCAATGCGCATGTGACCTTCCCGGCGCGGGTGCAGCTGGTCGCGGCGATGAACCCGTGCCGCTGCGGACATCTTGGCGATCCGGCGCTGGCTTGCAGCCGCGCGCCGCGCTGTGCGGCGGATTACCAGTCGAAGGTCAGTGGCCCCCTGCTCGACCGGATCGACCTCCATGTCGATGTCGACCCGGTCAGCGCCGCCGATCTCGGCCTGCCTCCCCCCGCCGAAGGCAGCGCCGAAGTCGCCGCGCGGGTTGCGGCTGCGCGCGCGATCCAGACCGCTCGGCTTGCCGGAACCAAGATGCGCAGCAATGCCGACCTGAGTGGTGAAATGCTCGAACTCCACGCCACACCGGACGAACCGGGCCGCAAGCTCCTGCTGCAAGCCGCCGAAGCGATGCGCCTGTCCGCGCGCGGCTACACCCGGATGCTACGCGTGGCGCGGACGATTGCGGATATGTCAGGCAACGAGGGGATCGGGCGCATCCACGTGGCCGAAGCGCTGAGTTACCGGCGGGTGGCGCCTAGGGCTTGAGGACGTCGCTCTTACGCTCGCAAAAGACTTTCAATTTCGGTCAGCTGCTCCGACAGTTCCGCGATCAACGGTGCGTAATCTGGAGGGAAGTGTTTGATCGAATTCAATGACGATCTAGATCGCTCGTTCAATTCATCCAACTGCGCGATGATTGCTGACCGTGCTTCGATAAGCTGATGGCGCAATGAGAGCGCTTCCTCGTCCGCCATTTGTGACTTTTCGTCCTCGGCTTTGATTTCCATCACCAGAAAAGGGCTACCGCAGCGCACTCATCTGCGGCCGAACCTCTTCCGGGCCATCCTCGACCTCCGCTTTCCCCACATCCGCCATATCGCGCCATTGCAGGTCCATCGGGCCGAGGTGGCGGCCGTCGTGCGCGAAAATGCCGATCAGTGCGATCGGTAGGCCGTCGCGTTCGTCGCACAACACCGGGTTGCTCGGGATGCCTTCGCCGTATTTCTCGCCCCATTGACGCAGTGCGAGCATCGCGGGGAGCAGGTCGAGACCCTTGGCGGTCAGGCGGTATTCGATCTTGCGGCGGTCTTCGGGCAGCGCCTCGCGCTTCATGATGCCATGCTCCACCAGCCGCGCGAGCCGGTTCGACAGGATGTTGCGGGCGATCCCCAGCGTACCGAGAAACTCTTCGAAGTGATGCAGGCCGTTGAAACCGGCGCGCAGGATCATGAACGACCATCGTTCACCCATCACCTCGAGAGCCGCGGGAAGCCCGCAATTCTGCATGTCGTTGAGCGGCTCGCGGAGTTTACCCATGGTCATTCCTCAATCCCGTTTTGCAACCTAACTCAATCTGACTTCTTCGCCGACAAAAAAATCTTTGCTGCGATGCACAGTTTCTAGTTGCAACTGAAAACTTATCCGGTTAGGTAGCAATTAGCAACGCAAATCGAGTCGTCCCTCCCAGGCTCCCTTTCGATCCCTGCGTGGCCTAACCTTGAAGGGGATAGAACCATGAATAACGCAATTTCCAGCACGCTTTCGCGCAGCTTCCTCGCCGCTGCCCTCGCATTCGCGGGCACTGTGGTCAGCTTTTCGGCAACCACCAGCACCGCGCACGCCAGCACCAACCACTACAACGCCAAGCTCGCGACCGCGTTCGCCGCGCCCAAGGAAAAGGTCGTCAACGACGTGGTGTGGAAGTGCATCGGCGACAGCTGCGGCGGCCCGATTGACGGCTCGCGCGCGATCAACACCTGCGTTCAGGTGGTCAAGGCATTTGGCAAGGTCCAGTCGTTCACCGGCCCGAAGGGTGAATTCAGCGCCGAAGACCTGACCAAGTGCAACGCGGCCGCCTGACGCGACTTAGTTCCAGGCACTCCTAGAACAGCCCCCCTGGCCCTCGCTCAGCAATGAGCGGGGGCCTTTTTCCTATTTCAGCAAACCGTGCTCGATCAGAGCGGTGCGCAGCCCATCCGCATTCATGAAATGGTGCGCCTGCCAGCCACAATTCCGCGCGCTGGTTACGTTGGTCAGGCTGTCGTCGATGAACAGCATTGCGGCGGGATCATGGCCGAAGCGGCCCGCGGCCAGGGCGTAGATCGCCGGGTCGGGCTTGGCGAGCTGCTCATCGCCCGAAACCACGATGTCGCGAAAGAATTCGCGCAGCCGCCAGTCCGGTACGAACCCGGCCCAGGTGTCGGCGCCGAAGTTGGTGATCGCATAAAGCGGCACGCCGCGCGCGTGCAGTGCCTCGACCAGTTCCTCGCTACCCGGCACCGGGCCGGGGATGGTCTCGTTGAAGTGGCTGAGCCAGGCTTCGATCAGGTGAGCATGTTCGGGATAGAGTGCGCTGCGCTCCGCGATCATTTCCGCCGCGCTGCGTCCGGCGTCATGCTCGCCGTGCCATTCAAGCGGGATGACCGTATCCATGAACCACGCCCGTGTCGCCGGGTCAGGGATCAGGCGGCGGAACGGCAGGTCGCGTTCCCATTCAACCAGCACCTTGCCGACATCGAATACGACTGCTTCGATCATTCTCGCCACCTCCAAAATGACTTCGGCCCGCATCCCGGGTGGGAGGCGGGCCGCAGGACTTTTACGCGGGCCCCGAAGGACCCCGCCGGGCTGGTTAGCCCTGGCGCGCCTTGAAGCGGCGGTTGGTCTTGTTGATCACGTAAGTGCGCCCGCGGCGACGGATCACGCGGTTATCGCGGTGGCGACCCTTGAGCGACTTGAGGCTGTTGCGAATCTTCATGGTTTCCTCGGGAGCGGACAATGCCGCCTGAAATTGAAGGTGGGCCGTTACGGGTGAGTCTGGCCCAAGTCAAGCGGGCGCGCGCTGCAGAGACGGCGAAAAGGTTTCGCGCAGAGATCGCAGAGGGCGCAGAGGCGCAAAGGGATTGGGTTTGCGGCAAAGCCGCTTTCGTCCCGCGAGCTGAGAGTTCGGCGCAGCGCCCAAAGTCTGGAGATGCCTGCGGCGCAAAGCCAGGCCTCTGCGCCTCAGCGATCTCTGCGCGAACCCCCTATTTGCCCCGGATCTCGCCCAAACGCCGCTCCCATTGCAGCGCGTGGGCAACGATCACATCGAGGTCGGCGTATTGCGGCACCCACGGCAGGGTCGACTTGATCTTCTCATTATCGGAAATCAGCGCATCGGGATCGCCCGCACGGCGGGGCTGGAGGCGGCGTTCGATGGTCAGGTTGGTCACCCGGTCGACTGCATCGAGCACTTCGAGCACCGAGAAGCCGCGGCCATAACCGGCGTTCATGGTGAGCGATTCGGCTGGCTTCGCAATCAGCGCCTCAAGCGCGAGGACATGCGCGGCGGCAAGGTCGCTGACATGGATGTAGTCGCGCACCCCGGTGCCATCGGGGGTGGCGTAATCGGTGCCGAACACCTCGACATGGCTGCGCTTGCCCAGCGCCGCCTCCACCGCGACCTTGATCAGGTGCGTTGCCCCGGCGGTCGACTGCCCGGTGCGCGCGCGCGGATCGGCTCCGGCGACGTTGAAATAGCGCAGCGCGCAGTAATTGATCGGATGCGCCGCGGCGACATCGGCCAGCATGGTCTCGGTCATCAGCTTGGACATGCCGTAAGGATTGATCGGCAGCTTCGGGCTGTCTTCGCGCACCGGCGATTCCTGGGGGATGCCATAGGTCGCCGCGGTCGAACTGAAGATGAAGTGCGGCACTCCGGCGGCCACTGCGGCGGCGATCAGCGCGCGGCTCTTCGCGGTGTTGTTGTGATAGTACTTGAGCGGGTTCTCAACCGATTCGGGGACCACGATCGAGCCGGCGAAATGCATCACCGCGCCAGTACCGTCGGACATGCCCTGTTCGGCGAAAATGCGCGCCAGCAGCGCTCCGTCCTCGATGTCACCTTCGTAGAAGGTCACGCCTTCGGGCACCGCCCAGCGGAAACCGGTGGTCAGGTTGTCGATTACGGCGACCGGCCAGCCCTGGTCGACCAGCGCGAGCACCGCGTGGCTGCCGATGTATCCGGCGCCGCCGGTGACGAGTACGGGAACTTTGTCAGTCATGATGTGGCCGTTCGCTAGCATGGCCGCGCGGCAAAGTGGTTAACGGCGCGCCGCCTGCAGACGATTTCATCAACCGTTCAGCGCAGCGCAAGCTTCCGAGGCGAAGGACGGCCCTGTCCGCAACTCCCAGATCAAGGACTTTTCATGCTGCCCTCCCGTTCAGCCGTGCTCCAAACCGTCATCGTCGCTTCGCTCGGATTGTCTGGAACTGCCCTGCTGGCGCAGCGCGGTGGCTGGGGCGGACCCGGCTGGGATGGACCTGGCTGGCGCGAACCGGCCTGGAGCGGCCACGGTGCGCGGCAGGCACCTTCACGCGAAGGCAAGGTCGACGTGGCCCGGTTCCGCGCCGAGGGCGACGCCGCGCTGGCGCTGGGCCACGGCGCGATCACAGTTGTGCCGATGGCAGCAGAGCCCGATTCTGAAAGCGGCCTCCCCGATTCGGATGGACCCAACCCGACTTTCGAAGCGGCGGTAGAAGACCGGCTGGTCAAGGCTGGCTATGACACCGTGCACCCTGCACCCGGGTCCGGCCAGACTGCCGAAGTCAGGATCATGCGGGCGCAAGCTGAACCTGCGGAGGCTCCGCACAAGCCGGTGAGCGGCGAGATGACGATGGGGGTTTCGAACCGCGGCTCGATGCTTGGGGTCGCCTTGGCCTACGATGGCTCGAAGCCGCGCGGGGCGCTGATCTCCACGCGCCTCGAAGCCCGAATCCGGGACCGTTCGACTGGTGCCGTACTGTGGGAAGGACGCGCTGACATCATCACCCGCGAAGGTGATCAGCGCTGGACCGAGCAAGCGGTGGCCACCAAGCTGGCCGGCGTGCTGTTCGACGGCTTTCCGACCCGCATGGGTGAGCGGTAAGGCCTTGCATCGCCCGGCAATCGGATTCAGGATCGCGCGCAGCCGATCCATGAGAGGTTGCCCGCGATGAAGCGTCTTGTTCTTGCCGCATTGACCCTTGCACTTGGCGGCTGCGTTGCCCCGGTCGGACCGGTCGAGGTAACCCGTTTCCATGCGCCCGATGTGGCACAGCTGGGCAAGGGCGCAATCGCAATCGAGCCCGCCCCGGGGAATGACCCGGCCTCGCTTGAATGGCAGACTTACAGCGCGGCGGTGATGCGCCAGCTGGCCGTGGCCGGCTATACTGCGGCGCCGCCGGGCAGCGGCGGGCAGGTGGCGCTGGTCAAGCTATCGCGCCGCACCTTGCAGCCCCAGAGTTCGAGCCCGGTCAGCGTCGGTGTGGGCGGCTCGACCGGGACTTACGGCAGCGGGCTGGGCCTGGGTATCGGGATCAACCTCTCGCCCAAGCCAGCGGCGCAAGTGGAAACCGATCTGGCCGTCTCGATCCGCGACCGCGCTAGCGGGGCCACGCTGTGGGAAGGCCGGGCAAGTTTCACTGTGTCGAGCAAGTCCCCGCTCGCCACCACAGCGCTTGGCGCGCCCAAGATGAGCGAAGCGCTGTTTGCGGGCTTCCCCGGCCAGTCGGGTGAGACTATCGAGGTCAAATGACAGACATCATGATCGACGCCGCCTTCGACAGCGGCAATATCGAAGTCCTCGCCATCGACGGCACCACCGCCGCGCTCAAGATCCGGCTCGATCACCAGTCAGAGTTCTTCCAGTGGTTCCATTTCCGGGTGAGCGGCTGCGCGGCCCGCGAGCTGACGCTGCGAATCACCGGGCTGGGTACCTCGGCCTATCCGGGCGGCTGGCCTGCTTACCGCGCGGCAGTGAGCGAGGACCGCGAGTTCTGGGCTCGCGCCGCCAGTAACTACGATGCGCACGAAGATGGCGGCACCCTGACCATCACTTACCAGCCCGACGGCGGGATCGCCTGGTTCGCCTATTTCGCGCCCTATTCGATGGAGCGGCATCACGATCTCGTCAGTCAGACTGCGTTGGCCGATGGGGTGACGCATCGGGTCGTCGGCCGCAGCCTCGACGGGCAGCCGATCGATTGCCTCGAACTGGGTGAGGGCTCCAAACAAGTCTGGCTCTATGCCCGCCAGCACCCCGGTGAAAGCATGGCCGAATGGTGGATGGAAGGCGCGCTGGGCCGGTTGACCGATGCGGCCGATCCGGTGGCGCGCAAGTTGCGTCAATTGTGCCGCTTCCATGTCGTGCCCAACGCCAACCCCGACGGCTCGCGCCGGGGGCACCTGCGGACCAATGCGGCGGGGATCAACCTCAACCGCGAATGGGCCGAGCCGAGCGCTGAGAAATCGCCCGAGGTGCTGGCGATCCGCAATGCGATGGACGAAACCGGGCTTGATTTCGCGATCGATGTCCACGGCGACGAGGCGATCCCTGCCGTATTCCTGGCCGGGTTCCACGGTATCCCCTCGTGGAACGAAAAGCAGCAGGCCGGGTACGACCGTTACGCGGCCATTCTTGAGCGCCGCTCGCCCGATTTCCAGACCCGGCTCGGTTACCCGGTGGCGCGCGCCGGAAATGCCAACATGACGATGTCGACCAACCAGCTCGCCGAACGCTTCGGCGCGGTGACGATGACGCTGGAAATGCCGTTCAAGGATAACGACGACCTGCCCTGTGCGGTGCAGGCGTGGTCACCCGAACGCTCGGCGCAGCTGGGCGCCGATTGTCTGGGTGCGCTGCTGGAGTGGCTTACTTCGTCAACCTGAGGTTCGAGATCCCGCCGGCGATCTGCTTGAATGCTGCGGCCAATTCCTGGCCGTTGCTCGCCTGGAAGGCGTGGCCGGGGCCGGCGCATTCGGTCATGATCGGGTTGAGTTCGGTGCCGAAGGCGATGAACCACACCGTGATGTTCTTCTTCTTCACTTCCTGGCAAGCGAAGCTGAAGCGGTCTTCGACCGTCTGGGTCAGCGTCCTGGCCGAGCCGGTCGCCCAGCGCCGCCGGTCGATCGGTTCCATCCCGTAGGACGTATAGCTGAGATCAAGCGCCGAGGTCTGGCCATCGGTCATCATGATCAGGTTGCGATTGGTCGGCTGGCTGGGCGAAACGTCGGCGTTTTCGTTGGCGAAGATCCCGCTCGGCGAAAGCAGCCGCCCACCCCAGATCATCCCGATATCGTGATAGGTACTGCCCCCGGCCTTGAGCCCGGAGAGGTAGGTCGAAAGCTGGAGCGAGGTCATTTCCTTGAGCTTCTGCGCTGCGGAGGGGCAGGCTGCGGTGTCACCGACCAGCGGCGCGAAAAATTCATCGTTCGTGGTGACCGGCGAGGTCGTGAAGCTGCCGGAGTTGTCCCACTTGAGCGACCGGGCATAGATCTTTTCCGGGAACTGTGGCCGCCACTGGGTGGCACTGTCGCCCAGGGTAGGAACCCGGTCGAGATCGAGATCCATCGCCCGGCTGAGATCGACGTTCGTGTAGTCGTCGATCGGGTAAGTCGCACGTTCCTCAATGCAGCCGTTCGAAGTGTTCCGCCACGACGAGACATCCGAGGCAACCGCCTTGTATTGAAACTTCGACGAGGACTGCAGTGCGGGGATGGTCACCCAATCGTAAGCGACCACATAATTGGTGTAGGTCTGCTTGGTGACCTGGCAGTTGCTGCCTTTCAGCGCGACCGAATATTGGGAGCCGTTGTACGTGTACCAATACGAGGTGCGTGTTTCGGTCCCTGCCGGCGGCCCGGCATAGGGCAAAGTGACCGTGCCCTTTTGTACCGAGGTCGACCTGAGCGTGCTCGATGGCGGCGACGAGCACGAATAGTTTCCGTTCGAACCGCTAGCTGGATATTGCGAATCCTTGGTCGAATTGAGCGACCCCGAAATCACGCTGCCCACCGCCCAGAACGACTTGTTGCCACTGCCATTGCCGCCGCCCACCAAAGTGCGCGACTGGTAGGTCCAGTTCTTGACCACCCAGTCGTCCTTGAGCAGCGCGCCTACGTTGACGTTGGTCGAATAGGGCACAAAGCCATAGCGGATGCGGGTGCCGTTGGCCTTGTTGGCCTCAAGCTCGTTGTAGAAGCCGCCGATGGTCGAGCGCAGCAGCGTGATCTTGGAGACCGAATCGCCCGCATTGGTTTCATTCATCGACCCCGTAACGTCGAGCACCATCATCACGTCGGTATTGGCCATGCCGACCTGCGCCGAGCACTTGACCTCAAGCGCGACATTCTGCTGCCCGAACAACCGCATCAAAGTAGTCGGAACATTGACCCGCGCTTCGCCGGAGAGCGCATAATCACTGCCCAGGGTAAGCTGGAATTCGCGGTCGGTGGTTCCGTACTGGCCGTCGTGGAAGTTGAGGTTGAAGAACCTTGCACCGATCGCTGCGACATCCGCAGGCACCTGGCCATTGGCTGCGATTTCGGTGCCGAGCCGCTTGCGTGCCGCAAGCACGCCCGAGTCGCAGGCCTGTTGCAGGCGGCTTTCCGAGAGGTAAGACCGGCCCATGTCGATCGAACCGCCGAGCAGTGCGAGCATCGGCACCAGCGCCGCAGCGATCAGCATGATCGCATTGCCGTGCACATCGCGCAGCAGGGCCGTGGCCAGCACGCGAAGCGCGCGCACTGCCCGCCGATCAGTTTTGAAATCCCGCCACATCGTCTCGGCGGTCTAGCAGAGCAACCAATGCAGCTGGCTAATGAGCTTGGTTAAGTACGCGCTAATTCGGCACTAGGGGCCGCCCCCAGCCTGCAATAATTTGTGAACCATGCTTAAGACAGGGGCATTAACTCCCCCGGGGTAAACCGGTCCGGTGGCGTCAAAGACCGAAACCGTGGGACCGTCCCAATCATATCAACGCTTTGCGTGGATAACCCTGGCGCTCGCCGGGACAGTGGCGCTGTTTTCGGCCGATCGCGCGGAACCTGGTGCCGCAATGTCCCTGCCGCCAGCGCCGTTCGCCGCGGCAGCTCCCATCCCGGCCCGCATGGCGCAAGCCCCAGCCGCGCCGTTGGCTGAAGCCAATTCGGGCGACGAAGCCAATCAGGTCATTGGTGAGACCGCTGAAGATCAGGCAGCTACGCCCGAAGCGCCCGGCGCGGAACCTGCACTCGGAGATGCCGGTGCAAAGGTCCCCGGGGCCGGACCCAGCTCTGCCGCAGAAGCAGGGCAGCTGATGTCTTCGTCACGCAATCGGTCGGGCGGCATCAGTCAAGGCGATGAACCGATCCGCGGGCCTGCGCAGTAGCGGTAGTCTCAGACGAGGTTTGCCGGGCCGAAGGCATGCGGCAGCAAGGCCGATAGCCTGACTTCAAGCACCGCGTCCGCGCCGACGCACAACACGATCGGATCGGTGCCGCCAAGCTGGGCAACTTCGTTCAGCACCTGCCGGCAGCGCCCGCACGGGCTGACCGGCGCGCCCACGCCTACCGCGCCTGCCTTGCCGCCGACAACGGCCACCGCTTCAAGTTTGCCGCGCTGCCCGTCGGACAACAATTTGCCCACCGCGACGGTTTCAGCGCACAGCGTCAACCCGTAGCTCGCATTCTCGACGTTGGCGCCGGTCACCACGCTGCCATCGGCAAAGCCCAGCGCCGCCCCGACGTGGAACCCCGAATAGGGCGCATAGGCCTTGTCTGCGGCAGCCAGCGCGGCGGCGATCAGGCTGTCACGGTCCCAGCTCACTTGCCCACCACCACCCAGCGCAGCGCGGTGTCGGCCGCCGCGCTATCGAGCATCGAGTTGGCAGTCCACAGCATCCACGGTCTCCCGGCATAGTCAGGCGCAAACCGCGTGCGCTCCAGCCACAGGTTGCGATCGATCTTCGCCGCAAGGTGATAGCGCTTCTCGAAGCTGCTGGAAATCTTGAGGATCGTCGGCTTGCCGGTGTGCGTCTCGATCTGGTTGAGGAAGGTCATCAGTTCGCTGGTCACAGCTGCGTCGCTGACCTTCACCGGGCATTCGTCCGCCAGCAGGTCGAGATCGACCGCCGGTGGCAGCAGAGCGGCATCGCGCGGCACCACGGTGACGAAGTTGGCCGCCTGCTTTTCCGCCGGCTGGCATGGATCATACTTGTGCACCGCGCCGACCTGCAACCGGGCCGCGCGCGCATCTTCAAGGTTTTTCACAAACACCGGATCGCGGGCAAAGGCGCTGGCCGAGGCATCGAGATAGGCAAAGCTCGCGCCGATTGCCTTGGCGGCCTTCCAGTCGACCGCGCCGTCCTCAGCTCCAACCTCGATCCCCTGGACCGGGAAGTCGGCGCGCCCGGGCCGCCAGTGGTGGAGTTGCCACCAGCCCCAGCCGAGCACGATCAGCGCGAGCAGCACCAGTGCGCCGGACAGGCGCAGCCGCGATGCGGTGGATTTCTTGCGTGCCATGCTGTGAATCGACCCCTCAGCCCCTGATATGGAGCACGCAGATCAAAGTGAACAGCCGTCTTGCAGTGGCAAAGTCGGTTTCGACCTTGCCTTCGAGCCGCTCGACCAGCAATTCAGCCGCTTCGTTGTGGACACCGCGT
>JANXUP010000166.1 GCA_025356175.1 Sphingomonadaceae bacterium | reverse complement strand
GCCGAGGACAGCCCGCGCCGCCCGATCCGCTGGATCACGTGAACGCGGCTGTTTTCCTGCGCAATCTGGCGGGCTTCGTCCGAAGTGCCATCAGGGCTGTTGTCATCGACCACGATCACTTCGAACTCGATCCCGGCGAGCGCCTTGTCGAGCCGCTCGACCATGCCGCGCAAGTTCTTGCGTTCGTTGTAAGTGGGCAGGACGACGCCGAGGCGGATGGTCATAGGTCTGGTTCCGAAACGCTGCGCGCGGCCTTCGACAGGCTCAGGCTGAGCGGGGTTGGGAGCAAAATCTCAAAAGTCCGCTCAGGCTGAGCCTGTCGAAGCCCACGCGCTACCTGTCCCATCACAGCCTTTCCAAAATAGCGTCGCCGATTGCGACAGTGCCGTGACTACCACCAAGATCGCTGCCGCGCACCCCATCTGCGAGCGCCTTGGCAACCGCAGTTTCGACCCGCGCCGCTTCTGCTTCCAGTCCAAGCGAATGGCGGAGCAGCATTGCGGCGGAAAGCACGGTCGCCATCGGGTTGGCCTTGCCTTGCCCGGCAATATCGGGCGCGGAGCCGTGGATCGGTTCGTACAGCCCCAGCGTCCCCTCACTGAGCGAGGCCGAGGCGAGCAGCCCGATCGAGCCGACGCACATGCTGGCCTGGTCCGAGAGGATATCGCCGAACAGGTTGCCGGTGACGATCACGTCGAACTGGCCGGGCGAGCGCACCAGCTGCATCGCGGCGTTGTCGACATACATGTGGCTCAGCGCAACATCGGGATATTCGCAGGCGACTTCGCACACCACATCGCGCCACAGCTGGCTGGTTTCGAGCACGTTGGCCTTGTCGACCGAGCACAGCTTGCCGCGCCGGCCTTGCGCCGCGCGAAAAGCCACATGGGCGATGCGGCGCACTTCGTCCTCGGCGTAGGACATCATGTCCCAGCCCTGGCGGCGGCCGTCGGGCAAGGTCGTCATGCCCTTGTCGCCGAAGTACACATCGCCGTTAAGCTCGCGCACGATCAGCAGGTCGATCGCGCCCGCAACTTCAGGGCGCAATGCAGATGTGTCCTCCAGCCCTTTGAAAACCTTGGCCGGACGCAGGTTGGCGAAAAGGCCCAGTTCCTTGCGCAAGCCAAGGATCGCCTGTTCGGGGCGGAGCGCGCGTTCCAAATTGTCGCAAGTCGGATCGCCCACCGCGCCGAACAGGATCGCATCCGAACTGCGCGCCAGTTCGAGTGTTGCGGCGGGAAGCGGATGGCCGTGCTGGCGATAAGCCGCGCCGCCGACATCGGCGTGGGCCAGCGTGAGGCCGGGCAGGCCCAGCGCCTCCAGCACCCGCACCGCCTCAGCCGTTACTTCGGGGCCAATGCCGTCGCCGGGCAGAACCGCAATCTTCATCGTTTTCCCGCCCTCACAGTCTCGCCAGCCGCTCACGCAGCATGGTGCGCGCGCCCATAACATCTGTCCGGCGATCGGCAAGCGGATAGCGCGCCAGGCGCCTGCCCTGCGCATCGAACGCAGCCAGCAGCGCAGCGAGATCTGCTTCCGCCAGATCGGGCAATTGCGCCCCATAGCCAAGCTCACGCAGCAGCACCGCTTCGTAGGCGATCATGCCCGGCAGCCAGCCGCGTGCCGAGGGCGCATGGCATACCGCGCCGAGCACGCCTTCAAGCGCGTCGTAGAGTTTGGGATAGGCCTGCTGTTCAGGGAGCGTGCTGGCGGCCAGCGCGGTGGCCCAGCCGATCGCCGCAGCGGCGAGCGGTTCGCCCAGCCACGGCCCGCGGCTGTCGGTGAGCTCAACCCGCAGGAACGGCAGCTGGCTATCGCTCTTGCTGCGCGCCTCCATGGCAACCAGGTTACCGGGGATCAGCACCGGGCGCAGCTGCCGCCCGCGCGCTCCGGCGACGTAGCCGGCGACCATGCCTGCCGAACGGGTGAGCACCCGCACCACCGCACCGGTTTCGCCGTTGGGGCGGACGGCGCAGACAATGGCGGGGGCGCTGAGCTGCATGGCCCCGGCTGTGCCGGGTCAGCGCTCAGGTGGCAAGCTTAGCAGTGGCCGGGCGTGGGATCAGGCATGATTGCCGCGGTGACCGGCTGCCCGGCGCTGCGGGCATCGGCCTTGGCCTTCGAAATCAGCGGATTTTCACCCCGGCCCATGGTCCAGTTCTTGCCGAGGCGGACCTTGTGATTGGGCGCGCACCACAGCTCGCCAGTCTCATCGATCGCGGTGACCCAGATGAGGTTATGCTCCTGGCCATAATCGATCATCCCGATCGCATAGCCATCGCCCTTGCCCAGCACATGCACGGGAATGGTCGGGTTAAGTTGGGTAAACATTGGAAATCTCTCATCAACTTGCGCCGGGCAAACGCCGGGAGGCAGCGAGAGGTTCCCGAAAAGTCAGGCTTTTTTGGCGAGCTTTGCTTCGAGCGCCGCGAGCCGCTGCTTGAGCGATTCGTTCTCGTCGCGCGCCTTGGCGGCCATGTCCTTGACCGCGTCGAATTCCTCGCGGGAGACGAATTCGAGACCGCCGACCGCTTCCTTGACGCGTTCGCGCGCGGCGTCGCGGGCTTCGCGGCCCATCCCGGCCATGGTCCCGGCGGCGCTGTTAAGGAGCTTGGCAATATCGGCCAGAATGGGGTTTTCGCTTTGCATGACGCCTAGATGGACCTTCGCATGGGCAGGTTCAAGCTTTCAGATATTCGCCGCGACATCAACCAGCGGCGGCTGGCCGCCCGGGTTCGCCTCAAGGAACTGCCAGTTGAGCAGCGTCGCGAACAGGCACCAGACGAGATATGGCAGCAACATTGCCGCAGCGAGCGGGCGGACCCGGCGGAACAGCACGATCGTTATCACAATCGCCAGGTCAAGCACTCCGAGCAGCACCAGCGCGGCCTGCATCTGGTGCGCTCCAAAGAACAGCGGCGACCAGGCAAGATTGAGCGCCAGCTGAACCACGAAAGCCGCAATCGCCGCGCGCCGTCCGGGCGCG
The DNA here is from genome assembly GCA_025356175.1 of Sphingomonadaceae bacterium. GTDB lineage: Bacteria > Pseudomonadota > Alphaproteobacteria > Sphingomonadales > Sphingomonadaceae > Novosphingobium. The sequence goes on along the minus strand of JANXUP010000166.1, from coordinate 3,587 downwards.
CCACGCGCGGTGATCACCAGCACCAAGGCAAAGCCGATCAGCACATAGAGCACCGACCACACGATCCCGAACAGCGCGGGCGGCGGATAGATTGCTGGTTTGACCAGATCGAGGAACCACGGATTGCCCGGCCCGCTGTTCGCCAGTTGTCCCGAGAAGAATCCCAAAAACAGGATCAGCGGAACAACAAACAGCGACCAGCGCAAGAATGAAGCGCGCAATTGGCCGGAAGACGCCAGTCCAGTCATCAATGTTCCTTCGAATCGGAGAGCGGCCGAGCGCCGACTGTGGCGGGAGTGGTTAGGCTGCGCAATGCCCCGGCCCTAACCGCGACTGGCCCAGATCAGGAATTCAACATTGCCCTCTGGCCCCTTGATCGGGCTTTCGGTCAGGCCGCGCACTTGCCAGCCCTGCCCGATGAGCCATTCGCGCGCTTCATCGCAGACGCGCCCATGCAGCGCGGCATCGCGAACCACGCCGCCCTTGCCGACCTCGCCCCGGCCGACCTCGAATTGCGGCTTGATCAGCGCCACCAATGTGCATTGCGGCGCAGCCAGTTTGAGCGGCACTTCCAATACCTTGGTGAGCGAAATGAAACTGGCGTCGCAAACCACCCAATTGCACGGCCGGTCGATCTGCGCGGGCGTCAGGATCCGCGCGCTGGTCTGTTCGAGCACGGTGACGCGCGGGTCCGGGCGCAGCTTCCAGGCGAGCTGGTTGGTGCCCGAATCGACCGCGAAGACATGCGCCGAGCCGCGGCTCAGCAGCACATCGGTAAACCCGCCGGTCGAGCTGCCAATATCCATCGCGGTGGCCCCCGCCGGATCGAGCGCAAAGGTATCCAACGCATGGGCCAGCTTGATCCCGCCGCGCGAAACCCACGGGTGATCGCGTCCGCGCACTTCGAGCGGAGCATCGACAGCCAGCGTCTGGCCGGCCTTGGCCAGCTTGGTCTCGCCCGAAAATACCGTACCCGCGAGCACCAGCGCCTGCGCGCGGGTCCGGCTCTCGGCCAGCCCGCGCTCCACCAGCATCTGGTCAACGCGCTGTTTGGCCACCTTGCTCATCGCCGCGTCTCCTTCCATAGAAGCGCGGCGATGGCAATTGACCCGAGATTTCAACGCCCGACCCTTCAACGACTGAACCGGTTCGCGGCCACTGCGCTGCTGGCCGCGCTGGTCACCGCTTGCGCTGCCGTGCCCAAGCCCCGACCGCAGCCGGTCCTCGCCGCTGTGCCCCGCCCGGCTCCGGCGCCTCGCCCGATCCCCGCGCCGAGCGACTGGCGCGACGCGGCGCAGACACCGGGCCTTTGGTATTGGCGCGCGACGAGCGGTAATTCGCAGGCGATGTTTGGTCCGCCAGTCGCGGCGTTTGCCAGGCTGACCTGCGAGGCAGAGAGCCACACCGTGGTGCTCGCCAGCGCCGGCGATGGCAGCAAGGCCGTGCCAATGACGGTGCGCACAACCTTCGGCGTGCGGACATTGTCGAGCGATCCCGCTGCGTCCAAGACCGGATGGATTGCCGTGCGCCTCAACGCGCGCGATCCGCTGCTTGATCAGATCGCCTTTTCGCGCGGACGCTTCACGATTGAAGTGGCGGGACTCGCGCCGCTCTACCTGCCAAGCTGGCCCGAGATCAGCCGCGTGATCGAGGATTGCCGGTAGGTTGCGAAATGTCCGGGGGACAGGCCCCGAAGCAGGCCCGAAGGCTCTGATTCTGACAGCAAATTATTTTTGCGCAAGACTTGTCTTGAACCGCAGAATGACTCACATTCAGTGCCAAGGACGGAAGCGCGATCCCCGCCTTCCGGACCGGTCGATCAGCATTTTGGTCGGCAAATGGCTAAACAGCACGAAAGGAGGTGACCGATGTCTCATGGTTCAGCAGAGGGGTCGGTAATCCGTTTCATGGAGCATTATCGCTGACCTTCCAGCGATAGAGGTTTCCGTGAGCGGCCCTTCCGGCCGCTGACCATGTCGAGGGTCGCTTCTGGCATAGCCGAAGCGGCCCTCCTCATTTGGAGAATCCGTAAATTCAGGCTATGCAGTAATAAGAAATAGAGTCTTTCTTATTATTACACCCGCCTTGCAAACCACGCAATATTCGTTCAAGACGCGCGGCAGGTAGTCGAAGGAACCGATTCGATGGCAAGTCTGGCCGAAGCCCCCACGCGTTTCACGCACACCGCCAACCCTGCTCCGCGCTCGGCCGAGGCGCGCGCCGCGGTGCTCGCCAATCCCGGATTCGGCAATGCCTTCACCGATCACATGGTCACGATCGACTGGACCGAGGACCACGGCTGGCACGGTGCTGCCGTCGTCCCTTACGGCCCGATCATGCTCGATCCCGCCGCCTCGGTGCTGCACTATGCGCAGGAGATTTTCGAAGGGCTGAAAGCCTATCGCCACCCCGATGGCTCGATGGCGTTGTTCCGCCCCGATGCCAACGCCGCGCGGCTCAATGCTTCGGCGCAGCGTCTCGCCATGCCGCAGCTGCCGCCCGAACTGTTCATCGCCGCAGTCGAAGAACTCGTCGCAGCCGACCGCGCCTGGTTCCCCGAAGTCGAGGGCGGCTCGATCTACTTGCGCCCGTTCATGATCGCGACCGAGGCGTTCCTCGGGGTGCGTCCGGCCAAGAGCTACAAGTTCATCGTCATCGCCAGCCCTGCGGGCAACTATTTCAAGAGCGGCGCGCCCGCGGTGTCGCTCTGGGTATCGGACTATACCCGCGCGGCCCCCGGCGGCACCGGCGCGGCCAAGTGCGGCGGCAATTATGCCGCGAGCCTGGTCCCGACCAAGGAGGCCTTCGCGCGCGGCCATGACCAGGTGCTGTTCCTCGACGCGGCCGAACACAAATGGGTCGAAGAACTGGGCGGCATGAACCTGTTCTTCGTGTTCGCCGACGGCACGCTCCTCACCCCGCCGCTGACCGGCACGATCCTTCCCGGAGTGACCCGCGACAGCCTGATCAAGCTCGCCCGCGACGAAGGCCTGACCGTGCGCGAAGACCGCTACAGCCTCGACCAATGGCGTGCCGATGCCGCATCGGGCAATTTGTTCGAAGTCTTCGCCTGCGGCACCGCTGCAGTGGTGACCCCAGTCGGCACAGTCGCCGACCGCGACGGCGAGTTCACCATCGGCAGCGGCGGCCCCGGCCAGCTCACCGGCAAACTCAAGGCGCGGTTGACCGCAATCCAGCGCGGAGAAGCGCCCGATCCGCATGGCTGGGTGGTGCGGCTGGGGTGAGCTGACTTAAATACTCCCCTCTTGGGGGAGGTGCCGAGCGAAGCGAGGCGGAGGGGGCTTGGCCTCGCATCATGCCCCCACCGAGCCGCCTACGGCGGCCCACCTCCCCCAGTGGGGGAGGATCGATGAGAATTTGGGCAGACACCCCCGTCGCCCAACGTCTGGAACCGTTCCCGGTTATCGGCCGGGCGCCAACGTGCAGTGTCCGCTGCGGACAATAGACCACTCCCCCCTTGCAGCGCAACCGCCGCCCCGGCACACCCACACCATGACCAACCGGCTCTATTACGGCGACAACCTAGAAGTGCTGCGCGATTCCACGCAGTTTCCCGATGAGAGCGT
>JANXUP010000161.1 GCA_025356175.1 Sphingomonadaceae bacterium | reverse complement strand
GATCTTGCCCCAGTCCTCCCACATCCCGCGGAACAGCGCGCTGGGTGAGCGCGACACGAGGATCACGCCGACCACCTCGCGGTTGACGATAATCGCGCGGGCGTGATGGAGACGGATGTCGGTCGCCGGGCTGAGCCAGTGGAGCAGCCAGCCGCGCTGGTAGCTTGAATTGAGGCGCATCACCGTCTGCGAGCCGCCCGCCAGCGCGGCGCGGACTTCGGGCAGTGCGCCAAGCGAGCGGCCGGTCTGCTGGCCGCTGACCATCACCCCGTCGCGGTCAAGCAGCACGATCGAGGCGAGGGTGGCGACCTTGGTCTCGGTAATGGCGGGGGCGATGCGTGCGGCGGCGATCAGCGCGGCGGGATCGGGCGGGTCGTTGGTTGCCTGTGCGGGCGGGCGCTCGGGCAAAATGGGCGTGGTGCGCAGGTCGATGCCCGTCGTGATCGCGGCGGCATAGGGATCGAGCCGCGAGCTTTCCTGCACTTGCGGCGCGGCGGGCAGGGCCGCGCGCGCGCCGGGCCAGACCAGCGCGGTGGCGGCACCCAGCGCCGCAGCCTGCGCGCTCACTTCGGCCTCGGTGCGGCGGACCAGCGCGTTCTCATAAACCCTCAGCCCCAGCGCGGCGATCCCCGGCATCGCGGCGGCGAACAGCAGCACGCCCAGCAGCAACCAGCGCAGCCGCGGCACCGGCCACAGGCGGCGCGCGGTGCGCCGCACCGAGGCGATCAGTCGCCGGATTTGGGTCCTGCTCCGGCGCAGGCGCCAAGCCGGTAGCCGACCCCGGCCTTGGTCTCGACCACGTCATGCCCGCCGCAATCCGCAAACTTGCGGCGCAGGTTGCGGATGTGGCTGTCGATCGTGCGGTCGGTGATCGCGAACCCGGGGCCGTGGATCTGGTCGATCAGCTGGTCGCGGCTGAGGATGCGGCCGCCCGCAGCAGCGAGCGCCTTCATCAGGTTGAATTCGCTGACGGTGAGCGGAACTTCGGCTCCCTTCCAGCTCGCAGTCCAGCCCTCGCTGTCGAGGCTGAGCTGGCCGTGCGTCAGCGTGGCGGCGGTGGCGGGGGCAACGGCGCGTGGGGCCGAGCGGCGCAGGATCGCATTGGCGCGGGCGACGACTTCGCGCGGGGAGAAGGGCTTCACCACGTAGTCGTCAGCGCCAAGCTCGATCCCCAGCACCCGGTCGAACTCTTCGTCGCGGCTGGAGAGGAACAGCACCGGCACTTCGCTGGTGGCGCGCAGGCGCCGGCAGACTTCGAGCCCGTCCATGCGGGGCATGTTGATGTCGAGCACCACGAGATCGGGGGCCGAGCGCGCGACTTCGGCCAGCGCTTCCTCGCCGTCGCTCGCCTCGCGCACGCTCATCCCCGCCTTGTCGAAGGCGAAGGCGAGCAGTTCGCGGATGTGCGGGTCGTCGTCGACCACCAGGACAGTATGGGTCATACTGCTGTGTGGCGCGGGCGGAGGGGCAAGGTCAATCGCGTTCATTGCACCGAATGTCGTGCGGGCCGGTGAACGCGGTAACGGGGACGCGGTGCCGATGCGGTGCGCTTTGCGTGCAGGGGCGGTGCAGCACTTGGCACTTTGCGCTGGGCAAAATGATGTTAGGCTCCGCGTCGGGAAACAAGGGGATGGGGCTTCTATCATGACTTTCAGTGAATCAATCCGGACTTGCTTCAGCAAATTCGTCACATGGCAGGGCCGCGCCGCGCGGTCGGAATACTGGTATTTCGTGCTGTTCTGCTTCTTGTGCCAGATCGCCGCCGGGATCGTCGACAGCGTGCTCGGCACCGGTTTCAAATACATGAACCCGATGACCGGGGTGGAACAGAGCATGTTCTATGGCTGGGTCTACATGCTCACCGGACTGGTGCTGTTCCTGCCCAATCTGGCGGCATTGGTGCGCCGCCTTCACGATACCGATCGTTCCGGCTGGTGGTACTGGATTGCGCTGGTTCCGCTGATCGGCATCATCCTTTTGATCGTCTGGCTGGCCTCACGCGGCACTAACGCCAGCAACCGCTTCGGCTCCGATCCGCTCGGCGGCGATCTGGGGACGACGTTTAATTGAAGACTGCCCCGCTCTGAGCCTTGCACAGGTTCAGAGCGGGCTGCCGTCCTTGTCACGGTAGATGTCGCGCCGCCCGACGTGGTTCGCCGGGCCGACATAGCCATCGCCTTCCATCCGCTCGACCCATTTGGCAGCGGTGTTATAGCCCACGCCCAGTTGCCGTTGCAGCCATGAAGCGCTGGCTTTCTGGCTTTCGAACACGATCTGGCAGGCCTGGCGGTACTTGCGTTCGTCCGGACTGTCGCTGGCGGTGGCGTCAAGGTCGTCAAACCCAAACGAACCGTCCTCAGGCTCCTCGGTGACCGAGGTGACATATTCGGGCTTGCCCTGCGCGCGCCAGAAATCCGCGATCCGCTCAACCTCTTCGTCGCTCACAAAGGGCCCGTGAACGCGCATGATCGGCTGGGTGTTGGGCTTGTAGAGCATGTCGCCCTTGCCCAGCAGCTGCTCGGCGCCCTGTTCGCCCAAGATCGTGCGGCTGTCGATCCGGCTGGTCACCGCGAACGAAATGCGGGTCGGCAGGTTGGCCTTGATCACGCCCGTAATAACGTCAACGCTTGGACGCTGCGTCGCCATGATCAGGTGGATCCCCGCCGCGCGGCTTTTCTGGCTGAGCCGCTGGATCAGCACTTCGACTTCCTTGCCGACGGTGATCATCAGATCGGCGAGTTCGTCAACGATCACCACGATCTGCGGCAACGGCTGGTAATCGAGCTGGGTTTCCTCGAACAGTTCCTCGCCGGTATCGGGATCGAACCCGATCTGGATGCGGCGGCCGAGCGGCTTGCCCTTGGCGATGGCGACCGAAACTTTCTCGTTGAAGCCCGACAGGTTGCGCACCGATAGCTCGCTCATCTGGCGGTAGCGGCGCTCCATTTCCTCGACCACCCATTTGAGCGCGCGCACCGCCTTGCTCGGCTCGGTCACCACCGGGGCGAGCAGGTGCGGGATATCGTCGTAGCTCTTGAGTTCGAGCACCTTGGGATCGACCAGGATCAATCTACATTGAGCAGGCGTGAGCCGATAGAGCAACGACAGCAAGATCGTGTTGAGGCCCACGGACTTGCCCGAACCGGTGGTGCCCGCGACCAGCAGGTGCGGCATCACTGCAAGGTCGGCCACTATCGGTTCGCCCGCGATATCCTTGCCCAGGATGATCGGCAGCGCGGCCTTGGATTGCGCGAATTTCTCGCAGGCGACCAGCTCCTTGAAGCTGACCATCTGGCGGTCGGCATTCGGCAGCTCGATGCCCATCACGGTGCGCCCGGGGATTGAGGAGACGCGCGCCGAGATCGCGCTCATGTTGCGGGCGATATCGTCGGCCAGGCCGATCACCCGGCTGGCCTTGATCCCGGGGGCGGGTTCGAGCTCGTACATTGTCACCACCGGGCCGGTGCGGACTGCGTCAATCGTGCCCTTGACGTTGAAATCGTCGAGCACGGTTTCAAGGAGGCGCGCGTTGCGTTCGAGCGCAAGCTTGTCGACCTTGGGTGCGGAATTGGCCGGGGGATCGTTAAGCAGCGCCAGTTCGGGCAATACGTAAGTGCTGAACAGGTCGCTCTGGCGGCTCTTGCTGCCGAGCTGCGCAGGCGGGGCCATCCGCGCCGGATCGGAAATTTCGGGGGCCTTGCGCGCGGCGGCGATCTGCTCGCCGTGAGCCAGGCGTTCGCGCTTGGCGCGCGGCGCGACCGAGACGAATTCGCCGCCACCAGTCCCCATGTCGCGGCTGCGGCGGCGCAAGAATGCGGGGAGGGTAAACAAATTGCCCCAGTCGAAGGCGAAGACCCGCGCCGCAATGACCGACCCGCCGACGAGGGTGGTGAGCCAGGCGACTGCGGTGAAGATCCACTGCGTTCCCGCCGGGAGCTTACCTGCAATGAAGTGCACCGCGCGGCTACCGAGCAACCCCGAAACACCGCCCCAGCCAGAGGGGAAGGCAGTCTCGGTGTCAGTGATAGACAGGCTAAGCGTGGTGGCGATCAGGGCCATGGCAAACAGCAGTGCGCCGACCGGGCGCCACCAAGCGTGTTTGGCATGCTGCAGATCCTGGACTTCTTCTTCGACCAGGGTCCACAGCCCGCGCGCCATTACATAAAGCATCGGCAGCAGCAGTACGGTGGTCCAGCCAAACAGGAACAAGGCCATGTCCGCCGCCCATGCTCCGCTGCTGCCCATCCAGTTGAGCACCGGGCCGCCTGCTGCGGTGGAAGCCGATGGATCGGTCTGCTTGTAGCTGATCAATGCGAGGGCGAGGAACACCGCCGCGCCAAGCAGCACCAGCGCGCCGCCGACTTCGGTGCTGCGCCGCGCCGCGCGCTTCAGCGCCGCGCGCCAATCGACCCGTGCGCCGCGGTGGCTGGCTGTTGCCGGACGTGTTGCCATGATGCTCCCCTCGCGTAACGCGGTGCATTATGCGCCGCGCGGTGACTCGCGGTCAAGAATCCATATTTGTTCTTGCGGTGAGGTGTGTTCCCTCAATCGTCCGTTCGCCCTGAGGAGGCGAAGCCGTCTCGAAGGGTCAGGCGCGGCGTGTGGTCCTTCGAGACGCCGCAGGGCGGCTCCTCAGGACGAACGGGGATGAGCTGGTGGCATATCGGTGAACGCGTCGATCCCGGCCCAATAGCGCCAGTCGAGCCGCCTCGCGCTGCACGCATTCATACCCCCCAGCGCGATAACCGGTGCCGCTGCGTGTGCCGCCAGCAACCGGAAGCGCAGCGGGCCCAGCGGCTTTTCGCCGAGATGTGACTGGGTCGGAAATGCAGGTGAAAGCAGTATGGCTACCGCGCGGCTGGCTCGCCGGATCTCGCGCAGCGAATGGGCCGGAACCAGATGACCGCCCGGCCCATAGGCAAGGTCGGCACCCCAGTGTCTTGCCTCGGGTCGAGTCCCGGCCAGCGCCACAGTGTGACCTCTGGCCCGCGCGAGCCGCGCCAGTGCGGCAAAGCGCGCCCGTCGCTGCGCCTCAAGCAAGTGATAATGGCGAAAGATGAACCCGCTGCCGCGCGGCAAGCGTTTGAGCGCCCGTTCGAGCAGCGCATCGTTGCGCGCGTCCGAAACCAGCCAGATTGCGGGCAAGGGCTTCAATCGTGCCATTGCATCGCTATAGCAGCGCGCGATGACCGATCCAGCCTCCTCCCTCGCCGATGTCAATTCCCGCATCGCGCGCGCCGCCGACATCGCCCGCCGCAACGCCAATGAGGTTACGTTGATCGCGGTCAGCAAGACTCATCCGGCCGAAGCGATCGAACCGCTGATCAAGGCTGGCCAGCGCGTGTTCGGTGAAAACCGGGTGCAGGAAGTACAGGACAAATGGCCTGCCTTGCGCGCGGCGCATGCGGGGATCGAGCTGCATTTGATCGGCCAGCTGCAATCGAACAAGGCGGACGATGCCGTGGCGCTGTTCGATTGCATCCACTCGCTCGACCGCAGTTCGCTGGTCGGCGCGCTGGCCAAGGCGATGGACAAGACCGGCCGCCGCGTGCCGTGCTTCGTCCAGGTCAATATCGGCGCGGAGGACCAGAAGGGCGGCTGCGCGATTGGAGAGTTGCCGACGCTGCTGGCCGAGGCCCGCACCGCCGACTTGCCGGTGATCGGCTTGATGTGCGTGCCGCCGCTAGAGATCGAACCCGCGCCGTTCTTCGCGCTGCTCGACAAGCTGGCGCGCGACCACGGCCTCGCGGGCCGGTCGATGGGAATGTCAGGCGATTTCGAAACCGCCGTGATGCTGGGGGCCACGCATGTCCGCGTCGGCTCGGCCCTGTTCGGAGCGCGCGGCTAGCGTTCCTTGAGTTCGTTCCCGCTTAAGGTAACCACGTGCAGCAGGTTGGTCGAGCCCGGGGTGCCGAACGGAACGCCCGCCAGCGCAATCAGCTTCGATCCGGCGGTGCCGAAACCTTGGCGCAGCGCCATGCGCTTGCCCTTGGCGATCATCTCTTCAAAGCTGCCGATGTCCTTGGTCTGGACCGCGTGCGTACCCCACAGCAAGGCGAGCCGCCGCGCGATCTGGCTCGACGGGGTAAGCACCATGATCGGCACGTCGGGCCGTTCGCGGGCGACGCGCCGGGCGGTGCTGCCCGATCCGGTGAAGACGATGATCCCTTCGACCCGCACCGTTTGCGCGATGGTCGCACTGGCCTGCGCCAGTGCATCGGCGGTGGTTGCATCGGGGCGGACCTGAGTGAAGTGGACGCGCTCACGGTAACCGGGGTCGTTTTCAACCTGCACGGCGATGCGGTGCATGATCGTCACTGCTTCGACCGGCCAGGCGCCGCTGGCGGTCTCGGCCGAGAGCATCACCGCGTCGGCACCGTCATAAACCGCGTTTGCCACGTCGGAGACCTCGGCGCGGGTCGGGGCCGGGCGCTCGATCATTGATTCGAGCATCTGCGTTGCGACCACCACCGGCTTGCCGCTGCGCCGCGTGGCGGCAACGATATGCTTCTGCAGCGGCGGGACTTCCTCGGGATTGAGTTCGACACCCAGGTCGCCGCGCGCGACCATGATCCCGTCGGCCAGCTCGATGATCTCGTCGAGCCGGTCGATCGCGGCGGGCTTTTCGATCTTGGCCATCAGCGCGGTGCCAGCCCCTCGTTGATGGCCGCGCATCAGTTTGCGCGCCTCGGCCACATCCTCTGGCCGCTGGACGAATGACAGCGCGATCCAGTCGGCGTGCTGCTCAAGCGCAAAGGCCAGGTCGCGGCGGTCCTTGTCGGTCAAGGCCGGAACCGGCACTACTGCATCGGGCACGTTGACCCCTTTGCGGTCCGAAATGACCCCGCCAACTTCGGCCGAGCAGAGGATGTGGTCCATGTCCGCCTCGATCACTTTGAGCCGCAGCTTGCCGTCGTCGATCAGCAAGCGCTGGCCTTTGTGCAGCACCCCGAACAGTTCAGGATGGGGCAGGCACACCCGGTGCTCGTCGCCCGGCGTAGGATCGCGATCGAGCGTGAAGTGACCCGAATGGCGGATCACCGCCTTGCCCTCCTTGAACTGTCCAACCCGCAGCTTGGGTCCTTGCAGGTCGCACAGCACCGCGACCGGGCGGCCGACCTGCTTTTCGATCGTGCGGATCGCCGCGATCGTCTCGGCGTGCGTCGCATGGTCGCCGTGGCTCATGTTGACGCGGAAGGCGTCAGCCCCGGCGCGCAGGAGCTTCTCGATCATCTCCGGGCTGCGGCTGGCGGGGCCCAATGTGGCCAGGATCTTGATCTTGCGACCGCGCAAATCGAGTTTTGCCACTGTTACCTCTTCCCGTTTGAGCTCGGCCTATGGCAAAGAACGACCGAAAACCCAAGGAAACCACGATGAGTTGCTCCGAAAATACGAATGTAGCTGCAAATGACCCGCTTGAGGCGCTGGATGATGCGGTCGCGGCGGCGGCATTCCGGCGGCTGGTGCGGCACTTGCGCCACCGCCATGATGCGCAGAACATCGAGCTGATGGGGCTGGCCGGCTTCTGCCGCAACTGCCTGGCGGACTGGCTCGTCGAGGCTGGCGCGCCGCTCGACAAGGCAGCCGCGCGCGAGGTGATCCACGGCATGGCTGCCGGAGAATGGAAGGCGCGGTTCCAGTCGGAGGCAACGCCCAAGCAGCTGCAACGGATGGCTGAGAGCGTGGCGAAGAACGCCTGACCCCGGATTTCCACAGGCCTGCCTTTGCCCGAATCCTTCCGCCCAGCTACCGCGCCGTCAACTGATTCACTTTACCCCCGGAGCATACCCAAATGGCCGAAACCACTGACGACCGCCTGCGCCTGCTGATCGAGCGTGTCGAGCGCCTCGAAGAAGAGAAAAAGGGCATCGCCGACGATATCAAGGACGTTTACGGTGAAGCCAAGGCGGTCGGCTATGATGCCAAGATCATGCGCAAGGTCGTCGCGCTGCGCAAAATGAAGCCCGATGACCGCGCCGAGATGGAAGCGATCCTCGATGTCTATAAGGCGGCGCTGGGGCTGGGATAATTGCCCTTGGCCTGACTCTCGGCTAGGGGCGTCGCAATCCCATCCCTAGCTAAGCACGTGAGCACATGGCCGGCCATTCCAAATTCAAGAACATCATGCACCGCAAGGGTGCGCAGGACAAAAAGCGCGCGGGGCTGTTTTCCAAGCTCAGCCGCGAAATCACTGTCGCGGCCAAGCTTGGCATGCCCGATCCCGATTTCAACCCGCGGCTGCGCGCCGCAGTCAACGCGGCCAAGGCGCAGTCGGTGCCCAAGGACAATATCCAGCGCGCGATCGACAAGGCGAGCAAGGGCGATGCCGAGAATTACGAAGAAATCCGTTACGAAGGCTATGGCCCGGGCGGGGTCGCGCTGATTGTCGAGGCGCTGACCGACAACCGCAACCGCACCGCCACCAATGTCCGCACGGCGTTCTCCAAGAACGGCGGCAACCTTGGCGCATCGGGCGCAGTGAGCCACGGGTTCGAGCGGCTCGGGCTGATCGAATACGGAGCAGATGCTGGCGATGAGGACAAAGTGCTCGAAGCCGCGATCGAAGCGGGCGCGGACGACATCGAAAGCGATGCCGAGGGCCACGCGATCTGGACCTCGATCGACGTGCTCCACCCCGTAGCGCGCGAACTTGAAAAGACGCTGGGCGAGGCCGCGGCGGTCAAGCTGGCGTGGAAGCCGGGCCTGAAGGTTGAGGTCAGCGCCGATGACGCGGCGACCTTGCTCAAGCTGATCGACGTGCTTGACGATGATGACGACGTGCAGATGGTCTGGGGCAATTTCGAAATCCCCGACGCGGTGATGGAAGCGCTCTCATAATGGCGGTCGCGGCCAGCGGAGCACACCAATAATGTGGCAACTGGTCGCCAAGGCGCTGCTTTCGGGCGCGCTAATTGCGGCCATTTCGGAGGTGGGCAAACGCCTGCCCACGCTCGGCGCGCTGATCGCCTCGCTGCCGCTGGTCTCGGTGCTCGGCATGATCCTGATCTGGCAGGCGCGGCCCGATGCGGAGAACATGGCGGTCCATGCCGGGGCGACCTTCTGGTATGTGCTGCCCAGCCTGCCGATGTTCCTGCTGATCCCCTATCTGCTGCGCAGTGGCGTGGGGTTCTGGCCCGCGCTTATCGCCGGCTGCGTGCTGACTATCGCGCTTTATCTGCTGATGATGCAAATCGGTCCGCGGCTCGGGCTGAAACTCTGACGTGCGGATCATCGGTCTCGATCCTTCACTCACGTGCACCGGCTGGGGGGTGATCGAGGCGAGCGGCAACCGGCTGACTCATGTGGCCAATGGACAGGTGAAGACCGACGCCAAGGCTTCGCTCGCCGCGCGGCTGCTGGAAATCGATCAGGCACTGACGGCAGTGTTGGCCGAATACCGGCCCGAGGCGGGCGCGGTCGAAGAGGTCTTCGTCAACCAGAACGGCCAGTCCACGCTCAAGCTTGGCCAGGCGCGCGGGGTCTGCCTGCTGGCGCTGGCCAAGGCCGGGCTGAGCGTCGCCGAATATGCTCCGACGCTGGTCAAGCAGGCGGTGGTCGGCACCGGCCGCGCGGAAAAGACGCAGGTTCAGGCGATGCTCAAGGTGTTGCTTCCCGGCGCGCAGCTTGCCGGTGCCGATGCGGCCGATGCGCTGGCGGTGGCGATTGCGCACGCGCATTTCGCCGGAACGGCTGCCCGCCTCGCGCGTTAGTATCCGGCAAGGCGCCGTTCATTCAGGCGCGGCTACCTCGCATGCATATCTGCCGGAGGGTACAATCATGCCGCGTTTGAAAATCCTGTCGCTCGCCGCTGTCGCCACCATGGTCCTGTCGGGCTGCGTCGCCAGCCGTTACCAGATCTCGGACGCGCTGATGCGCTATGGCCTTGATCGTAACCAGGCGAGCTGCGCTGCGGAATTCCTCCACGGCCACCTCAGCACTCGCCAGGTTGACCGGCTGGCCGATGCCGCGCGGTACTATCGCAGCGACAACCAGCTGACCTTCGGCGATCTGATCCGCGTCGCTGCGTCCGTGCGCGATCCCGAAACCGCGCTCGAAGTGGGCGGGGCGGCAATCGCCTGCAAGGTCGGCGCGAACATGCGCATTCCAGGGTTCTGACCATCGCGTTCTGACGTTCTGGGCATCAATTGCGCGCGGGATTGCTCCCGATTCGCATTGGTGCCATAGAACAAACCATGATCGCCAAGCTGACCGGCATGTTCGACGATTTCGGCCCCGATTGGGCGGTGATCGACGTGGGCGGGGTGGGCTATCTGGTTCATTGTAGCGCCAAGACCTTGGATGCGCTGGGCGGCCGCGGGGACGCGGTAACGCTCCACACCGAACTGCAGGTCTCCGAAAACGACATGCGCCTGATCGGCTTCGCCAGCGGTGAGGAACGCGCGTGGTTCCGCCTGCTCACCGGCATTCAGGGCGTGGGCAGCAAGATGGCCTTGGCGGTACTCTCGGCGCTGTCGGTCGATGAACTTGCGCGTGCCTGTGCGGGCGGGGATGCGGCGATGGTGGCGCGGGCGCAAGGCGTCGGGCCCAAGCTGGCGGCGCGGATTGTCAATGAATTGAAGGACAAGGCCGGCGGGATGGTTGGCG
>JANXUP010000132.1 GCA_025356175.1 Sphingomonadaceae bacterium | reverse complement strand
CGGCGTGAACGGCTACTCCGAATGCAGCACCCCGGTGCTGGTCCGCGACGAGGCGATGTACGGCACCGACAAGCTGCCGAAATTTGCCGAAGATTCGTTCCGGACCACCGACGGGCGCTGGCTGATTCCGACCGCCGAGGTTAGTCTGACCGCCTCGGTGATGGGCCAGATCATCGATGCTACCGCGTTGCCGCACCGCATGACCGCGCTGACCCTGTGCTTCCGCAGCGAAGCTGGCGCGGCGGGCAAGGATACGCGCGGGTTCATCCGCCAGCACCAGTTCGAAAAGTGCGAACTGGTCAGCGTCGTCCGCCCCGAGGACAGCGAAGCCGAGCATGAGCGGATGACCGCAGCCGCGGAATCGATCCTTCAGGCGGTGGAACTGCCGTACCGGAAGGTGCTGCTGTGCACGGGCGACATGGGCTTCGGCGCGCGCAAGACCTATGACCTTGAGGTCTGGCTGCCAGGTCAGAACACCTACCGCGAGATCAGCAGTTGCTCGAACTGCGGCGATTTCCAGGCGCGGCGGATGAACACACGCTACCGGCCGGAAGGCGGGAAAGGCACAGAATTCGTCCACACGCTCAACGGCTCGGGTCTGGCGGTCGGCCGCACGTTGGTGGCGGTGCTGGAGAATTACCAGCAGGCGGATGGCTCGGTCGAAGTGCCGCCCGCGTTACTGCCCTATATGGGCGGGATCACCGCACTGGTTCCCGCCTGATGCGCATCCTCCTGACCAACGACGACGGCATCCATGCCCCCGGGCTCGAAGTGCTTGAGGCCATCGCGCGGCAGTTTTCGGACGACGTCTGGACCGTCGCGCCTTCAGAAGAGCAATCAGGCGCTGGTCACTCGCTTACGCTTGGCCGTCCGGTGCGGCTGCGCCAGCATGGCGAACGGCGTTTTGCAGTGTCCGGCACCCCGACAGATGCGGTGATGATGGCGCTGCGCAAGGTCTTGCCGGACAAGCCCGACCTGATCCTCTCTGGCGTCAATCGCGGTGCCAATCTGGGCGACGACGTGACTTATTCGGGCACCGTCTCCGCCGCGATCGAGGGCGCGCTGGCGGGAATCCGCTCGATCGCCTTCAGCCAGGTCTACGAGAGGGAAGGCATGGGCGACACCGTGCCGTTCGCCGCAGCCGAGGCGTGGGGCGCGAACGTGCTCGCGCCCTTGCTCGGCGTGCCGTTCCAGCCGCGCACCATGGTCAACGTCAACTTCCCGCCCATCGCCGCCGATGCGGTGCAGGGCATCCGCGTGTGCCGTCAGGGCTTCCACGATTACGCGCGCGGATCGGTGGTTGAAGGCACTGACCCCAGGGGGTACCAGTATTTCTGGTTTGGCCTCCACGGGATCGAGCACACCCCCGGGCACCAGACCGACCTTGAGGCAATCCAGGACGGATACGTATCGGTGACCCCGCTCCAGCTCGATCTCACCCACGAGGCTTCGCTTGCCGCGCTGGCAGAGCGCTATTCTGGATGATCGGGCGGCTTGGTCTTGGTCTGGCGATTGCGGCGCTCGCGGCCACGCCAGGCTTGGCCAAGGACACTGCGCCCCGGACCGACCCCACGGCGGAGACGCTGCACGTCGTGCAGGACGGCGAGACTTTGGCGGGCATCGCCAACCGCGCCGAAGTACCGCGCGTGCTGATCATTGAGGCCAATCACCTCAAGATGCCCTATGCGGTCAAGGCCGGGCAGAAGCTGGTGATCCCGCGCCGCGTCAACCACACGGTAAAGCCGGGCGAGACCACTTTCGACATCGCCATGGACGCAGGCGTGCCGTGGGACCAGATTGCCGCCGCCAATGGCCTCAAGCCTGGCGCCAAGATCAAACCGGGACAGAAGCTGGTCATTCCGACGCTGGCCGGAAATGCGGCAATGATCCCCTCGCCCACAATCTCGACCGATCCGCCCAACGGCTTGCCCGATACCGTCGCGCCCGCCTTTGCGTGGCCGCTGCAGGGCAAGGTCCGACGCGGCTTCAGCATGCCAGTCGGAACCAACCCGGGGCATGAAGGTATCGACGTGCTGGGGGCCGAAGGCACGGCGGCGCGCGCTTCGGCGGCAGGTAAGGTGATCTTCGCGGGACAAGGGCCTGACGAATATGGCCTGACTGTGATTATCTACCATTCGGGGCGGTGGACCACGACCTACAGCTACCTTGGCAAGATCACCGTCAAGGAAGGCGACAAGGTCAAGGCGGGCGAGCGGATCGGGTTGGTCGGCCACACCGGACTTGCCAGCGAGCCGCAGCTGCATTTCGAGATCAGGCGCAACAAGCTCGCGCTCGATCCGGCGCGTTACCTGAAGCTCATCGCCCAGAAAACCGCGCCCATCGTTAGGTAGGCGAGCAGGAAGGCAATGCTTTCCT
Organism: Sphingomonadaceae bacterium; assembly: GCA_025356175.1. GTDB lineage: Bacteria > Pseudomonadota > Alphaproteobacteria > Sphingomonadales > Sphingomonadaceae > Novosphingobium. Next base: position 25,818 of record JANXUP010000132.1, on the reverse strand, counting down.
TGATCGTTTCGCGGCGCGGTAAGTCGTGTCGTGCATGACTGAGCCACAGCGCCGGAATGACGATCGCTAATGCCAGCCCGCCAGACTGCATGAAATAGAGCTGAGGCTTCATCGCCAGCTTGTCGGGTCCGATCCGCGCCAGTGCGTGGCCGAGCATCGCAGCGGGAACGATCTGGAGCGCATAGATCCAGCTTCCCCCGCCCGCCTTGCGCATCAACGCCCAAAGCACCGCCGCGCTGAGCAGCGCGGCGACGACGACAGCAAGCCAGTTGATCGAACCCATCAGGTCAAACCAACGCGCCGAAGATCGCGCCCATGACGGTATAGACCACCGTCCAGTAGCCGCCATCGATCAGGAACAGCTTGAGCGATTTGCGCGCGAACAGGTAATTGACCCCGATCGAAGTGGCGACAAAGCCCAGTCCGACGCCGAACCCGATCATCGCCGCGATGTGCAGTCCGGGATGACCGTAAGTCGCCATCACGTGGCCGAGGATGAACGACGAAATCAGGTTTAGCACAAAGGTCAGGGCGAAGATCTGTGCCATGTTGGCGTTCTTCATCGCCTCGTCCGACAGACCGCTTTCTTTCTGCCAGGCCTTGCCCAGCAGCGGACCGTACCATACCCCGCCGATCGCAAAGCCCGCCAATGCGGCGCCAATCACCGCGATCCAGTTCATTTCCCACATGGTTTCTCTCCCCCAGGAACCAGCAACCCGGCGGCATTGAGCCACGGTCGGCACAACATGGCAACAGCCATTCTACCAGCGTCAACAACAGGTTTAGCGGGCATCGGCAAAGCTCTAACGTGCCAGCGTTCGGCCAAGGGTGACGCGGCGCGCAAATGCGCCTATGCGCCCCGGCGATGACCCTAGAGATTTCCCGTCCGAAGATTCCCGAACTGCGCTCGATCCCCGATGCCAAGCGCGTCGGCATGGTTAGCCTGGGCTGTCCCAAGGCGCTGGTCGACAGCGAACGGATCCTCACCCGGCTGCGCGCCGATGGCTATGCGATGAGCGCCGACTATGCCGGGGCGGACGTGGTGCTGGTCAACACCTGCGGGTTCCTCGACAGCGCCAAGGAAGAAAGTCTCGCCGCGATCGGTGAGGCGATTGCCGAGAACGGCCGGGTCATCGTGACGGGCTGCATGGGCAGCGAAGCCGAGCTCATTCGCGCCAAGTTCCCAGCGGTGCTAGCGGTAACCGGGGCGCATCAATACGAGGCGGTGGTCGAAGCCGTGCACCTCGCCGCGCCGCCTTCGCAAGGCCCGTTCGTCGACCTGATCCCGCCAAATTATGGGGATATGGCTGACATCAAGCTGACCCCGCGCCACTACTCATACCTCAAGATTTCCGAGGGCTGCAACCACGCTTGCGCCTTTTGCATCATCCCGCAGCTGCGCGGGAAGCTCGTCAGCCGCCGGATCGATGCGGTGCTCCGCGAGGCCGAAAAGCTGGTCGCGGCGGGGACGCGCGAATTGCTGGTGATCAGCCAGGATACCTCGGCTTACGGGGTCGATGTCCGGCATGAAGAGCGTATGTGGAAAGGTCGCCCGGTGCGCACCCACATGACCGACCTTGCCCGTGAACTGGGCGGTCTGCGCACCCCCGATGGCGAAACCCCGTGGGTGCGGCTGCACTACGTCTATCCTTACCCGCACGTCGACGCGGTGATCCCCTTGATGTCCGAGGGTTTGCTCACTCCCTACCTCGACATCCCGTTCCAGCACGCCGCGCCGTCGGTCCTAAAGGCGATGAAGCGTCCGGCGAACGAGGCCAAGGTGCTCGAACGGCTGCGATCATGGCGCGAGATCTGCCCGGATATTACGATCCGCTCAAGCTTCGTCGTCGGCTTCCCCGGCGAGACCGAGGCCGATTTCCAGTACCTGCTCGACTGGCTCGATGAAGCCCAGCTTGACCGGGTCGGCGCGTTCCGCTTTGAACCGGTCGAAGGCGCAGCAGCCAACCACCTGCCCGGCGCGGTGCCCGAAGAGGTCAAGGAAGATCGCTACGCCCGGATCATGGAGAAGACCGAAGCGATCAGCGCGGCCAAGCTCCAGGCCAAGGTCGGCAGGCGGGTCAGGGTGATCGTCGACGAGGTGGGCGAGCCCGACGAAGATGGCGATATCGGCGCCACCGCGCGCAGCGAAGCCGATGCCCCCGAAATCGACGGTGCGGTCTACCTGCGCAACGTCCCCGCCAGCCTCAAACCGGGCGATTTCGCCGATGTGCTGGTCGAGGACGCCGATGCGCACGACCTGTACGGGGTGATCGCGCCTTAAAGCGCAGCCGCAGCGGCAATCAGCAGCGTCAGCAGTCCCAGCCCACCGGACATGGCGAGGCGCAGCCGCAGCCAGCCTGCCGGAAATGGGATGTGCTCCGCCAGCGCACGATCAACCAGCACGCTCGCCAGCCGCCCCAAAGGACAGGTCGCCAATCCCCAGCCGAGGGTGCAGTCTTCGCCAATGCCAAAACGCGCCACCGCATCATCGGGGAAGATGGTCAGGAAGGGAGACTTGCCCAGCAAGACCTGCCTGGCCTGCGAGCGGCCCTTCGCCTGGCGCAAGAAATGGGCGCGCGACTGGGACGAGGTCAAATACTGTTCGGACCGGTGCCGCTCGGCGCGGCCCAGTCAGCCTTGAGCACCGGCTCTGATCAGAACCCGGCCTCGATCGCCAGGCGGATGGCATCGGCGCTGGTCCTGACCTCCAGCGCGGCAAACACTGCAGCGCGGTGCATCTTCACTGTGCGCTCGCTCAGTCCCAGCTCATAGGCGATCTGCTTGTTGAGCTTGCCGCTGGCGAGCAGCAGCAGCACCTCGCGCTGGCGGCGGCTCAAGGCATCGATGCGGCTGCGCGCGACCTCGCGGCGGGCATCGTCGGCCCGCGCCATGTCCTCGGCGATTTCGACCTGCGAGCCGAGGAAATATTCAAGTTCGCCCGCTGCGCCGAAGATCGGTGCGACCATCACCGCGTTGCGGAACGGCGTGCCGTCCTTTTTGTAATTGAGGATTTCGACCATTACCGGCTGGCGGCGGCGGATGCCGTCACGCAGCAATTCGGTCAAGGCCGGTTCGGTGCCAGCGCCGGTGAGGAAGCGGCAGTTGTTGCCGATGATCTCGTCCCGCCCATAACCGGTCAGTGCCTCGAAAGCGGCGTTGCATTCGACGATCGGATTATCTGGCAGCCGCGGATTGCTCATCACCGCAGCAATGGGACTGGACCCAATCATGGCGTTCGGTGACATCTTGCCCAACCGATTAGCCGATCCGCCCGCACGCGCAAAGTGCCCTTTTGGTCATGTTGGATATCGCGCTCCAGTTGCGAAATAGGGAGGGCTTCAAAAACGCCGACAGTCTTCGCCGTTCGGGAGCCTTCTGGAGATCCGGTTCATGACGTTCTTCCTGGTGCTGCTGGTGGGCGGCTTCGCCCTTGCTGCCGCGACCGCGCTGGTCCGCGGCCTGATGGCATTCGTGCAGGATGCCGAGCACATCCGCCAGACCGGAGACTTTCGTCAGGACGCTTATGGGGTGAAACAGAACCGGATGATGTCGCAGCGCGTGCTGTACCAGGGGATCGCGATTGCGCTCATCGTGCTGGTTGGCGCGGTCGCGAGTCAGAAATAGCACCCGCTTTCGAGGGGATCAGTCGATGAACTATCTCGCCGACCATAGCCATTTCGATGGCGCTGAAGCCAAGCTTGCGGTGCCTGACCATGTGCAGGATGCAATCCGCGAATTGATCCGCTGGGCCGGTGACGACCCCCAGCGCGAGGGGCTGCAGGACACGCCGCTGCGCGTGGCGCGGGCCTGGCGCGAATACTGCCAGGGCTATGACGAAGACCCTGGCGCGCACCTCGCGCGGACTTTTGAGGAGGTCGGCGGCTACGAGGAGATCGTGCTGCTCAAGGACATTCCGTTCCAGTCGCACTGCGAACACCACATGGCCCCGATCACCGGCACTGCCTCGATCGCCTATCTGCCATCGAAGCGCGTGGTCGGCATATCGAAGCTCGCCCGGGTGCTGCACGGCTATGCCCAGCGGCTGCAGATCCAGGAACGCCTGACCGCGCAAGTTGCGCAGTCGATCTGGGATAACCTGCACCCGCAAGGCGTGGCCGTGGTGATCGAGGCGCAGCACGGCTGCATGACCGGGCGCGGGGTCAGGACCCACGGCGTCGGCATGGTCACCAGCCGGATGCTCGGCTGCTTCCTGACCGATCCGGACAGCCGCAAGGAAGTGCTGTCACTGATGACCAAACGCTGATCCGGCGATGAAAATCGCAATCATCGGGGCAGGCATGGCCGGGCTGGCCTGCGCCGACCTGCTCAGCCAGGCGGGCCACCACGTCGCACTGTATGACAAGGGCCGAGGGGCCGGCGGGCGCATGTCGAGCCGGCGGATGGTCACCCCGCTGGGCGAGGTGACGATCGATCACGGCGCGCAGTATTTCACCGCGCGCGATCCTGAGTTCAGCGAACTGGTTGCAGGCTGGCGGGATCAGGGCGTTGCCGCGCCATGGCCGGATGCCGGCAGTGATACATGGATCGGCGTTCCGGCGATGAATGCCGTGGTCAAGGCGATGGCCGCCCCGCATGATGTCACCTGGGGCTGCCAGGTGACGGGGATCGCGCGCAATGAAGGTCAATGGATACTGCTCAAAGCGGGTGGAGAAGTGGGCCCGTTCGATGCGGTGATCATGGCCATACCGGCCGAACAGTCGGCAGCGCTGCTTTCGCTGCACGATTTCGCCATGGCGCGGATCGCCCTCACCGCACGCTCGCAGCCGTGCTGGACCGGGATGTATGTATTCGGCGAGGCACTGCACAGCGAAAAACCGGTCGTGCGCAATGCCGGCCTCATCGCCTGGGCCGCACGCAACAGCGCCAAGCCCGGGCGCGCCAAGCCCGAAGCGTGGGTGGTGCAGGCAAGCGCCGACTGGTCGCAGGCACATTACGACGCAGATCCTGGCGAGATTTCCGATCTGCTGCTGGCCGCTTTGGCCGATGCGACTGGTACCGCTGTCCCGCTCCCCATCGCCGCCACAGCGCATCGCTGGGCCTACGCGCTGTCGGCGGGGACGGGCGACGGTGCCTTGTGGAACCCCGACATCCGCCTCGGCGTCTGCGGCGACTGGCTGCTCGGCCCGCGCGTCGAATGCGCGTGGCTCTCAGGGCGCACCATGGCTGCGACGCTGTTGGGGCTCAGCCGGAGAGACGAGCAACTCCAGCGCGTTGGCCAGCGCCTGAGCCCCAGCGCGGCCTAGATCGCCTGCGCCGCCGCCGCTGCGCTCGCCCAGGCCCATTGGAAATTGTACCCGCCGAGCCAGCCGGTGACGTCAACTGCTTCGCCGATTGCATAGAGACCGGGCACTTTGCGTGCCGCCATCGTCTGCGAGGACAATTCCGCAGTGCTGATCCCGCCGACGGTAACTTCGGCCTTGGCGAAGCCCTCGCTGCCATTGGGGTGGAACTGCCAGCCCCGCAGCGCAGCCTCGGCGGCGGCGAGCGCCTTGTCGCCAAACTGGCCAAGCTCGCCATCGATGCCAAGCCGCTCAGTCAGCACCGTGGCCAGACGCTCGGACAGCGTCTCCGCCAGCAACTTGCGCATCGGTTTACGCGGGGTGCTGCGCTTGGCGGCAGCGATCCAGCCGGCAGGTTGCGCGGGGAGAAAGTCGATCCCGACCGGTTCGCCGCGCTTCCAGTAGGATGAGATCTGCAGGATAGCCGGGCCCGACAGCCCGCGATGGGTAAACAGCGCGGCCTCGGCGAAGACCGTCTTGCCGCATTTTGCGACCACCGCTGCAGAAACGCCGGACAGTTCGCGGAACAGCACCTCGTCGCCGCCCAAGGTCAGCGGCACCAGCGCGGGGCGCGGTTCGACCACCTTGAGGCCGAATTGCCGGGCCAGGTCATAGGCCAGCCCGGTGGCACCGAGCTTGGGGATCGATGGGCCGCCGGTGGCGATCACCAACGCCGGTGCGGTTGCGCCAGCGACATGAAACAACCCGTCCCGATGCTCGATCGGGCCTGCGTCTTCACCCAGCCGCAGCGTTACCCCGCCCTTGGCGCATTCCGCGAGCAACAGGTCGACCACCTGCCGCGCCGAGCCATCGCAGAACAGCTGGCCCAGCGTCTTTTCATGCCACGCGACGCCGTAGGTCTCGACCAACGTGACGAATCCGTGGGGGGTATAGCGGCTCAACGCAGACTTGGCGAAATGCGGATTGGCCGACAGGAACCGTTCGGGCACGGTATTGAGGTTGGTGAAGTTGCACCGTCCGCCGCCTGAGATAAGGATCTTGCGGCCCGGCTCCTCATTGTGATCGAGCAGCAGCACGCGTTTGCCGCGCTGTCCGGCAATCCCCGCGCAGAACATCCCTGCCGCGCCCGCGCCAAGCACAATTGCATCAAAGTGATCGCTCATCCCGCCACCAGATCGAGCGCCAACGCCTCAGCCACCTTGATCCCGTCAACCGCTGCGGAGAGGATCCCGCCGGCATAGCCCGCGCCTTCACCCGCCGGGTACAGCCCGCGGGTGTTGAGGCTCTGGCAGTCGGCACCCCGCGTGATCCGCACCGGCGAGGAAGTGCGGGTTTCGACCCCGGTCATCACTACGTCGGGATGGTCGTAGCCCTTCATCTGCCGCCCGAACACCGGCAGCGCCTCGCGGATCGCATCGGTGACGAACGCGGGGAGGCATTCGGAGAGCGCGGCCGGTTTTACCCCCGGCTGGTAGCTCGGCTCAATCGAACCGAAAGCCGTGGAAGGGTTGTCAGGCAGAAAATCGCCGACCATCTGCCCCGGTGCATGGTAGTTGCTCCCGCCCGCGACGTAAGCCAGTGCTTCCAGTTCACGCTGCAGCGCCACCCCGGCGAGCGGATGCCCGGGAAAGTCCCGTTCAGGCGAGATATCGACCACCAGCCCCGAATTGGCGTTGAATTCGGCGCGCGAATGCTGGCTCATCCCGTTGGTCACCACGCGGCCCTCTTCCGAGGTCGCAGCGACCACGCGCCCGCCCGGGCACATGCAGAACGAATAGACCGAGCGGCCATTGCTGCCCTGGTGTGCCAAGGCATAGCTCGCCGGACCGAGCAGCGGGTTGCCCGCCTCATCGCCATAGCGCGCGCGGTCGATCCAGCCCTGCGGGTGCTCGATCCGCACCCCGATCGCGAAGGGCTTGGCTTCAATATGGACGCCCGCTTCGTAAAGCGCTTCGAAGGTATCGCGCGCCGAGTGGCCGACTGCGAGCACCACATGGCTGGCTTCCAGCCGCTCGCCGGTGGAGAGGTGCAGCGCGGCGATCGCGCCGTCCTTGCGCTCGAATTGCTCAACCCGCGTGCCGAAGCGGTATTCGCCGCCCAGCCCCTCGATCGTCTCGCGCATGCTCATCACCATGGTAACAAGGCGGAAGGTGCCGATGTGCGGATGCGCCTCGGTTAGGATTTCCTCGGGCGCACCGGCCTTCACGAATTCGGTCAGCACCTTGCGGCCCAGGTGGCGCGGGTCCTTGATCCGGCTGTAGAGCTTGCCGTCGGAAAACGTCCCCGCCCCGCCTTCACCGAACTGGGCATTGCTTTCGGTTTCGAGCATCCCGCGTCGCCACAGGCCCCAGGTGTCCTTGGTCCGCTCGCGCACCGCTTTGCCGCGTTCGATGATGATCGGCCGCAGCCCCATTTGCGCCAGCACCAGCCCAGCGAGCAGCCCGCAGGGCCCCGCACCGATCACGACCGGGCGCTGTCCTGTCCAGCCTGCGGGTGCCACAACCGGGGGGCGATAGGTCGTATCGGGCGCAGGCCGCAGATGCGGATCGTCGCCCAGCCGGGCCAGCACCGCGGCTTCGTCCGCCAACTCGACATCGAACGAGTAGACCAGCTTGATTGCCCTGCGCTTGCGCGCATCGTTGCCCCGCCGGGCGAGCCGGTAGCGCAGCACTTCGCCCTCGCGCACCCCCAACCGCGCGGCGATGGCGGGCAGCACCGCCTCAGGCGGATGGTGAAGCGGCAGGGCAAGATCGGACAGGCGCAGCATGACGCGGCCGCCATAGGCGAGGCGGCGCAAACAATCGACCCTTGCCGGGCGACTGCGCAGCATTCGCGGGATTTGCCGCCGCCAAAGAAAGCAATGCGGCGGCGCAGCGCACCGTGGTATGCACCGACCGGTGTCGTTTCCGGCTGACCGCCGCTGACGCTCGGTAGACAGGGGGGCGATATGTCGGACACGCCAATATCCAGATCCGCCGATGGTTTTTACCATCCAGCCAGCGAGGCCGAGGTCATCGCGCTGGTCAATTTCGCCCGCGCCGAGGGCAAGCAGGTCCGCGCGCGCGGCGCAACGCACTCGGTCGCTTTCAGCATCTATACCGATCCGGTTGGCAACCTGCCCCCCAACATGACGCTTGAACAGGTGCCGCCAGCGGGGAACAACATCGACATTGCCTTTGACCGCATGATGGCGCTGACCTGGATCGACGACGATGCCGGGATTGTCGAGGCGCAGCCGGGCATCCACCTGGGGTTCGACCCGAGCGACCCGTTCGGCGTGTCGACACTGGCCAACAGCTTCCTTTACCAGATTTTCCAGAAGGGCTGGGCGGTCAACAATCTGGGCGGGATCACCCACCAGACCATCAGCGGCTTTACCGGGACCGGATCAGCCGGCGGATCGGTGATCCATTCGTTTGATAACGTCACCGCTTATCGCGTGGTCGATGGGCTGGGCCAGGCAACGTGGATCGAACAAGGCGATCCTGCATTCCCGGCGATGCTGACGCACTGCGGTCTGCTTGGAATTGTTACCGCAATGCGGTTCCAGCTGGTGCCGATGTACAACGTCACCGGCACCGAGATCACCACCACCACCGGCGGCGATTGCCCGATCGACCTGTTCGGCCCGGGCGTTCCCGCCGGACCGGGCGGCCCGGCCAAGCCCTCGCTCCAGCAGTTCTTCGCCGAAACGCCTTACAGCCGGATGACCTGGTGGCCGCAAAAGGGCTGCGAACGGGTCCAGATCTGGCAAGCCGACCGCGTTCCTGCGAGCGACCTCGATCTGGTCCCTTACCAGCAGTTCACCCCGGGCTTTTCCGGGCAGACCTCGATGCTGCTCGCCTCGCTGTTTTTCGTGCTGCTCGGCAACACCAATCTGGGCACGATCCTTGGCCTGCTGCGCAAGAACGTGCTGCAGTATTTCCTCAATCTCGCGAGATTGTGGGAGAGTGGGCTGATCGGCGGCCTCAGGGGCGTGCTGAGCTTCGCCGGTGCCGCTATGGTCAGCGCCGGAGTGTTCCTGATCGGTGCGCTGCTCGGTTTGATTCCGGGCGTAATGCGCGGCCTGTTTCACCTGATCCTGCCGCTGTTCAACCCGGTGCAGAGCACGGCGAAGGCGACCAGGTTCAGCGACTGGTACTGGCGCAGCCTGTGCATGGATAATACCGCTGACGACGTGTTGCTCGGCACCGAATTCGTCGAGATCTGGCTGCCGATCCAATACACCCAGCAGGTCATGAACCTGCTGCGGACGATGTTCGAACAGGGCGGCCCGGCGGCGACCGGTATTTTGCCAAGGAAATCTACGCTGCTGCCCCCAGCCCGGCGTGGATCAACCCGGCCTACAGCGACGGCACGGATGCGTACAAGGACGGGGTCTGCCGATTTGACGCCTATTGGTACCGCGACAATGCCGGCACTCCCAACACGATCCACGGGTTTTTCGAACAATATTGGGATCTTCTGCGCACCAACCAGATCCCGTTCCGGTTCCACTGGGGCAAATTCATCCCGTTCTACGATTTTCCCGGCTGGGCGAAATATTATGGCGACAATCTGCCAAAACTGGGCAAATTCCTCGCCCTGCGCCAGCAACGTGATCCGGCGAACGTGTTCTTCACCGAATACTGGCAGCTGCGTCTGCTGGGCACGCGAGTGGGGGAATAGCGGGGTTAAAGGTCAGCGAACCGAAATCTCGGTCGCGCGCAGCTTCGGCACACCCAGGCCCGTCAGGCCCAAGACCAGCATGCCGCTGATGCGCTGGCTCGCCTCGGCATGGCTTGGGCGTCGCTCGACCAGATTGCCCATCAGGATCTGGCACAGTCCCAGCCAGTAGAGCACCCCACTGTCCTTCGCTTCGGGGCGCAGCAGGCCCTGCGCGCAGGCTGCTTCGATGTCTTCGCGCAAGCCTTGATTGAGCGGATGCGCGCGCAAGGTCGAAGTGCCGTGACCGCGCAGCAGGACCGCGCTGCGCTTGGGCTGGTTGAGCGCGAATTCAGCACCAACGCGCATGCCCCCGGCGATCCGTTCGACCGGATCGACCAGTCCGGCATTGGCCTGCGCCACCAGCACTTCAAGCTCAAGCCGGACTTCGACCGCGATGGCCGCGGCAAAGTCCTGTTTGTCGGCGAAGTGATTGAAGAAGCTGCCCTTCGCGACTGCAGCGCGGGCCACAACGTCATCGATCGGGATCGCGTCGATCGGCCGGTCGACCAGCAGATCGAACCCGGCGGCGATCAACGCGGCGCGGGTGCGGGCGGCGCGCGGTGATTGGCTGGACGCTATTTTTGTGACCATGCCAGATCAGTACTTGACCATATAGTCATTTACAAGCATATTTGACCAAATAGTCAAAAGCGATTCGGGAGAGCAGCCGTGACTGCAATCAAAGTCGACGACATCGCGCATGTGCGCTTTGCCGCACCCGACCTGGGCGTAATGCGCGCCTTTCTGGACGATTTCGGGATGGCCTGCTTCGAGGAAGGCGGGCGGCTCTTTGGCAAAGGCTCGGATGGACGCCCGTTCGTCCATGTCACCGAGCCGGGCGCGGCGAAGTTTCTGGCGCTCGGTTTTCGCGCCCGTTCGGTCGAAGACCTCAGCCGACTGGCCGCGCAGGAAGGTGTCGCGGTCGAGGACTTCGCCGCACCCGGCGGCGGCAAGATCGTCCGGCTGACCGACCCCGACGGCTACGGGGTCGAGGTGGTCGCGGGCCAGACCAAGGGCGAGCCTGCGCCCGCCCCCGCCGACCATCCGCGCAACACCATTGCCGCGCAGCCGCGGTTCCGCGCCCCGGTGCGGTTGCAGCCTGCCCCCGCGCATGTCCGCCGGATCGGCCATGCGGTACTGAAGGTGAGCGACTTCCGCCGCTCCGAGGCATGGTACAAGGAGCGCTTCGGGTTCCTCACCTCGGACGAGGTCGAGGCAGCCAAAAACGTGCCGCTGGGCGCGTTCATGCGCTGCGACCGCGGCGATCTGCCCGCCGACCACCACACGCTGTTCCTCGCGCAGCTGCCCGGCGAACTCGGCCTGCTCCATGCTGCATTCGAAGTCGCCAACCTCGACGACCTGATGCTTGGCCACCAGCATCTGAGAGCCGCCAAACGCCAGCCCGCGTGGGGCGTGGGGCGGCACATCATGGGCAGCCAGGTATTCGACTATTGGAAGGACCCGTTCGGCAACGAGCTTGAGCACTGGACCGACGGCGACTTGCTGACCGCGGCCGATCCGCCGCAGAAGCAGCCGATGAGCGCGTTGCTTGCGGTGCAATGGGGCGCGCCGCACCCGATGTTCGCGGGGAACTTGCCCCCGCCGCCCGGCCTCGTTTCGTTTTTTACTGCACTTAACCTGCGGATCAGGCGCCTGCTGCGCCGCCAGCCACAAGGAACCCCGGCATGAAACTCGCTACCTACACCGCCGATGGCCAGACCCGCACCGGGATCGTCGCCGGAGACCGGATCATCGATACCGGCGTGGCCGGAACGATGATCGACCTGATCCGCAATTGGGACGCGCTAAAGTCCGTGCTTGAGGCCAAAGCGGTCGCGGGCGGCGGAGTTCCGCTGAGCGCGGTCAAGCTCGAGGCGCCGATCCAGCGGCCGGGGAAAATCTTCGCGATCGGGCTTAACTACGCCGATCATGTCGCCGAATCGAACATGGCTGCGCCCGAACGCCAGGTGTGGTTCACCAAGGCGCAGACCTCGGTCAACGCCCCCTACGATCCGATCACCATCGCCACCGGCACCACCGCCAACGACTACGAGGTCGAGCTGGTCGCGGTGATCGGCGCGGGCGGCAAGCACATCGCCGCTGCAGATGCCGCCGCTGCAGTGTTCGGATACTGCGTCGGCAACGATGTGACCGAGCGGATGTGGCAGCACGGCAGCCCGCAGTGGTCGCTCGGCAAGAGCTTCGATACCCACGCGCCGATGGGCCCATGGATTGTCACCGCTGACGAGTTGGGCGACCCCCACAAGCTCGGAATCCGCTGCTTCGTCAATGGCGAGAAGCGGCAGGATTCGAACACCTCCCACCTCGTCTTCAACGTCTGGCAACAGATCGAGCATCTCTCGACGGGCATGACGCTGGAACCCGGCGACGTGCTGTTCACCGGCACGCCCAGCGGGGTCGGCGCGGCGATGGACCCGCGCCGGTTCCTGCAAGCGGGCGATGTGGTGCGCTGCGAGATCGATGGACTGGGCCATATCGAAGGCTCCATGGTGGCGGAGCACTGAGCATGGCCTTCGATTGCGACGTCCTGATCGTCGGCGGCGGCCCGACCGGGATCACGCTCGCGTTGATCGCTGCGCAGCACGGCGCTGCGGTGATCGTCTGCGAGAAGGAGGCGGATATCTACCCGCTGCCCCGCGCCGCGCATGTCGATCATGAAGTGATGCGGATCTTCCAGTCGGTCGGCGCGGCCGCCGCGATTGCCGCGACCAGCCGCCAGACTACGCACTATGACTTCCTCACCGCCGAGCGCGAAATTCTCCTGCGCTTTGACGGTTCGGACCAGATCGGACGCGGCGGCTGGCCGGGCGCCAACATGATCCACCAGCCCTCGGTCGAACGGGCCTTGCGCGCACGGTTACCCGGCGCTGCGGATGCCGAGCTGCGCTCGAACTGGACCTTCACGGGCTACCGCGAGGACAGCGCCGGAATTACCGCGAGTTTCGACACTCCCGATGGGGTGCAGGAACTGAGAGCACGCTATCTGGTCGGCGCTGACGGCACCCGCAGCCCGGTCCGCGGTGCCGCCGGGATCGCGCTCGACGACCTGCAGTTCGACGAGCAATGGCTGGTGATCGACACGATCGTCCACGATTTCGAGCGCCTGCCCAAGATCAATCTGCAGATCTGCGATCCGGTCCGCCCGACCACTTGCGTGTTGATGGGCGAAGGCCGCCACCGCTGGGAATTCATGCTGCTACACGGTGAGACCGAGCAAGAGATCTCGAGCGACGACAGCATCGCGCGGCTGCTCGAACCGTGGCAAGTCGACGGCGCGGTGACGCTCGAGCGCAAGGTTGTCTATCGCTTCAACGCCCGGGTCGCCAAGGACTGGCGCAAGGGCCGCGTCTTGCTGGCCGGCGACGCCGCGCACCAGACCCCGCCGTTTGCCGGGCAAGGAATGTGCGCCGGGCTGCGCGACGCCGCCAATCTGGGCTGGAAGCTCGGCCTGGTGATTGCGGATCAGGCCAATGATGCGGTGCTCGATAGCTACCAGCAGGAACGCGAACCGCACGCGCGCGCGACCATCGATCTGGCGATGATGATGGGCAAGACGGTGTGCATCACCGATCCGGCAGCCGCAGCGGAGCGCAACCGGCAGATGCTTGCGGCGCGCGCGACCGGACAGGGTCCGGGCGGCGGGGTTACTTTTCCTCCGATCTCGAACGGGTTGATTCAGCCGGGTAGCGCTGGCGCGGGCAGCTATTTCCCGCAATTCGTGTCTGACGCGGGAAAACGCATCGACGATGCGCTGGGCAACGGGTTCTGGCTAATCGGGGAGTTCGATGCAGCTTTGGCGGTGCCATCCGGCATTGACCCGGTACCGCTGAGCGACGCTCGTGCGGCTCCGTGGCGAGTGGAGCTTGACGAATGGTTGACCCAGACCGGTGCCTCCGCCGTGCTGGTCAGGCCCGATCGTTATGTCTTCGGAGCGGGGAATGCCGCAGATTTGCTAGCGGCGTGGGGCATGCTCCACTAAGATGTTCGCGGAGCTTGCCTGGGACATGCAGCGTCATCAGCGCAATACCCGCGCAATTTCCTTGCGTTTTTCCGCAATGCAACATATATGGGGTCCACATCCAACCGGACCTTGCCCGGGCATCCGCCCCGGCAAGCCAGTTTGGCGCCGCGTGAAGCCTGCCTGATGGCAGGATAGCCCCGAACGCCCGGTTGACCGTTTACCAGCCGCCTTTGTCACGCAGGGTTGCACTTGATGCACCTGTCATGCCCACGCCGATTCCCGGTGTGCGCCCGGCTATATCTGAAAGTTTTTTATGTCCTATTTTTCCGACCTTGGCCTCGCCGAGCCTCTCCTTCGTGCGCTTGAAACCAAGGGCTATTCCGATCCCACCCCGATCCAGCAGCAGGCCATTCCGGCCTTGCTCGAAGGACGCGACATTCTGGGCATCGCCCAGACCGGCACCGGCAAGACCGCAGCCTTCTCGCTTCCTTCGCTGCACCGCCTCGCCGCCAATCCCAAGGCGCGCATGAACGCGTCGTGCCGGATGCTGGTACTTTCGCCGACCCGCGAACTTGCCGCCCAGATCGCCGAGAACATGCGCGGCTATGCCAAGTACCTGAACCTCAGCGTCCAATGCATTTTCGGCGGTGTGCCAGTGGGCAAGCAGGCCCGTGCCCTCACCGGCGGGGTCGACATCCTTGTCGCCACCCCCGGCCGTTTGCTCGACCTGATCGACCAGCGCGCTCTGACGCTGCGCAATGTCGAAATCTTCGTGCTCGACGAAGCTGACCAGATGATGGACCTCGGCTTCATCGTGCCGCTAAAGCGGGTCGCCAACATGCTGCCCAAGGAACGCCAGAGCCTGTTCTTCTCGGCGACCATGCCCAAGGCGATCGCTGACCTTGGCAAGCAGTTCATCAACAACCCGGTCCGGGTCGAGGTTGCGCCGCAGTCGACCACGGTCGAACGGGTCGAGCAGTACGTGACCCAGCTTAACCAGGGCGAAAAGCAGGCGCTGCTTTCGCTCAGCCTGCGCGACGGTCTGGCCGACGGCAAGATTGACCGCGCGCTGGTCTTCACCCGGACCAAGCATGGTGCCGACCGCGTCGTCCGCCATCTGGTTTCGGCCGGGGTCCAGGCCGCTGCAATCCACGGCAACAAAAGCCAGCCGCAGCGCACCGCCGCACTCAACGCCTTCCGCCAGGGGTCGACCCCGGTGCTGGTCGCGACCGACATCGCCGCGCGCGGGATCGACGTTACGGGCGTGAGCCACGTGTTCAACTTCGAGATGCCCAACGTGGCCGAGCAGTACGTCCACCGCATCGGGCGGACGGCACGCGCGGGCGCTGACGGCATCGCGATCAGCTATGTCGCTCCCGATGAGCGCGATTATTTGCGCGACATCGAGCGGCTGACCAAGGTCAAGCTGTTCCCGCAAGCCTTGCCGCAAGATTTCCTCAAGCTCGCCGCGCAGCTTCCCGCTCCGTCGCGCAAGCCCCAGGAACTGGAGCAGGACGCACGCCGCGATGCCCGCGATGCCCGCGGCCGTGGCGGCCCTGCCGCGCGCGGTCAGGGTGGACGAAATGGGGGCCCCAACAAGAACCGCAGCACCGGCGGCCAGGCCCGCGACGGCCAGTCGCGCGACCAGTACGTCCGCAACGACCGCATCGCCGCCGACCGGAAGGCGACCGCAGTGCGCGGTCCGGTGTTCAACCCGCTGGGCGATGTCCCGCAGGACGGCAACCGTCCCGAAGCTGAGCGCCGTCCCGCTGCGCCGCACCGCGATGCGGCACGTCCCGCCCGCCCGCATGGCGACCGTCCGCAGGGCGATCGTCCTTTCGGCCAGATGCCGCGCGGTGATCGTCCCCAAGGTGATCGTCCCCGCACCGACCGTCCGCACGGTGATCGTCCGCAGGGTGATCGCCCGCGCGGTGATCGTCCGCAGGGTGACCGTCCGCAGGGTGACCGTCCGCAGGGCGACCGCCGCCCGCAAGGTGATCGTCCCCGAGGCGACCGCCCGCATGGTGACCGTCCGCAGGGTCCGCGCCGCCAAGGCGGCGGCGGCCCGCGCCGCGGTTAATTGAAACGCCAAGGGGCGGGCCGCACAAGCAGCTCGCCCCTTTTGCTATGTGGAAGGTTTGTCGGGCGTGTCCTGCGGCCGGACATAGACCCGGGCGACCACCGGGAAGCTGGTCGCGACTTGGCTTTCAATATCGGCGACGATCATTTCGACATCGCGCGCAGTCAAGGTGTCGGTAAAATCGGCGCTGATGATCACAGTCACCATGGTGGGTGAGGAATGCACGGTCATCACGTCGTGCACGGCTTCGATACCGCGGTGCGCTGCGGCGCAGCCGCGGATCTTGGCGACCAGTTCGGGATCGGCCGCTTCGCCGATCAGCAGACCCTTGGCCTCGTGCAGCAGCAGGATCGCCAACACGCCAAGCACCAGCCCGATCAGCACCGAGGCGAGCCCGTCCCACATCGGGTTACCAGTCAGCAGGCTGAGCCCGAGCCCGACTGCGGCAAGCACCAGCCCGATCAGCGCGCCGGTGTTCTCGAGCAGGATCACCAGCGTGGTCGCATCCTTGGTGTCGCGGATTTCCTGCCAGATCGAGCCGCGCCGCGCCGTGTTGAAATCCTTCAGCGCAGCCAGCGTCGACCAGCCTTCAAGCGCAAAGGCAAAAGCCAGCACCGCAAACGCGATCAGCGGACTGACCGCCGGTTCGGGATCGAGGATGTGCAATACGCCTTCATAGACCGAGACCCCGGCACCCAGCGCGAAAACCAGGATCGCCACCACAAAGCTCCAGAAATAGAGCTCGCGCCCATAGCCGAACGGGTGCAGCGCATCGGCAGGCTTCACCGCGCGCTTGCGGCCGTAAAGCAGCAGCAGCTGGTTGGTCGAATCGACCAGGGAGTGCACCCCTTCGGTCAGCATCGCCGATGAGCCGGTGATCCCGGCGGCGACAAATTTGGCCCCCGCGATCCCGACATTGGCGGCCAGCGCGACCAGAATTGTGCGGTTCGAACCGGTTCCGGCCATGTGCTTGATTCCCTGTAGTGTTGCTCCGCCAATGCCACGGCTTGTGCGCCGGGACAATCACGCTAGCCTGACGGGCATGAAGCATTTTGTCACCGCGCTCGTCGCCCTCGCCCTGCCCTTGCAGCCGCTCCTCGCCGCGCAGCCGCTGTTGCCCGCCGAAGAAACCGCCATCGATGCGGCGGTGACCAAGGCACTCAAAGAGACCGGGGTGCCCTCGGCCGAGATTGCGGTGGTGCGCGGCGGCGCGATCGTGCTGAGCCGGGCCTGGGGCAAACCGTCCGAAACGCTGACCCAGCCCGATCCGGCGCTGCCGTACCAGATCGCGTCGAACTCCAAGCAGTTCCTCGCCGCGCTGCTTCTGCTGCTTGAGGATGACGGCAAGATCGATTTGGACGATCATGTTTCGAAATGGCTGCCCGAACTCCCCGAGGGGAACAAGATCACCGTTCGCCAGCTGCTCTCGCATACCTCGGGGCTGCAGGATTTCTGGCCGCAGGACTATTCATTCCCGGCGATGGAGCAGCCGACCCAGCCGATGGACATTGTCCGGCATTGGGGGATGAAGCCGCTCGACTATTCCCCCGGCTCACGCTGGCAGTATTCGAACACCGGTTTTGTGGTGGCCGGGCTGATCGCCGAGAAGGCTGGCGAAGCGCCGCTGTGGGACCAGCTCGAGGCACGGATTTTCAAGCCGCTGGGAATCCATCCCTTTGATATCGACGAGACCAACGGGCCGCAGTTCCCGCAAGGTTATCACCGCAACGCGCTGGGCCCGGTACGTGCGGCGCGGCCGCCGGCCAAGGGCTGGCTGTGGGCTGCAGGCGAGCTGAGCATGACGGCTGCCGAGCTGGCCAAGTGGGACATCGCCCGGATGAACCGCACGCTGCTGACCAAGCAGGACTGGGAAGAGATGGAACGCCCGGTGCGCCTAACCGATGGGACCTGGACGACTTATGGCCTTGGCGTGTCGAAGCACCTCACCGGCGGGCGCTGGGTGGTCGATCACGGCGGCGAATCGGTTGGGTTCCTGTCGCAGAATTCGGTGTGGATCGACGACAAGACGGCGATCGTGGTCTTGACCAACGGTGATTTTGCCGGGGTGCAGGAAGAACTGACCAGCCAGATCGCCGAGATCGTTCTGCCCAAGGCGGTCCAGGCCGATATCGGCGAGAAACCCCGGCTCGATGACGTGCGCAGCACGCTCGCCGGGATCACCAGTGGCAAGTTCAACGCTGGCCTGTTTACCGACAACGGGCGCTATTACTTCAACGCGCAGACGGTGGGCGATTACCGCGCCAGCCTGGCTCCGCTGGGCCTACTGAAGTCGGTGGAGGCCACGCGCCCGCCGCGGTTGCGTGGGGGTTTCGTCAACCGCGTGTTCCGGCTGCACTACGCCAAGAAGACGTTGACGCTGATCACCTATGCCGAACCGGGTGCCACGGGCCGCTGGGAACAGTTCATGATCACGCCAGCCTAATCCTCCCTGTTTTCACACCGTGAAAATGGGGAGGTGGCGCGCCGAAGGCGTGACGGAGGGATCTCGACGCCGGCGTTGATACCCCTCCGTCAGTTCCTGCGGAACTGCCACCTCCCCATTTGGCTCCGCCAAACATGGAGGATCAAGCACTTACAACCACCCAATCCTTCTGAACCGGAAGAACAGTCCCCCGCAGATCGCGAAGATCACGGCCACAACCGCCGGGTAACCCCACCGTTGGTGCAGTTCGGGCATATAGTCGAAATTCATGCCGTAAATCCCGGCGATCGCGGTCGGCACGGCGAGGATCGCCGCCCAGCCGGCCAGTTGCCGGGTCATGTCGCCCTGGCGGTGCTGTTCGAGCAAGGCCGCAGTTTCAACGATGCTGGCCAAGGTTTCGCGCAGGCCTTCCATCCGCACCATCGTGCGGCGGACATGGTCGAGCACGTCACGGAACCAGATCCGCGCACCGGGATCGATCACCGCGATGTCGGTGCTGGCGAGCCGGTCACAGACTTCATTCATCGGACCGATCACGCGGACAAAGCGGCGGAACTGGCGGCGCAGGCGGAAGATGCGGCGGATGGTCGAGGGTTCGGGGAACACGTCGATCGCGCGCTCTTCGAGGATCTGCACGCCTTCCTCCAGCCGCTCGATCACCGGCTGATAGCCATCGACGATGAAATCGAGGATCGCATGCGCAGCGTAATCCGGCCCTTCGGCGAGCCGTTCGGGCACCGATTCGAGCCGCTTGCGCAAGTCCCCATGCGCCCTGGTCGAACCGATCCGCACCGTCACCAGGAAGTTGCTGGCAAGGAACAGCGCGGTCTGGCCGTATTCGATATTCTCCCCCTCTTCGATCGCTGCAGTGCGCGCGACGATGAACAGTATGTTCCCGTACAGCTCCAGCTTGGGCATCTGCTGGGGATTGAGCGCATCCTCGATGGCCAGCGGATGCAGGCCGTATTGCTCACGCACCAGCTCCATTTCTTGCGGCGTGGGATCGCTGAGGCCGATCCAGTCGAACTGCTTGCCGCGCGGCAGTGGGCGCGGCACGCCGTCGACAACCAGCGGCTGCTTGAGCGGTTTTCCGGAGGCATAGCGGCGGGCAGCGATGATCGACATTGACGGGGTGTGGCAAAGTGCTGCGGTACTGGCAATAAGCGCCGAGATTTGTTAGGCGGGCGATTAATGCTGACATGAATGTCAGCGCGCCGGGAGACAAGCTGATGAACATGGCCACAATCGCAACCACTGGGTCCCAGCCGATGCTCGACATGATCATCATCGGCGCGGGCATCTCCGGTATCGGTATGGCGGTGCACATGACGCGCGATTGCCCGGGCAAGAGCGTTGCCATTCTCGACCGGCGCGATGCTGTCGGCGGAACCTGGGACCTGTTCCGCTATCCCGGCATCCGTTCAGACAGCGACATGCACACGCTTGGCTTCTCGTTCGCGCCGTGGAAGCACGAAAAGTCGATCGCTGACGGCCCCGCGATCCTCAAATACCTTGATGATATTGCCGATGAGTACGGCCTGCGCGAAAAGATGCGCTTCGGACAGAAGGTAGTCAGCGCAGATTGGAACAGCAAGACCGCCAGCTGGACCGTGGTCACCGAAGGTGCTGACGGCAAGAAGGGGCACGTCCAGGGCCGCTTCCTGTTCCTGGGGTCGGGCTACTACGATTACGACGAGCCTTATGACGCCGGCTTCAAGGGCCGCGAAAAGTTCAAGGGCACGATCATCCACCCGCAGTTCTGGCCGAAGGACCTCGATTACCAGGGCAAGAAGGTGGTGGTGATCGGTTCGGGTGCCACCGCAGTGACGATCCTGCCGGCGATGGCCAAGTCCGGCGCGGCCCACGTCACGCAGCTGCAGCGCACCCCGACCTACATGGTCAGCCGCCCGGCCAAGGATGCGATCGCCAATGGCCTGCGCAAGGTGCTCCCGGAAAAGGTGGCCTATGCAATCACCCGCTTCAAGAACATCACCATGCAGGACCTGATGTTCAAGCGCGTGCGCAACCATCCGGAAAAGGCCAAGGAATTCATCCTTGGCGAAACCCGCAAGCGGCTGGGTTCGAACTTCAACGAAACCGACTACGTTCCGCCGTACAACCCGTGGGAGCAGCGCCTGTGCCTGGTGCCGGACGCCGATTTCTTCGACGCGGTCAATGATGGCCGCGCCAGCGTGGTGACCGACCAGATCGACAGTTTCGACGCCACCGGCATCAAGCTCAAGTCGGGCAAGCACCTCGATGCGGACATCATCATCACCGCCACCGGACTCAATCTGGCGGTAGCCGGCAAGATCGCCGTGTCGGTGGACCGTGAGCCGGTCGATTTCGCGCACCGGTTCTATTACCGCAACTGCATGTTCTCGAACGTGCCCAACCTTGCCGGTGTGTTCGGCTATATCAACGCCAGCTGGACGCTGCGGGTCGATATCATCGGCGAATATATCACCCGGCTGTTCAAGCAAATGGATGCGATCGGCGCGGTTGCCGCAACGCCGGTGTTGCCGGCTGGCGGTCTGGAAGAGGACAATGTCTTCGCCGGGTTCTCCTCGGGCTATCTTGAGCGCGGCAAGGACATGATGCCCAAGAACGCACCAAGCCTGCCGTGGCGGCTCAACCAGGACTACCGCCGCGACAAGCAGGACATGCGCCAGGCCCCGATCGACGACGGCGTGCTGCAGTTCACCCGCGCGCGGGAACTGGTTTCGGGCTGATGCCGCGCCGCCCCCACTTTCGCGGAGCGGCGGTTTCGCCTAACGCAGCGCGATGACTGACAATTCCCGCATCTGGCAGGCCGCTTTGCTGGTGATCGGCGACGAGATCCTTTCGGGCCGCACCCACGACAAGAACATTGCGCAAGTCGCGTCCTGGCTCGGCGTCCAGAACATCCGCTTGCGCGAGGTTCGTGTTGTGGCGGACGACACCGCGGCCATCGTCGAGGCGGTCAACGCCTTGCGCGCGCGCAACGATTACCTGTTCACCACCGGCGGGATCGGCCCGACGCATGATGACATCACGGTCGATGCGGTGGCTGAAGCGCTGGGGGTGGAAGTTGTGATCCATCCCGAAGCGCGCGCCATCCTTGAGCGTTATTATGAGAGCCGCGGCGGGCTTAACGAGGCGCGGCTGCGCATGGCCCGCGTGCCGACCGGTGCCGAATTGATCCCCAACCGGATGTCGGGTGCGCCGGGTATCCGCATCGAAAACGTCTTCCTGATGGCCGGGGTGCCTTCAATCACTGCAGGCATGCTCGATGCATTGACCGGTAAACTTGAAGGCGGTGAGCCCCTGCTGAGCCTGACGGTGGGCAGCTGGGCTGCGGAAAGCGAAGTTGCCGACCTGCTCCGCGAAACCGAGCGTGCGCACGATGGCTGCGTGATCGGCAGCTACCCCTTCTTCCGCGAAGGCCGCGTGGGCGCGAATTTCGTGGTTCGCTCGGTCGATGCGGCCCGGCTGGAGGAGTGCTGCGAGGCGCTGGTCACCGGGCTGCGTGCGCTGGGCCGCGAGGCTGTGCCGGGTGGGATTTGAGCGCATTGCCCGGATCACCCTGGTCATGAGCGCCTTTGCGTTCGCCGCCGTCGCACCCGCCCAGACCTCACAGCTTGCCGCCTTCGAGGCGACGCTGGCCGCGCACGACAGCGCGACCCAGGCCCTGACCGAATGGTGCGAGGCGCGCGGGATTGCCAATCCGGCGCAGATCGTTGCGCATCCCGTGTCCGGCAAACCAACTGCGCCGCCGAAGGGACTGCGCCGCTTGCTCGGGGTCGGCCCGCGCGAACCGCTTGGTTACCGCCATGTCGAACTGTCCTGCGGCAATCATGTGCTGTCCTCCGCGCACAACTGGTACGTGCCGGGTCGGCTGACCGCCGAGATGAACACCGCGCTGGCCGCCACCACGGTTCCGTTCGGCAAGATCGCCGCGCCGCTGAGCTACCGGCGCGTGCCGCTCCAGATCCTGTCCAGGCCGCCGCGCGGCTGCCCGGCAAATACGATTTCGGCACACCGCGCCTTGCTGCGGCTCCCCGATGGCCGTGCGCTGGCCTATGTTCTGGAATGCTATAGCTCTGACAACTTGCGATAAGTTTGCCGCAACTGGTCTGTGCCGCCAGATGACCCGGCCTTAACTTAACCAGCCCCGTTAATCCCAGTGCGAGACAGTGGCAGCGCGGCGCTTGCCCGCCGCAGCGGCGCTGCGCACAGGCCGCTCCCAACAGGGTCGCGCTTGGACCCGGACAGTCTTCCGGGATACGATTTTATCTGAGGCACGACATGACGATCAGTTTCGAACGCAAGAGCGATTTCATCGAACGCCGCCGCCAGGGCCGCGCCGGTATCGGCATGACCGTATCGCTGCGCGAACGCGGACGCAGTGCTTTGGACGCACGGCTGATCGATTTCTCCCCGCTGGGCTGCAAGGTCGACGGCCTTATCATCGGCGCAGAAAGCGGCCAGATCTGGATCAAGCTTCCAGGACTTGAAAGCCTTCCGGCACAGCGAATGTGGAGTGCCGGCAACCTCGCCGGGCTAAGCTTCGATATCCCGATCCATCCTGCGGTTGCGGCACGTTACCTGCCGGCCCCCGGCAGCCATGCAGCGGCGGCGATCGAAAATCCGTTCGATGGCCATGCGCCGCTGCGGACACGCCGCGAACAGATTATCGCAGGCATCACCCAGACCGAGCATTCACCCCTGCAGCGCAGCAAGAAGCCTTCTGGTCTCGGCATGTTCGGGCGGATCAACCGCGTGGTCAGTCGCAACGTCGATCACCGCGCCGAGCGGCGTTATGGCGATGCCATCCCGGAAGGAACGGCACTGGCGATCCGTGGCGAGAGCGTGGACGTGCTCAATGTCTCGCCCAGCGGCCTCAAGGTCCGGGGCCTGCCCGTTCAGTCCGAAATTGGCGACAAGATCGACCTCGCCTTCGAAGGCTTTCCCGAAATGGTCGGTCAACTTGTCTGGATGAACGGCGCTGACGCCGGGATCGCCCTGCCGCCCAGCTCGATCGAACTGTTCGACCGCGCGCCTGACTGACTTGGCGCCCCCTGTTAGCGGGAGGTGCGCCGGACGAAATCGGCAACGGTGTCGTGCAATCCCTTCAGGCTGCCCTCATTGAGGTAGACCATGTGGCCTGACGGGAAGTACTTGTACTCGATATTCGCGCGCAGCGAATCCGGGATCGGCAGGTGCTCCATCTCGTAGACCCCTTCGAAATAGGGGGTGGCGAGATCGAAGTAACCGCCGGTGTTAAGCACCTTGAGGTTGGGGTTCTGCTTCATCGCCATCGCGAGATCGAGCATCACGTTGGTAGTTTGCCCGCTGAACGCCATCGGCATGCCGGGCGACTGGTGCGCCATGTCCCAGGCCGGAAACACATCGGCAAAGATCTTGAAGCCGTCCTCGGCCGGGTACTTGAGCGCGCCGCGCGCGTAATCGTTCCACGCCGCCACGTAAGCACTGCCGACTGCGCTGATCATCGGATCGTACTGCGCTTCCTTGCTCAGCACGTCGAGGCTGGGGCCGGAAAAGCGCGTATCGATGCGCCCGGTGGTCAGCCCGCCGGGCAACTGCAACTGCTGCGAGAACTGACCGCCACTGACGCGCAGGTCTGACTTCAGGATATAGTCGGCCGGCAGTCCAGTATAGTTCGCCAGTCGCTGCGCCACCGCCTGGCGGGCCTCGGCGCTCAGCCGCCCGCCCTGCTGCAGCGCCGCCGAATAATCGCCCAAGGCAAATTGCTCGACCTCGCGCAGAAATGGTTCCAGCTCTGCCGGCCGAGTTCCAGCGAGCCGGTTATGGTACCACGCGGTCGCCGCCATCGTCGGCAGCCCCGTGATATAGGCGGTGTCCACGCCGGGGTTGAATCCGGGGCTATCGACCGAGAGATCGAAATTGAGGATGGTCGAAAGCAGGATCACCCCGTTCAAATCGATGCTCGCGCTGCTTGCCAGTTCGTTCGCAAGCACCGCCGAGCGGGTGGTGCCATAGCTTTCGCCGAACAGGTATTTGGGCGAATTCCAGCGGCCGTATTTTCCCAGAAACTGCTGGATAAACCGGGTGAAGGCATGGGCATCGGCATCGACCCCCCAGAACGCCTTTTCCTTGTCTTTCCCCGCGATCCGGCTGAACCCGGCACCCGGCGCATCGATGAACACCAGATCAGCCACGTCGAGCAGCGAGAAGGCGTTGTTCACCACCGGATATGGCGCGGGCAGGGTATGTCCGTCCTCACGCACAACCACCCGGCGCGGGCCGAACGCGCCCATGTGCAGCCACAGTGTCGCCGATCCCGGACCGCCATTGTACAGGAACATCAGCGGCCGAGCTGATCCGCCGCCCTGCTTGAAGTAGGCGGTGTAGAACATCGCACATTCCGCCGGCAGCCCGGCCTTGTCAGCATCGGGCGACGGGGCTGCGGCCTGTTCGCGCCAGGCGACATCGTTCCAGCCGGGCCCGTGGACCACCAATGTGCCCGCGACGGCCTGATAGGCCACCGGCTTGCCGCCGATGGTGACCGAGCCGGTAGATGTAACTTCGCTCGGCTGGAAGATCCGGTTGGGCCCGGCGGGCTTGGCCGCAGCGGCTGCTTCCTTGGCCGCTTCAGCCCCCAACGCGGGCCGCGCCAGCAAGGCAGCGGCTGCCGCCGAGCCCAGCATGGCTGTGAATGTGCGCCGTTCGATCATTGCCCCGGTCTCCCCTGCCCCAGAATAAGAGGCGAGGGTGCAGCGCGCCGCAGCGCTTGGCAAGTGTCGTTGGTCGACAAAAAAAGGGCCGGGAAAGCATCTGCTTCCCCGGCCACTTTTGTCAGTGCGAAATGCGGCTTGCTTACGCGCCGTGCAGTTCCGCCACGTCGATCTTCAGGCCCGGGCCCATCGACGAGCTGACCGATACCTTCTGCAGGTACTTGCCCTTGGCGCCGGCCGGCTTGGCCTTGACGATCGCATCGACGAACGCGTCGAAGTTGGCCTTGAGCGCATCGTTCGAGAACGACAGCTTGCCGATCCCGCCGTGGATGATCCCGGCCTTTTCAACGCGGAATTCGATCTGGCCGCCCTTGGCTGCCTTGACCGCTTCAGCCACGTTGGGGGTGACCGTGCCCAGCTTCGGGTTCGGCATCAGGCCCTTGGGACCCAGCACCTTGCCCAAGCGGCCGACCACACCCATCATGTCCGGCGTGGCGATCACGCGGCCATAATCGAGGTTACCGGCCTGCATGTCTTCGAGCAGGTCTTCGGCGCCAACCTTGTCGGCCCCGGCAGCGAGCGCCTTTTCGGCGTTTTCACCGCGCGCGA
The DNA here is from genome assembly GCA_025356175.1 of Sphingomonadaceae bacterium. Taxonomy (GTDB): domain Bacteria; phylum Pseudomonadota; class Alphaproteobacteria; order Sphingomonadales; family Sphingomonadaceae; genus Novosphingobium. The sequence continues at coordinate 38 of JANXUP010000132.1, read as the reverse complement.
ACACCGCAACCTTGACGTCCTTGCCGGTGCCCGAAGGC
>JANXUP010000015.1 GCA_025356175.1 Sphingomonadaceae bacterium | reverse complement strand
CGGCCGCGTTGCTGGATCGGGAAGCGCGGCGGCTGCGGGCGGTTCGCCCGCTGCGCTGCGAAATTCGCTTCCGGTTACCTCCGCTTCGCGCTGCACCGGCGGAAAATCGTCCGCCATGACACGTACACTCTTATCTTTATGCCTGCCCCACGCGGCAGATACCTGAGGCCGGGATAGACGTGGGCGCACCGAACGGCAAGCGCCGCCTTGACGAGTGCGCCGCCCGCTTCTAGAGGCACCCCCCTGATTGCCCGATCCTCTAATGGTAAGAGAGCGGTCTCTGACACCGTCAATCAAGGTTCGAGTCCTTGTCGGGCATCCATTTCCTTGGTGTTGCACGCATTCGGCGCATGCCGAATGCGAACTCAGCGAAGACTCTACCTTTGACACGTGCGCGCCAAGCGTCGACAAGGGGCCAATGACTGAAGAAACACAGGAAAAGCGCCTCAATCGCGGCCGCTTTTACAAAGCCGACCAGGAAGCCTCGTTCGTCGAATCGCACGCCGCTTCTACCCCCCAAACCCGCGATCCGGCCTACAAGCTGGCCTTCCGCGATACCGACTTCCTGCTGCGGCAGGAACTTCGCCCGGTCCGCTTCCAGCTGGAATTGCTGAAGTGCGAAATGCTACTGGAAGAAGCCGGGATCGGCTCGACGCTGGTGTGCTATGGCTCGGCGCGGATCCCTTCGCCCGAGATGGCCGAGGCCGCGCGCGCCGCAGCAACCACGCCCGAGCGCAAAGCAGTGACCGAGCGGCTGGTGGCCAATTCGAAGTATTACGATCAGGCGCGCGAGCTGGCGCGGATCGCGTCGAGCTGCGGGATTGTCGAGAAGGGCATGCGCCAGTTCGTGGTCTGCTCGGGCGGCGGACCCTCGATCATGGAGGCGGCCAATCGCGGCGCGGTTGATGCGGGCGCCGAGACAATCGGGCTCAATATCGTTCTGCCACATGAACAGGCGCCCAACCAGTACGTCACCCCGCACCTCGCCTTCCAGTTCCATTATTTCGCGCTAAGGAAGATGCACTTCCTGCTTCGCGCCAAGGCCGTCGCGGTGTTCCCCGGCGGGTTCGGCACGCTCGATGAATTCATGGAGCTGCTGACCCTGGTCCAGACCGGCAAGATGAAGCCGATCCCGATCCTGCTGTTCGGCAAGGAGTTCTGGAACCGGGTGCTCAACTTCGAGGCCATGGCCGAAGAAGGCGTGATCAACCACGAGGACCTCAAGCTGTTCCACTGGGTGGAAACCGCCGAGGAAGCCTGGGCCAGGATCGAGGAATTCTACGAGCTGGCAGGCTGACCGGCGCAGCTTGCAAATTTGCAGGCGGCGTAATATCCAAACCTCACTAGGGCAATAGCCCCTCGCGGTCGCATCATTGTCGTTCGTCTGAGGGGAGGCTTCCTTGCTGCCATACCGTTTCGCCGTGCCTGCCGCGCTGGTCATGCTGGCACCGCTATCCATGCTTGCCGCGCAGACGGTGGTGGCCCCGCCGCGCGCCGTGCCGCTGAGCGAGACAGTCCACGGCATTGCGCTGGAAGACGAATACCGCTGGATGGAAGACCCGGCGACGAAGGCCGAATGGGCGGGGTGGGTCAGGAGCGAGGGCCAGCGCACCCGCGCCATGCTCGATACCGCGCCGGTGCGCGTGCAGTTTGCCGAACTGATCACCTCCACCTCGTCGAGCTTGACCCGCGAGGGCGGCTATCAGCGCTCAGGTACAACCGAGATCTTTAGCCGGACCTTGCCCGGCGAGCAGGTCCCCAAGCTGCTGGTGCGCGACGGCAGGGGCACACGCGTGCTGATCGATCCGCCCAAGGCGCTGGGCAACGACCTGGCCGCGATGGGCGCCTACTCTCTGTCGCCTGACGGAAAAACCGTGGCGGTGCACCTTTCGGCTGGCGGATCGGAAGTCGGCAGCGTCAAGCTCTACGATATCGCCAGCGGCAAGGAAGCCTACCCCGAAATCCCGCACATGTGGGGTGAACGTTCGGCGGTGTTCCTGCCCGGCGGGATGATTTCCTATACCCAGCTGGCCGATCAACCGGTCGAGGGCGATCCGCTCAAGGGCATGATAACCTGGCTGCGGCCTTTGGCCGGAGGCACTCCGGTCAAGCTGCTGGGCGTGGGTACTCCAGGTACGAATCTTGGCATCGCCGAGTTTCCGAGCATTGCTTTCTCCCGGCTCAGCCCGTTCGTGCTCGGTATCGGCGGCGGCGCGCGCGCCGATTTCAACCTCTACGCAAGCCCGCGCGGTGCGCTGCTGGCGGGCAAGCCGCGCTGGGTGAAGATCGCGGCGCTGGATGACCGGAACAACGGTACCGCAATGCTGGGCAACCGGCTTTTCTTAGTGACCTCCAAAACCAACAGCGCGCGCGACGTGGTGGTGCGCAGGCTTGACGCGGCAGGCCGGGCGGGTCCGGCGCGGCTGGTGCTGAAGGGCACCGATAAGCTGATTATCAGCGATGTCGCGGCGACCAGCGACGGGCTTTACGTGCTGGCCGCGAGCGATGGTGTTCAGCGGGTGCTGTTCGCGCCCGGCGGTACGGGAGCGATGCGCGAAGTGTCGATGCCGTTCGAAGGGACGCAGTACGCTTACAGCACCGACGGCACCGAGGATTCGCTGATCCTGGGCCTGACCGGGTGGACCCGCAACGGCACCACCTACCGCCTGCGCGGCGGCAAGCTCATCCCGACCGGGATCGAATCGAGTGTCTGGAGCGGGACCAAGGACCTGTCGGTCGAGCGCTATGAAGCGGTCAGCGCCGATGGCACCAAGGTGCCGCTGGTGGTGACCCGGCTCAAATCGGCGATCGGGCGGGTACCAACGCTGGTCGAAGCTTACGGCGGCTACGGCATCGACACCTCGACCCCGTTCTACAACCGCACCGGCATGGCTTTTATCGCGAAGGGCGGAGCGATGGCCTATTGCGGGGTGCGCGGTGGTGGCGAACGCGGGCGCGCCTGGCATGAGGGCGGGCGCGGACCCAACAAGGTCCACGGTCAGGAAGACTTGATCGCTTGCGCCGAGACCCTCACCGCCAAGGGCATTGCGCCGCTGCAGGGTCCCGTTTCGATCGGATCGTCAATGGGCGGGGCGCTGGTTCCCGGGGCGGCGTTGCGCAAGCCGCAAGCGTTTGGCGGGATGGTCACCCGGGTCGGGATCGTTAACGCCAGCCGGATCGGCGCGGCCGAGAACGGGGCCAACCAGTTCGCCGAGATGGGCGATCCGGCGATGCCGCAGCAGTTCAAGGATCTGGTCGCGATGGACGCGTACCAGATGATCCCCACAGCGGGTTCCTTGCCGCCAACAATGATGGTGATCGGGATGAACGACCACCGCGTCGCCCCGTGGATGACTGCCAAGTTCGTTGCGCGGGCACGCGCGAAATGGCCGAATGCCTCGATCTGGCTGCGCAGTGACGACAAGGCCGGACACGGCATGGGCAGTACCGAGGATGTTCGCCGCGACGAGGCGTCGGATATTTTCGCCTTCGCCTGGATCAACCAGCAGCCGCGCTAACCGCGCGCTTCGGCGTGGCCGAGTGGCCCGTTGCCTGCCCCGAACCCCGGCGCGGCGCGCAGGGCGGAACGGACGAACAGCCGCGCGCGGTCAACCGCTTCGGGCAGCGGCAAGCCTTTGGCGAGGTAAGTCGCGATCGCGCTCGACAGCGTGCAGCCGGTGCCGTGAGTGTGGCGGGTGTGGATGCGACTGCCCGACATTGCTTGCGGTTCCGCGCCGGGGAGCATCAGCACGTCCTCGATGCGCTCACCCTCGCTGTCACCGCCCTTGGCGAGATAGGCGACGCCGCGCGCGGTCATCCCCTCATGCCCGCCCAGCGCGGCCAGTTCTGCCACGTTGGGCGTGGTCAGCGTGGCGAGCTGCATCAGCCGTTCGAACGCCGCAATTGTTTCGGCATCGGCAAGCGCGGCGCCGCTGGTGGCTACCATTACGGGGTCGAACACCACCGACACTTGCAGCGCGGCGATACGCTCCGCGACCACGGCGGCGATCGCGGGCGATCCAAGCATTCCGATTTTGACCGCATCCACGCCGATATCGGCCACGCAGGCGTCAATCTGCACCGCGACCAGCTCCGGCGAGAGCACTTCAACCGCGGTCACACCCAGCGTATTCTGCGCGGTGATTGCAGTGATCGCGCTCATCGCATAGCCGCCGAGCACGGTGATGGTCTTGATGTCGGCTTGGATCCCCGCGCCGCCCGAACTGTCGGACCCGGCGATGGTGAGGATGCGTGGTGGGGACATCAGGTTGTGGGGCCAGCGTTGCGCGCGGGCTTCGACAGGCTCAGCCTGAGCGGAGTTGGGAGTGACGCCATAATCAAATAGCGCTCAGCCTGGGCCTGTCGAAGGCCACGCGCGAGCACCTGCCCAATCACCCTCTAAACTTGCGATCGGTCGACGCCGGATGTTTCTCCAGTAGCGAGACCGCCCGCGTCGGCCGGTCCATCAGCTCACCGCCGCAATTGGGGCAGCGCTCATCGAGCTGGTCGGCGCAGGTCGCGCAGAAGGTGCACTCGAAGCTGCAAATGAACGCGCCGGGGGCCTGCGCGGGCAAGTCGGTGCCGCAGCGCTCGCAATCGGGGCGCATTTCAAGCATCGCCACTGCCATCTGGCTGCTTGCGAGCACTGAAGCGTTCAAGACCATCCCAATCTTTGTATCCGGACCAAACAATCTGCGGATTGGCTTGCAACGGATGAGCAAGCCGGCCCTCCTCCAGCGTCGTTTCCATCCTGCCAAAATTGCATGCGGCGCAGGTCAGTACAATATTTTCCAAACTGCTATCGCCGCCGCGACTGTTCGGCAATACGTGGTCGTATTGCAGCCACATGCATGTGAATGCTGCATGCTTGCCTACGTCGGTGCGAGGCCATCCGACGACGTCCGGATAGCAACTGACGATTGCCATTCGGATCGCGGCGTCGATCACAGGCATGCCGCAAAACCTACAGTGCATCTTATCTCTAAGCTTTACGGCTGCTTTAGTGATGCTGGTAGGCATCCGGGGCGTTGGCCGATCAGGCTTGAGAAGTAGCGGCGGTGCTCCCGCCACTTCAACGAAAGCATATCTAGCCCTTGCGCCTTTACCCCAGCCGGCATCAATATATGCCCAAACCTTAGGACAGTCGGCCTCCCGAAGTAACCGCGAAGCATTCTCGAAATCCCCACCCAGGTGCGCATCGACTGCATCGCTCAGGCGCCGAGCAGCGACGAATATCTCAGGGATTGGAGTGCAGAGCGAGGTCCGCATTTCCAGGCTCATGCCGCAGCCGCCTGCACCGCATCGCAGATCGCGCCAACGACGTTCTCGACCTCGGCCGCATCATCGCCCTCGGCCATGACGCGGATCACCGGTTCGGTGCCCGAGGGGCGAATCACCAGTCGCCCACGTCCGGCGAGCTGCGCCTCGGCATCGGCGATCACCGCTTGCACCCGCGCATTATCCAGCGGCTTGCCCCCCGCAAAACGCACATTGCGCAGCAATTGCGGGACCGGATCGAACAGGTGGAGCAGATCGCTCGCAGGCTTGCCCGATTTGACCAGCGCGGCGAGCACTTGCAGCGCGGCGATGGTGCCGTCGCCGGTGGTCGCATGGTCAAGCAGGATCATATGCCCCGATTGCTCGCCGCCAACGTTGAACCCGTCTGCCTTCATCTTTTCAAGCACATGGCGGTCACCAACCTTGGTCCGCTCTAGCGTCAGCCCGCGTCCCTGCAGGTACCGTTCGAGCCCAAGGTTGGACATGACCGTGGCCACCACGCCGCCGCCGCGCAGCTTGCCCTGGCCCGCCAATTGCGTGCCGATCAGCGCCATCAGCTGGTCGCCGTCGACCGTCTGGCCGCGTTCATCGACCACGATCAGCCGGTCGGCATCGCCATCGAGCGCGATCCCGATATGCGCGCCGCTCGCCACCACGGTTTCGCTGACCAGGCCGAGGCTGGTCGAACCGCACTTGTCGTTGATGTTCGTGCCATTGGGCGTGACCCCGACGGTGATCACTTCCGCGCCCAGTTCCCAGATTGCCGAGGGTGCGACCTGGTAGGCAGCACCATTTGCGCAATCGACCACGATCTTGAGCCCGTCGAGCCGGATATCGTCAGGCAGCGAGGCCTTCACGGCGTGGATGTAGCGCCCGCGCGCATCGTCGATCCGCCGCGCCCGGCCGATTTCGGCGGCGGGGGCCAGCGCCAGGTCTTGGCTCAGCATCGCCTCGATCGCGAGTTCGGCATCGTCGGACAGCTTGAACCCATCGGGCCCGAACAGCTTGATCCCATTGTCCTGATAGGGGTTGTGGCTGGCCGAGATCATCACGCCGACATCGGCGCGCAGCTCGCGGGTAAGCAGCGCGATCGCCGGGGTCGGCAAAGGCCCGAGCAGGACTACGTCCATCCCCACGCTGGTAAAGCCCGCAACCAGCGCGTTTTCGAGCATGTAGCCCGACAGCCGCGTGTCCTTGCCGATCACCACCCGGTGGCGATGCTTGCCGCGCAGGAAGTAGGTCCCCGCCGCCTGGCCAACCTTCATTGCGATGGCGGCGGTCATCACGCCCGCATTGGTGAGCCCGCGAATCCCGTCAGTGCCGAAATATTGCCGTCCCATGATCCCCCGGGTCCTCGCTTGTGCTCAGCCGCGCATTCGCAAATTGCCATGGCGCACCCGCACGTTATTGTCACCCCGGCAATCGAACAGGGGTCATCAATGGCAGAGCAGCAATCGGCAGCGGGTTTCCCTGAAATCAAGGTTCCGGCGGCACTTACCTTTGCCGCGCTGATCCTGGGTTTCATGATCGGCACGCTGCTGCGCGGAACGTCGATCGAGGCGTCAGTGCTGGCAATAGCGCAGCCGGCGGGCACGCTGTGGCTGCGGGCCTTGCAGCTGACGATTCTGCCGCTGGTGATCGGCCTCGTCTACACCGGCATCTCGCAGACCCTCGCAGCTGCCGGCGGCGGACTGCTTGCGCGCCGCGCGGTGACGATGTTCTGCCTCGTGCTGCTCGCCAGCGGGACCATGTCGGTGCTGCTGGTAACCGGATTGCTGGACCTTTTTCCGATTCCCGCCAGCGCGGCGGCGGCGCTGAGCGGCGATGCGGGCGATACCGGAACGGTGCCCGGAGTAGCCGAAATCCTCTCCGCAATGATGCCGGAGAACATCTTTGCCGCTGCGGCGGCCGGGGCGATGCTGCCGATGGTGCTGTTCGTCTCACTGTTCGCGCTGGCTGCAACCAAGCTGACGCAAGCGCCGCGGCAAGCGCTTTCGACGCTGTTTGAAGGGCTGGCCGGAGCGATGATGGTCATTGTCGGCTGGGTGCTGATGCTCGCGCCGATCGGGGTGCTGGGTCTGGCCATGTCGCTTGGCGCCAAGATGGGCGGCGATGCGGTGGGTGCGCTGGCGCATTACATCCTGATCGTCAGCGCGGCTGGCCTGGTGGTGGTGCTCTCGGGCTTTGTGCTGGCGCTGACGCTGGGCGGGCAGAAGTTCATGGACTTTGCCCGGGCGATGCTGCCGGTTCACGCCGTGGCGATTTCGACCCAGTCCTCGCTCGCCTGCCTGCCTGCAATGCTGGTGGCCTCCCGCAAGATCGGTGTGCGCGAGGCGACCGCCGATTTCGTCCTCCCGCTGGCGGTGGCGATTTTCCGCGCGACCAGCCCGGCAATGAACCTGGGCGTCGCGATCTACGCTGCGCACCTCACCGGCACGCCGTTATCGCCGGTCGCGCTGGCGGCGGGCGTGCTGGTCGCCTTCCTCGTTTCGCTGAGCTCGGTCTCGCTGCCCGGCACGATCAGCTTCGTCGTCTCGGTCGGGCCGATCGCGATGGCCATGGGCGTGCCGGTCGCGCCATTGGGCCTGCTCGTCGCGGTCGAAATGCTGCCCGACCTGATGCGTACCCTGGGCAACGTCACGATGGATGTGGCCGTGACCGCAGCCGTTGATCGCGGGAAGGAATAAGCGGCCTAGAGCGCCTTTTCGTAGATCGTATATTCCTTGTTGACCGTGCTCTCGATCGCGTCCGCAATCGCATTCATGCCCTGATTATCGTCGAGCACCCAGCCGATCTCGCCGCGCGTGGCACCGTACCGGGTAACCGCGTTCCGGCGAATCTGCTCGATCATCATGAAGGCGAGCTGGCTCGCTAGGCGGCTCGACTGGTGCTTCTTAAGCACACCCATCAACGGCACCCGCATCGTCTTGACGCGGGGTTTGCGCAGCCACCACAGCAGCTTGGCCCAATTGAACGGGAACAGGTTGCCGCCCATCGGCTTCAGCACTTCGTTGAGATCGGGCAGGGTCATCATGAAGGCCACCGGCTCGCCTTCGTATTCGGCGATCATGATCAGGTCTTCGCGTACGATCGGTTTGAACTTCTTGCCGGCATAGGCGATTTCCGCGTCGGTGAAGGGCACGAAGCCCCAGTTGTCCGACCAGGCATCGTTGAGGATGTGGAGGATGATTGCCGCTTCGGCATCGAACTTCGATCTGTCGACGTTGCGGATGCAGATCTTGGCATTGCGCAGGCCCGATTGCACGACGCGCTGGATCAGCGGCGGGAACGGCTGCAGGATATCGAGTTCGTAAGTGCGCAGGGTCTTCGCCGGTTGGTAATCCAGCGCCTCGATATATTGCTGATAGCGTTCGGGCTGGTGCCCCATCATCACCGTGGGCGGATGGTCGAAACCCTTGGTCAGCTGGCCCGGCTCCTCCCAGATCGACATCGACAGCGGGGCGAGCACTCGGGTCATGCCCTTGGCGCGGAGCCAGTCCTCGGCCCGCGCGATCAAGGCCTTGGCAACCGCTTCGTCTTCAGCCTCAAGCAGGCCCCAATTGCCGGTGCCGGGGCCCATGCCCTGCGCCGGGTCCATCGCGGTGGCGAGGTGATCGATATGCGCCGAAATCCGCCCGACCACCGCATCGCCGCGCCGCGCGAGGAACAGCTGGACGTCAGCATGATCGAAGAACGGGTTCTTGCCCAGGGTGAGCAGCTCGACCATTTCCATCCGAAGCGGCGGAACCCAGCTCGGGTCCGAACGGTTCAGCCGATAAGCCAGATCGATAAAAGCATTCAAGCCGGCCTTGCCCGCCACGGGTGCCACAATTAACTCTGATTTTGCCACGATGCTGCCTTTGTTTGCCTGCAGGGGGCAGTGCATATGGACCCCGCCGCTTGTCAAGCCGGGGCAATCTGGATCTGAATGATGAGCATACAGGAAAAGATCAACCCGGCTTCAGCCGCGACCGTACCCGACGACATGGCGATGCTGCGCGCGGCGGTCGAGCTGACCCGCGATATTTCTGCGGCGCGCGGGGGCATCTACTGGCCCGACATGCTGCTTTCGGCAGCGCTGGGCTATGCCGCCATGGCGGGCGCGATACTTACGCCGCAATGGCCGCTGGCGCTGGGCTTTGCGGCGCTGGCCGTGCTCGCGCTGTACCGGGCGCTGCTGTTCATCCACGAGCTGACCCATATCCACCGCACCGCGCTGCCGGGCTTCCGGACGGTGTGGAACCTGCTGGTCGGTATCCCGATGCTGACGCCGAGCTTCATGTACGAGAACGTCCACACGCTGCACCATGCGCGCACGCGCTATGGCACAGCCGAGGATCCGGAATACCTGCCGCTAGCGCTGATGAAGCCGTGGTCGCTCCCCGCGTTCATCCTGATTTCGGCGCTGCTGCCGATCGGGCTGCTGATCCGTTCGGCTTTGCTGGTGCCGCTGGGCGCGGTGATCCCGCCGCTGCGAAAACTGGTGTGGGAACGCGCCTCGTCACTATCGATCAACCCCGATTTCCGCCGCCGTCCGCCCGAAGGCGATTTCGCCCGCATGGTCCACTGGCAGGAGTTTGGCACCTTCGTGTGGTCGTGGACGCTGCTGGCCAGCACGCAATGGCTCGGCTGGCGTCCGCTGCTGATCGCGCTGGCGATTGTTGCCGCGACTGCAGTGTTCAACCAGATCCGCACCCTCGTCGCGCACCTTTGGCAGAACGATGGTGAGCCGATGACGGTCACCGCGCAGTACCTCGATTCGGTCAATGTCCCCCCGCCGGGGCTGTGGGCTGAGCTGTGGGCGCCGGTCGGCCTGCGCTATCACGCGCTGCATCACTTGCTGCCCTCGGTACCGTACCATTCGCTCGCCGAAGCGCACCGCCGGCTGGCGGACAAGCTGGGCACGGGGTCGACCTATGCGCAGGCGAATTACCCGGGCCTGTTCCCGCTGGTCGCGCGGATCGCGCGCAGCACGATGCTGCGCGGACGCTAGTGGGCGTGCGAGGCGCTTTCTGCCTGCGCCCTAAAGTGATTGAGAACCCGGCGCTTGTTGGCGTGGATCGCCCATTCGGTGATCGGACGGAAGTAGGGCATCGGGCCGATATCGAGTTCGTGCATTGTGATGAGCGTCAGCCGCGAATGGCCATTGGCTAGCGGCGTAATGGTGAACCGCGCGTCGCGGGTCTTGAAATAGCCGACAGTGTGCGGTGCGGTGATATGCGCGAACGGGCTGAGCTCCTGCATCATCGGCGGATCGGACAATACGTCGAAGAACAGGCGGCGGCCGGGCTCCCAAACCGTCACGCGCTCGTAAGCGACCCCGGTCGAGAACACGCCTTCGCGGACCGCGCCGACGCCACTACCCCGGATCACGCCGCGCTGCGGGTAGGCAAGGCCCCAGCTGAACGGTGCCACAGGTCGGTCCGGGATCGGCCCCATGTGCACAACCGCGTCCCAGACCTGCATCTGCGTTGCCGCAATCTCGATGCTCTCGCTGCTTTCAAATTGGGCATGAGGCGGAGCAAGCAGTTCGACCGAGAGCAGCAGGGGCAGCAGCCAGACGCTGCGCATCGCGCCGCGCCGGTAATTCCGCCGCAGCACCCAGCCGCGCCCGATCACTGCACCACCCATGGCCATGCCAAGCGCAAGCGGGAAGGCCAGTGCGACGCAGATCGCCCCCTCGATGGCAAAGCCGGTCAGCGCCGCGCCAGCCAAAAGCAGCGATGCCGCAGTTGCCGAGAACGTCCGGTGGAGGCCAATATCGCCGTCGCGGTTGGCGCCATAGGCCACCGCGAAGCCCATGATCAGCGGCACCCCGGCAAACAGGCCGAGCCCGTAGGTGCCAAGGATCAAGGTTGAAACGAGGGTGCCGAGTACGGCGATGCCCACGCCCGCATAGATCCCGGTCAACCGCACCTGCCAGTGCCGCTCGCGCTTTACAGTCAGCGAATCGGGCGCGGCAAGAGGACGCTCTGCGCTAACCAGCAGCATGGCGCAGACGACCAGTTGCAGGTAGGGAACCAGCGCCAGCGCGGCGAAGCCAGGGGCAGCGGCAGTGGTGCGCGCGCGGCGGAAGCAGATTGCAGTCAGCCGCCACAGGCAGAGCATGATCAGCCCGATCGGCACACCCGCAACGATGCCGGTCCAGCGATGGCTGGGACCGTCGATCCCGTTCCACAAATCGTGCAGTGGCGCGATCCAAGGGTACATCAGATGGCCCGGGCTGAACCAGTAGTCGCCGACCAGCAAGGTAAAGGCGATCTGTTGGATCACCAGCGCGGCCAGCGCGGACAGCGCAAACGGAACCCGGCCAATCCGCCCTTCGAACGAAAAGATCTGCCCCACCCCCATGCCTATTCCTCAGTCCGCACCAGCACGGTTTCGCCGACGAGGAAGAACAGCACAAACGGCGCCCAGGCAGCGATCAGCGGGGAATAACCGCCGAAGTTGCCCATCGCCAAGGCGGCGTTGTCGACCACGAAATAGGTAAAGCCCAGCGCCATGCCGGCCACCGCGCGGATCAGCAGATTGCCCGATCGCGCCAGCCCGAATGCGGCGACCGAGCCGAGCAGCGGCATCAGCACCGCTGAAAACGGCCCCGATAATTTATGCCACCACTTGGCCTCAAGTTCGCTGGTGCGCCGCCCCGATGCCTTGACCGCCTGGATCGAGCGCGACAGCTGCGCGATGTTCTGTCCATCGGGATCGACCTTGGTCAGCGCAAGCTGCGCCGGGGTCACTCCGCGAGCGACGACCTGGCTGGGCACCGCTGTCTGCACGGTGCTGGCAACGTCAAACCGCACCGGGCTTTCAAGCCGCCAGCCGGGCGCTGCATAGTTCGCGCGCGGGCTGCGCAGCTGCTCGGTGACCATGCCCGCACCGTCGCGTTGGTACCAGGTGACGCCGGTCATGACGATGGTCTTACCGCTGCCGGTTACGCTCGCTGCGGCGACGATGTCGTTGCCATCGGGCACATAGACGTTGCTGCGCACGCCGCTGTCGGGCGGGACCGGGCGGTACTTGTTGGCGGTCCATGTCTTGAGAGTGCCGGTCGCCGGGGCGACCACGGTCTCGTTGAACACCAGGTTGACCAGCGAAACGGCAAGGGCAGTCAGCAGCATCGGCGCGAGGATCTGGTGCGCCGATAGCCCGCCCGCGCGCATCGCGATAATCTCGCTATTCTGATTGAGCGGGGCGAACGTCAGCAGAGTGGCGAGCAAGACCGAATAGGGCAGATATTTCGCAAATAACGCCGGCACGTTGAGCGACACATAGCGCCAAAGTTCGGCCTGGCCGTTGCCGGGCACCGCCAGGATATCGCCGCTTTCGGACAACAGCTGGAGCGATTGCAGAATCAGCACCAGCATGACCAGCACGCCCAGAATGCGCACGATGAACAGCCGCGCAAGATAGAACGTCAAGGTGCGCGAGGGGAAAATGCCCGCCAACATCAGCCGGCCTCCGCCGCTGCGGTGCCGCTGCTGCGGTTCCACAGGCGGCGCATGCGCTTGGCAAGGTTCGCCGATACGCGTTCAAGCGCCCCGATCGCTTGCCCGCCGGGGACATAGGCAACCCGCCAGTACATCCACACGATGAGCGCAGAGAACAGCGCGAAGGGCACCCACAGCACCAGTTCGGGCGGGAAACGGCCCTGCGCTGCGGCGGCCTGTCCATATTCGTTGATCTTGTGATAGGCGACCACCATCAGGATCGAGAGGAACAGCCCGAGCGACGAGGTCGAGCGTTTGGGCGGCACCGCCAGCGCCACCGCGAGCAGCGGCAACAGCAGCATCATCACCACCTCGACCAGGCGGAAATTGAGGCTGGCCCGGGTTTCGTTCTTGAGCTGCTTGGTTGCGGTATTGCTCCAGCCGATCTTCAAAAGTTCGGGCAGGATATATTCGCGCTCCTTGCCGCCGCGTTGGCGGAACCGTTCGATCGCGGGCAAGTCGATCGGCAGGTCATGCCGCGAAAAGCTGAGGACGCGCGGGGCCATGCCGGGTTCGTCCTGGATGATCTGGCCCTGGGTCAGCCGCAGAATGATCGTATCGGGGCTGTCCTTGAGCGCGAGGAACGTCCCTTCGCGCGCGGAAATTGTTGCGACCTGGCCTTTGGGCGAAGAGAACCGCGCGAAGATGCCGGTCAGCTTGTGGCCATTGTCGTCCGATCGCTCGATCCGCAGCGCCACCTTGTCCTGCAGTGTGGTAAATTCGCCTACCTTGATCGAAGCGCCCAGCGCGCCCGACCGCAGTTCGAAATCCAGCTGCTCGTAATAATAGCGCGCGAGCGGCTGGAGATAGCCGACGATCAGCAGGTTGAGCCCGGCGAGCACGATGGTGATCGCATAGGGCACGCGCAGCAGCCGGGTATAGCTCAGCCCGACCGCGCGCATCACATCGAGTTCGCTGGAGGTGGCGAGCTTGCGGAAGGCGAACAGGATGCCCAGCATCAAGCCGAGCGGGATCGCCAGACCGGCATATTCGGGCAGCAGGTTGGCGAGCATCTTGAAAACGATCGAGACCGGTCCGCCTTCATTGCCGACGAATTCGAACAGCTTGAGCATCTTGTCGAGGATCATTAGCGACGCGGCGATCACAAACACCCCCAGCATGGGCATCAGCACCAGCCGGAAGATATAGCGATCGATGGCGGGAATGAATTTCAAGCGAAGCCTTGCTGAGGCGGGCAGGGGGACGTGCTGAGCTTGCCATAACCGGGCACGGGCCGGGGCGAAAGCGCAAAACGGCAAGGACCTGTCAGGTGTGGCACGCTGGCTGCAAACGGCCTAGGCTCAGCGCCGTTCCCGCCACGAAGGATCACGCCATGACCGCTCCCCTCGCCAAGCCCGCCGAACAGCATGCGGTAGGGCGGATCGGCTGGCTGCGCGCCGCGGTGCTGGGTGCCAATGACGGGATCGTCTCCACCGCCAGCCTGATCGTCGGGGTTGCCGCAGCGGCCGGAGCCAAGCAGGAAGTTTTGGTTGCGGGGGTTGCGGGTCTGGTCGCCGGGGCGCTGTCGATGGCGGCGGGCGAATATGTCTCGGTCTCGAGCCAGGCCGATACTGAAGCGGCCGATCTCGCGCGCGAACGGACCGAACACGCGGCGATGCCTGAATTCGAACTGGAGGAATTGACCGACATCTACCGCAAGCGCGGGTTGGATGATGCCTTGGCCAAGCAGGTCGCGGTCGCGCTCACCGCGCACGATGCGCTTGGCGCGCACGCCCGCGATGAACTGGGCCTCGTCGAAATGCACCGCGCGCGGCCCTTGCAGGCGGCCATGGCTTCGGCGGCGACCTTCTCGGTCGGCGCGGCGCTGCCGCTGGCGGCGGCACTGATCCTGCCGCTCAAATCGATCCCGGTCGGGGCGTCGGCCGCTTCGCTGGTGTTCCTGATGCTGCTCGGCGCGGTGGGTGCAAAGGCTGGTGGCGCACCGGTTGCACGCGGGACAATTCGAGTCACATTTTGGGGCGCAATCGCGATGGCGGCGACTTACCTGATCGGCACCCTGTTCGGAACGTCGGTAGCGTAGTTTACGCTTTCTCCAGCGTGCACTGCAGCGGGTGACTGTTCTGGCGGGCGAAATCCATCACCTGGTTGACCTTGGTTTCGGCCACTTCATAGGTGAACACGCCGCAAATGCCGACGCCCTTCTGGTGGACGTGGAGCATCACCCGGGTCGCCTGTTCGAGGTCCATCGAGAAAAACCGCTTCAGCACCATCACCACGAATTCCATCGGGGTGTAGTCGTCGTTGAGCAGCAGAACCTTGAACTGGCTGGGTTTTTTGGGCTTGGTCCGGGTCTTGGTGGCCACGCCGAGCTGGTCTTGTCCGTCCACACCGCCGCCCTTGCGCTCATCGTCAGAGGCGCGTGTCAGGGGCAGGAAAGGGTTGTTCAAAGTCAGCATGGCACCAGAATATCGTATCGCGCGGCCACGGAACAAGGCCTCGCGCCCCGTCCTGCCGCAAACAGTTTAGCAAAAACGAAAAGGGCCGGACAGCCCGAAAGCTGTCCAGCCCAATTCAGGTTCGCGGCCCGGCGGGGAGAGGGGGAGTGCCGGGCGCGCGAGGCAGTCGCCGATCAGGCGGCCTGCTTGACCTTTTCGACAGCCAGGCTGACGCGGGTCGAGATCGGTGCGAACGCGTCACCGGCCAGCTTGACCATGACTTCCGAGTTCTTCGAAGTCGCGGCAACTGCGGCGTCGAAGTTGCGGCGCATGATTTCGCCCTGCAGCTTGAAGAAGTCGGCCGGGCTCTTGATGGCGGCCACTTCCTTGACGTCGGCGGTCACGGTTTCGACCATGCCCTTGGCGTCAGCGACATAGGCCTTGCCCATGTCCTGGAGGCCGGCAGCGAGGATCTTGCCCGATTCGACGACGGCGTCGAAGTTACCTTTGGTGAATTCGGTATATTCGGTCGCATAGGCCGAGGTCTTTTCGAACGCGGCCTTGGCCTTGTCCTGGGCGTCGGTCATCGCGGTCTTCACCTTGGCGGTGAAATCTTCGGTGGTGGTCTTGGTCTTGGTCATGATGGTATCCTTGAGCTTGATGATCTGGGGGACTTTGGGGGTCGAACGCTTGGCAGCAGGTGCCTTGGCCGCGACCGGCTTGACGATCTTCTTAGCCGCAGCCTTGGCGGCGACCTTCTTCGGCGCGGCTGCAGCAACAACCTTCGCGTCAGCCTTCGGGGCTTCAACCTTGGGTGCGGCTTCGGCAGCAGCAGCATAAGCCTTCTCGGCCGCGGCTTCCGCCTTGGCGAGATCGATCTTGGCTTCGGTCGCACCTGTTGGGGTGGTGGCCATTGTCATAATCCTTCGCATCGCAGGCCAGCGCCGCCCATCGGCGCGGTCCATGTTGCACTGCACAAAATAGTTATTGCGAGTGCGAAGTCAAGGATTTTTGTGCAGTGCAGCATAAATCATCGATTATGCTTATGGGTAAACGGCTTACCGCGCCTTAACGTAGCTTCCGGGAGCGTCTTCGAGCACCGTATCGCCCGCGCTGCCGGGCATGCGCTTGCCGGTTACAGCCACTTTGGCTCCGTCCTGCTGCGCGATCCAGTCGATCCAGTGCGGCCACCAGCTGCCCGGGGTCTCGCTAGCCCCGGCGACGAACTCCGCGAAGCTTTCAACCGGGCCGGGATTGGTCCAGTACTGGTACTTGCCCGAGCTTGGCGGGTTGACCACCCCGGCGATATGGCCCGATCCCGCGAGCACGAAGGTCTTGGGCCCGCGCAAATGGTGCATCAGCCGCCAGACGCTTTCGGCCGGTGCGATGTGATCCTCGCGGCCGGCCTGGATATAGGCGGGGGTCTCGATCCGGGTCAGGTCGATCGGGGTTCCATCGGCTTGCATTGCATCGGGCACGGCCAGCTTGTTATCGCGGTACAGGTCCTTGAGGTATGACTTGTGCCACTTGGCTGGCAGGTTGGTGACGTCGCCGTTCCAGTGGAGCAGGTCGAAGGCCGGATAGTCGTCGCCCATCAGGTAGTTGTTGACCACGTAGTTCCAGATGAGGTCAGTCCCGCGCAGCAGATTGAAGGTCGCCGCCATTACCCGTCCATCGAGATAGCCGTTCTGTTCCGACATCTTTTCGAGCGCGGCCAATTGCTGGTCGTCAATGAACACCTTCAATTCGCCGCCCAGTTCGAAATCGACCTGCGCGGTGAAAAAGGTGGCGCTCTTGATCTTGGCGGCCTCACCCCGTCGGGCCAGGATCGCCAGCGCTGCGGCCAGTGTGGTCCCGGCAACGCAGTAACCGATGGTGTGGACCGCCTTCACCCCGAGCCGCGCCCGGATCGTATCGACCGCATCGATCTCGGCGCGGATGTAATCGTCCCAGACGACGTCAGCCATGGAAGCGTCGGCCGATTTCCACGAAACCACGAACACGCTGAGCCCTTGGTCGACCGCCCAGCGGATGAAGCTTTTCTGCGGGGAAAGATCGAGGATGTAGAAGCGGTTGATCCACGGCGGGAAGATCACCAGCGGGGTCTCAAACAC
>JANXUP010000023.1 GCA_025356175.1 Sphingomonadaceae bacterium | reverse complement strand
CCTCGGCTTCGATCTGCTGGATCAGGTTCATGAACCCGGTTCCTTCTTTTCATGCCGCGCGCCAGAGGCAGACTGGACCCGAGCGTCCTCATGACGCTCCCAAAGATCCGGCCTGCGTAACCGTGTATCGATCTCGGACTGTGACTTGCGCCAAGCCGCGATCTTCGCATGATCCCCCGATCGCAGCACTTCGGGGATCGTGCGCCCTTCCCATTCCACTGGGCGGGTATACTGCGGATATTCAAGCAATCCTTGTTCGAAGGACTCCTCGGTACCACTGGAAGCCGCGCCCATTACGCCGGGAAGCAGCCGAATGCAAGCATCAAGCAGCATGATCGCGGCAGGCTCTCCGCCGGAGAGGATGATGTCACCCACGGAGACTTCTTCGATGCCGCGCGCGGCGAAAATGCGTTCGTCAAAGCCTTCGAACCGCCCGCACAGGATGATGACCCCGGGTCCTGCAGCAAGCTCGCGCACGCGGGCCTGCGTGAGCGGCTTCCCGCGCGGGGTCATGGCGAGGATTGGGCTTGCGGGATTGAGGGTGCGACCATGGTCGATCGCTTCCCCAAGCACATCGGCCCGCAGCACCATCCCCGCCCCGCCACCCGCAGGGGTGTCATCGACTGTGCGGTGCTTGTCGATCGAAAAATCCCTGATCTGCACCGCCTCAAGCGACCACTTCCCCTCCTCCCGCGCCCGCCCGGCGAGCGAGACACCGAGCGGCCCGGGGAACATCTCGGGGTAGAGGGTGAGGATGGTGGCGGCGAAGGTCATTTGATTTCGCGTAGGCTGGCAAGATGAACACCGAAACCAGCTGGAAAAAGAAACATGAGAAACAAGACCGGCGAGATCGCCCAGCCTGCCGCATTGGTGATCCCGTCACCTGGCATAGCCAATATGCCAAACGACGGGAGAGCGGCTGCAAGCGAGGCCAGCGAAGCACGTCCCCAATCCGATTTGGCAACAATTGCGGCTCG
This sequence comes from Sphingomonadaceae bacterium, assembly GCA_025356175.1. Taxonomy (GTDB): domain Bacteria; phylum Pseudomonadota; class Alphaproteobacteria; order Sphingomonadales; family Sphingomonadaceae; genus Novosphingobium. The sequence goes on along the minus strand of JANXUP010000023.1, from coordinate 11,993 downwards.
CAGCCCATATCCTACAGCGAATGGAAATAACAACCAGAGTAAGACTTGAAGTCCACCCATCACACGGTCCAGTTCTCAACCACCAACCCCGGCACATCGGCAAAGTCGGCTTCGTTGTTGGTCACCACAGTCGCCCCAATGCTGAGCGCATGGGCCGCAAGCAGCCTGTCAAAGCGAGCGCGCTTGAAGGCTAGTTTCGCATAGACAACCGTAGCCTTGTCATCGAAGGCCAGGACCGGAACCACCTCGATCAGTGCTGCGAGCGCTTCGGGCGTGGGCGGTTTGCCTTGCTCCATACCCAGCACGATCTCTGCATAGCTAATGGCCGACAAGCCGACTTCGCCGGGCGCGCACTCGGCCAACCGTTCACGCAATAGGGGCATTTGCCCGGTAGTCGCGTAGATCGCGCAATCAGCGTCAAGCAGGACTTGAATCAAGGCTTGGGCCGCAGTGAACTTGGACGCGGCTCAAAATCCTCGCGCGGTTCTGGCACATGGACCATCCCTTTGGCCTTGCCCCAGAACCTGTCGACATCGAGTTTCTTCAGGGGGGCATCAGCCGGCTCGGCGCGAAACCCGGCGCGCTCTTCCCGCAGGACCATAGTCGAGCCTTCGATCATGCCCAATTCCTTGGGTAGGCGCAGTGCGAGCGAGTTGCCCGACTTAAACACCTTGGCGCGATATTCCTTGCTCATGGTCAGCTCCGTATATACGTTCTGTATATACATTAGCGGACTTATCGTCAAATGAAGCGCTTGATCCCCTTGGCCCTGCTCTTCGCCACACCCGCCTCCGCTGAGCTGATCGGTGGCTGCCAGTTCGACCGCGATACGCTGACTTTCGCGGGCTCTGCGGTCGAGCAAGCGACCTGCCTGCTGCGCAAGGTCGAGCTGATGGGGAAGAAGTCACCCCAGCCGCTGCCGCCGGTGATCAAACTGTTGATGGAGCAAGGCGGCGCGCCCACCGCGGAGCAAAAGGCGGCGGCGATTGCGGCGTTTCCTGAGCCTTACCGCGACTATGCGCTGGGCTATCAGGATATGCCTGCCTCACAGACCGAAGCTGGCGTGCCGCTGCTCTATTTCGTGATCCACGATACCAGCGAGCCGTTCATGGGGACGGAACCCTTCCCGCACCACCTCGGCAATGATCCCCAGGTTAACAGCTTCGACTATTACCTCGCCGCCGAGCCGGTCGCGCATATTTTCCTCAATCGGCAGGGGCAAATCTGGGCGGCGCACGATTTCAGCATTCCGTGGCGCGCGACCAAACTGGAGAGCCGGGTGGTCGGCGCACCTGCGCGCGGACGGTTTGTGCATATCGAGACGGTCCAGCCGCGCCGGTTCCTGCCCGGGGCGACCAATCGCGGGCAGACTTATGGCCCCAAGCCCGGCTTTACCGACGCGCAATACCGGATGCTGGCGGCGCTTTACGTCTATGCCAGCGCGCGCGCCGGGCGCTGGCTGATTCCGGCGTTCCATGCGACCGTCGACGATGGCATCCCCGACGCGCACGACGATCCGCAGAATTTCGATCTCAAGCAGTTCGGCAAAGAGCTTGAAAAGCTGGTGTCAGTCGACAAAGCCGGTGCGTAGCGGCACTGCCCAGTCCATGCGGCCATTGGCTTCGGCGCGGGCCGCGGCGGCGCGGTGATCGTATTCGACCGCGACCAGTTCGATTTGCAATGTCTCGCCCGCTCCACTCAGCAACGCATAGCGCGCCTCGGTCGCGCCGAGTTCCATCCGGTGGATGTGCGGATATTCCCAGGCATAGGCAGGCAGCCCGACCGAGCCGGGATTGAACACCTGCCGCCCGTCGCTCAGCACCACGTGGCGCGGCAGATGTGAATGGCCGCAGCCGATCACATGGGTCCCGCGCGCGCCGAGCATCCCGGTTATCTCGAAATCGTGAGCGTCGCGGATCGACTCGGGCTCGACCCGGTGCATCAGGTAATGGATGTCGTCGGCCGGATTGCCGTGGCACAGGTAGATATCTTCGCGCCATTGCAGGTCGGCGGGCAGGCTGCGCAGCCATTCGAGGTGCGCCTCGGCCAGTTCGGCGATCGCGTGGGCATCTGACCGTCCCATTCTCGCGCGGTCGCAGGTGACCAGCTCGCGGTCATGGTTGCCTGAAATAGTCGGCCAGTTGTGCGGCATCAACCAGTCCGCCGTTTCGCGCGGCCAGAGCGGTCCTGACAGGATGTCACCAAGATTGATGAACTGCGTCGCACCGCGCGCGACAGCATCGGCATGGCATGCTTCGAGCGCGGGGAGGTTGCCATGGATATCGGAAAGAACCGCGATCATGCGCTCAGTCTAAAACGTAAGTCGCCGTGATCACCAGCTTGTCGCCCCATTCGGGCACGGCTTCGGCGCGCATCGGCACCATGAACCGCTTCTTGTTTGGGCGCTCGATCTCAAGCACGTCGCCAGCGCCGAAGTTCTCGACGTTGACACAGGTCCCAAGGTCGTCGCCGTCGGTCGATACGGCTGGCAGGCCCAGCAGATCAGCATAGTAATATTCGCCCTCGCCGAGCGGCGGCAGCGCATCGCGCGGTACGGTCAACACAGTGCCACGCAGGGCCTCGGCCTGATTGCGATCGGTTACTCCGGCAAAGCGCACGACCGCGCCGCCCTTGCCATCATCGCTCAGCTTTTCGACCACCAGCTTGCCGTCGTTGAAGGCGCGGAAGGGCTTCAGCCCCGCCACGCCATCACCGAACAGTTTCAAGCGGACCTCCCCCGCAATGCCTTTCGCGCCGATCACGGCGGCCAGCGTCACGGAGCGGTCCATGCTCAAGACTCAGCCCTCAGCCGCGTCCTGCGCGCTTTCACCGCCGACTGCTTCGACGCTGTCGCCGGCTTCGGCATCGGGAGTAGCTACAGTTGCTTCAACCGATTCATCCGCTTCGGGCGCTTCGGCCGGAGTTTCGACCGGATCGCTTGGAGCAGGAGCTTCCGCAGGTTCTTCAGCAGGCACTTCGGCTGGAGTTTCGACTACCGGCGCTTCGGTCGGCTCTTCCATCGGCGCTTCTACGGGCGTGTCTTCAGCCGGTGCTTCGGCAGGCGCTTCAGCCGGGACTTCAGGGGTTTCCGGCTCGGCGGGGGCTTCTTCGGCCGGAGCGTTGGCAGCCGCTTCAGCGGCTTCAGCGGCTTCGGCCGCGGCGACCTTGGCAGCCTCAGCGGCTTCGGCAGCGGCAACGGCCTTGCCGGCTTTGTCCTCGACGCGGTCCTTGGCCTTCTTGCCCGGTTCGGCCTTGTTGGGGTTCACCGTCGCAACGCGTTCCTTGATCCCGGCCTTGTCGAGCATGCGAGCGACACGGTCGGTCGGCTGCGCGCCGACGCCGAGCCAGTACTTGATGCGGTCTTCGACCAGGCGGACGCGGTTTTCATCGTCCTTGGCGAGCAGCGGGTTATAAGTCCCGACCTGTTCGAGATATTTGCCGTCGCGGGGCGAACGAGTGTCCGAGACAACCACCTTGTAATAGGGGCGCTTCTTGGAACCACCACGCGAAAGACGAAGAGAAACAGCCATTTGGATTACCTTTCAGAGATTTCAGTTCAATTTCGAATTTGATTATTTCTTGAGTAAATCGTTGATCTTGGCAGGCAGCGCGCCGCCACCCATACCTCCGCCGAGGCCAGGCAGGCCGCCGCCTCCAGCGCCGCCCATCCCACTCATGCCGCCGCCGCCGCCGAACATGCCCGCAAGACCCTTTAGCCCGCCCATCTTCTTCAGCCGCTTCATCGCGGTGGCCATTTCCTGATGCATCTTGAGCAGCTTGTTGACGTCCTGCACATTAAGGCCAGCACCCTTGGCGACGCGGATCTTGCGCTTGGCGTTGAGCAATTCGGGCCGGGTCCGCTCTTTGGGGGTCATCGAGCCGATCAGCGCTTCGAGATGGACCAGCACCTTGTCGTCCATTCCGCTCTTGTCCATCGCCGCCTTGGCCTTCTTCATGCCGGGGATCATGCCCGCGAGCGCACCGATGCCGCCCATCTTGCGCATGTTGCGGAACTGCCCGGCCAGGTCGTTCATGTCGAACTGACCCTTGGCCATCCGCGCGGCCATGCGTTCGGCTTCGTCCTCGCTGATCGCAGCAGCGGCCTTCTCGACGATCGAGACGATGTCGCCCATGCCGAGAATGCGGCCGGCAACCCGCCCCGGATTGAACGCCTCAATCGCGTCGAGCTTCTCACCAGTCCCGGCGAACTTGATCGGCTTGCCGGTGACCGCGCGCATCGACAGCGCCGCGCCGCCGCGGGCATCGCCGTCCATCCGGGTCAGCACGACGCCGGTCAGCGGAACCTGCGCGGTAAACGACTGGGCGACGTTGACCGCGTCCTGCCCGGTCAGCGAATCGACTACCAGCAGCACTTCGCGCGGGGTAGAAATCCCGGCGACTGCCTGCATCTCGTCCATCAGCTGCTGATCGACGTGCAAACGCCCCGCCGTATCGAGCAGCAGCACGTCGACGGCCTGCAGCTTGGCCGATTGCAGCGCGCGGGTCGCGATTTCGGTCGGCTGTTGGCCAACGATGATCGGCAGGGTTGCGACATCGACCTGCTCGCCCAAGACCTTGAGCTGTTCCTGCGCGGCCGGACGATTGACGTCGAGCGACGCCATAAGCACCTTCTTGCCCTGCTTTTCCTTAAGCAGCTTGGCGAGCTTGGCGGTGGTGGTGGTCTTGCCCGAGCCTTGCAGCCCGACCATCATGATCACCACCGGCGGCGCGGCGTTGAGATCGAGCTCGGCCACTTCGTCGCCGCCCAGCATCTCGACCAGCGCGTCGTTGACGATCTTGACGACCTGTTGCCCCGGGGTAACCGAACGCAGCACCGACTGGCCCACGGCCTGCTCGGTCACCGTATCGACAAAACGCCGCACCACCGGCAGCGCGACATCGGCTTCGAGCAGCGCGATCCGCACTTCGCGCATGGCTTCGCGAACGTCCTGCTCGCCCAGCGCACCGCGCCCCTTGAGCCGGTCAAAGACTGTGCCGAGCCGGTCGGACAGCGTGTCGAACATCGGTCGTTCACCTCCGTTCGCGCCGACCCGAATTAGCCAAACGCGAAAAACGCCGGCGGACGAAACCTCGTCAGCCAGCGTGGAAATCAGTTACTCTTGCCTTGCGAATGGTGGAGCCTAGCGGGATCGAACCGCTGACCTCCTGCATGCCATGCAGGCGCTCTCCCAGCTGAGCTAAGGCCCCGTACCATTCGTTTCGGCGAACCTTGGGATGTCCGCCGTTTCCCGCGCCACGCGCGAAAGGCCGCCACTTAGTTGCGCCCCCCCACCTTGGCAAGCCCATAATTGGGCAGGGTTAATCAGGTTTCAGCAGCGTCCGCGTCGCCGTCGATGCCGACGCCCAGATCGTCATCGCCGCCCAGATCGACGTCGTTGTCCGGCGAATCGCCGTCCTCGTCGATGTCGAGATCGTTATCTGCCAGGTCCGTGTCGGCCACTTCGGCGACCTTGGCCTTCTGGATTTCTTCATAGGGTATCGGCTGCTTCGACTTCAGCACCGGATCGGCCTGCCAGAGATAGCCGCATTCGATGCAGGTGATCGGGTCATCCTTGCCCAGATCGTAAAAGCGGGTGCCGCATTTCGGGCAGCCATGCTTGGCGCCCCATTCAGCCTTGACCATAAAATTCCTCACATGCGCCGCGCTGCTACTCAAGGCGGCGAAAAAGCTAATTACGGATTGGGAGGCAGATGCGCCAGTCCCAGCGCGGGGCGCGCCTTGCCATAGCCCGCGCCCGCTGTCAAAGCGCGCGCGTGAACAATGATGCCGCCCCTGCCCGCCCGCGCCGGTTTCTGCCAAGCGGTCCCTTGCGCGGGACCATCCGCGTGCCGGGCGACAAGTCGATCAGTCACCGCTCGATCATGCTCGGCGCACTGGCGGTGGGCGAGACGCGAGTTTCAGGCTTGCTCGAAGGCGAAGACGTGCTCGCCACCGCCGCCGCGATGCGGGCGATGGGGGCCAGCGTCCTTCGACAGGCTCAGGATGATCGGGGTAATGCCGAATGGATCATCCACGGGGTGGGCGTCGGGGCGCTGCTCCAGCCGCAGGCACCGCTCGACATGGGCAATTCGGGCACCTCGACCCGGCTGCTGATGGGCGTGTTGGCCAGCCATGCGATCACCGCGCAGTTCGTTGGCGATGCCAGCCTGTCGAGCCGCCCGATGGGCCGGGTGATCGAACCGCTGAGCCGGATGGGTGCGGCATTTGAGGCCAGCGAAGGCGCGCGACTGCCCCTCACATTGCGTGGGGCCTGGCCGGCGGTGCCGATCGAATACCGCCTTCCCGTCGCCTCGGCGCAGGTGAAGAGCGCGATCCTGCTGGCGGGGCTCAACACCGCCGGAATCACGACGGTGATCGAGCCAGTCCCGACCCGCGATCATTCGGAACGGATGCTGCGCGGGTTCGGCGCTGACCTGACCGTCGAGATCGTGAACGGCGAACGGGTGATCCGCATCGTCGGTGAGGCTGAACTCAAGCCGCAGACCATCGAAGTCCCCGGCGATCCCTCCTCCGCCGCCTTCTTCATCGTCGCCGCACTGATTGTACCGGGCAGCGAGCTGCTGATCGAGAACGTCGGGCTCAACCCGACCCGCGCCGGACTCGTCACCGTGCTGCGCCAGATGGGCGGATCGATCGAGGAACTGAACCCGCGCGAAGTCGGCGGCGAGCCGGTGGCTGACCTGTTGGTCAAGCATTCGGCATTGCGCGGGGTCGAGGTCGATCCGGCGCTGGCCCCGAGCATGATCGACGAATTCCCGGTGCTGTTCGTCGCCGCCGCAATGGCGCAGGGCACCACCGTCACCTCGGGCCTCGAGGAACTCCGCGTCAAGGAAAGCGACCGCCTGTCTGCGATGGCCGCCGCGCTGACCGGCGCGGGCGCGCGGGTGACCGAGCAAGCCGACGGCCTGACCATCGAAGGCACTGGCGGCGAGCAACTGCGCGGCAGCGCCAATTCGCGGACCAAGACCCACCTCGACCACCGCATTGCGATGAGCATGGCAATCGCCGGCCTCGCCAGCCGTGATGGGGTGGAAGTCGATGACACCCGCCCGATCGCGACCAGCTTCCCGATGTTCGAGGCGCTGCTCGATGGATTGGCGTCATGAAGCTCGATTGGGCGAATGTGGTTGGCCTTATGGGCAGCCTGCTCTTTATCGCCGCATTTGCGTATGCCAACCAAGCGAAGCAGTTGAACAAGCTGCTATTCAACGCGGCCAACTTACTTGGCGCGGCCTTGTTGCTGACCTCGCTTTACGTTCATTTCAACCTGCCTGCCTTCGTGCTTGAGGCAGCCTGGGCGGTGATCGCGTTGCTCGGTATCGTTCAAGCCATTCGCGCACAGCGCAAGGGCGCGCCATGATCATCGCGGTCGATGGCCCCACCGCCTCGGGCAAAGGCACCATCGCGAAGGCGCTCGCCGCGCACTTTGGCCTGCCGCATCTCGATACCGGGCTGCTCTACCGTGCGGTCGGGCTGCAGTGCGCGCGCAATGGCGGCAATCCTGACGACCCCGCAGATGCCCTTGCCGCCTGCGACTTCCCCGACCACCTGATCGCCGATCCCGAACTGCGCAGCGAAGCTACCGGCGGACTCGCCAGCCGGGTCTCGGTCCATCCCGAAGTCCGCGCCGCGCTCTATGAGTTGCAGCGCGCCTTCGCCACCCAGCCCGGCGGCGCGGTGCTCGACGGGCGCGATATCGGCACAGTGATTGCGCCCGAAGCCGAGGTGAAGCTGTTCGTCACCGCCAGCGTTCCGGCGCGGGCAGAGCGGCGCTATGACGAGATGCGCGCGGCAGGGCGCTTGGCGGATCGCGCGCAGATCGAAGCCGACCTCGCGGCGCGCGACCAACGGGATTCTGCCCGCGCAACTGCCCCCTTGTTGCAGGCCGCAGATGCAACCCTCCTCGATACGTCACTTCTGGGCCGCGAAGAGGCCATCGCGCGGGCAATCACTCTCGCTGAAATGCTGAGCGGCAGCTAATGCCGCACCACTGCCGCGGGCTCGGCGTACCAGCTGTGGCTTTCGATCACTCGCGAGGGGACCGGTCGTCCTGATCGGCCTCGTGCCGGGCGAAAACGAAAGCGCTGTTGGATCAGGGCGCAGGCCAGCTTGTCGAGTTCCGGGAAACCGCTTGATCGATCTGCGCGGCATTCGCTGACCCGCCCGTCGCTGCCGACCCGGAGCAAGATGGTAACGGTCGCCTCGATACCCGGAGGAAGCAGGCTTTCTGGCAGGTCGCTCATCGACAACTTGCCCTGAACCTGACGCGGGCCGACTACTGCGGGTTCGCCGTCTCCCTCGCCGTTGCCACCGCTACCGCCGCCGCCGAGTCCGTCACCGACACCCCCTGCGCCTTGGTCCGGGCCGGGTAGCGTCGAGGCGCCATTGGCCTTGGTCGCGCTCGTTCCTGCAATCGGCGCCGTGGTAACCGGGGGTGGCGGCAGGATGATCTGCACCGTGTGAGCCACGATCGGTGTCGCCTGAGCGGCCAGATTGCGCGGCGATGCGTGCCCCGTTGCGGCGCTCGTCGGGGCTTTGACCGCGGGCTTTGGCCGAGGTAGCCGAGCGCGCTGAGGCTCGCGGAGTGTCACTGCTACCAGCGCCGCGATATCGCGCCCCGCGAAGTCCCCGCGCAAGCCAAGGACAAGCAGCATCCCCAGCGCTACGACCACTGTTGCGGCCGCCGCTGCCGAACCGGCCCGTTCCCCGCGAGGTGCATACACCTGTGTGGCCTCTCTGCGTCAGCCCCCATCCAGCCCAACGCCTGGTTCATCAGCGGGTTGCATGATCCTGAAACGCATTGCCCCCGAGTTGAACCGTGCTCCGCGCGCGCCAGCAACGCCTTGGCGCAGGTGCGGCGCGGCTCTAACCAATCGTTAACCCCCAGGTCCGACCAGCTTGCGGCATGGTCATATCAGCACAGTTCGAAACTGCCGACACCAGCGGCACGAGTCGGCGGCCGCCGCGCCGGTGCCTGCAGCTCAAGGTCGCGGGCGCGCTCGCCTCGGGCGATGCTGCTGCGGTGCTCATCCACAACGTTTCGGCAACCGGGCTGCTGCTCGAAACCGAAACCCCGCTCAGCGAAGGCGAGCGGATCGATATCGACCTGCCCGAAATTGGCCCTACCCCGGCGACGATCGTCTGGGCGGACGAGAAATTCCACGGCGGGCACTTCGATAGCCCGCTCTCGGCCGGCGTCTTGAGTGCACTCGAACTGCGCAGCGCCGCCGCGCCGCTTACGCTCAGCCAGCCAGAGCAATCGCTGGCAACTCGGCTCCATCACTTGCGCAAGGCCAAAGGAATGACCCTTGCTGCGGTCGCCGAGCAGCTTGGAGTAAGCAAGCCGACGGTCTGGGCCTGGGAGCAGGGCCGCGCCCGTCCCTCGCCCGAACGCTTCGCCAAAATCGCCGAGCTGTTCGGCCTTGGCGAAACGCGCCTCGCCACCGGCCGCGATGTCGATGCGCTGGGCGAAGTGCTGACGCAGGCGCGGCAACTTGTCGCCAACTCGCTGGGCCTCGAACTGACCAAGGTCAGGATCATGATCGAGCTTTGAGCGAATCGCTTTCCGAATCGCAGAAGTGTGGTTAATACATTGAAACCATTGAATAACATTAGTCCGGTTAGTTAACCGGCTAACGCGTTCGTGGCATCGTGGGGTTCGGGAAACGGAGACTGTCAGCCGAACTTGAGAATAGCTTGAATGTGGCTGGGGCCGCCTTCCGTTAACATGGGGCCGGAAGGCGGCTGCCCGCGACGTTGCCAGGGGGCAGGTACAGATGGGTGTGGACTTCACGTTGCAGGAGCGCAGCGCGCTCTACGGTTTGCTTGCGGAAAATTCGGACGACATTATCTTCAAAAGCGATGCGCGCGGTTTCATCCTGACCGCCTCGCCCGCGATCGAGCAATTGGGCTATCGGCTTCCGGCGATGCTGATCGGGCCGCATATCCGCGACCTGGTCCTGCCGCAGTTCGCCGCTGCGATCGAGGCCGAGCACCGCGCCGCCTTGTCCGGGCGCGGCAGCGCGCGCTGGCACGAATTCCCGGCCGCCACCGGGGTCAACGGCCACTGGTTCGAGATCCAGATGCGCGCGCTCCTTGATGGCGCGGGCCGGTTATACGGCGTGCTGTGCATGATGCGCAGCATTACCGCGCGCAAGAGCCTCGAGGAACAACTCTTCACGGCCGAAATGACCGATCCGCTGACCCGGCTGACCAATCGCGTCGCCTTCGTCTCGATGCTCGAATATATGGTCTGCGGCAAGGCGGGCGGCAGCCTGGCGCTGTTCGACCTCGACCACTTCATGACGCTCAACATGCGCTACGGCCAGTCGGCGGGCGACGAGACGCTGTGCGCTTTCTCCGAACTGCTGCGCGACATGGTGCGTTGCGAGGACATTATCTCGCGGATCGGCAACGAGCGGTTCGGGGTGCTGTTGCCGGGTCTGAACCCTGAGCAAGCCGGTGAGGTCTGCGGGCCAGTGGTCGAAACGCTGGCTGTGCTGGGGCAATCGGAATTCGCCGAACGTTTTGGAGTCACCGCCAGTGCGGGAATCGCTCCGATTTCGGGTTCACTCGACCGGACGATGAAGCATGCTGAACTCGCTCTGTTCGCAGCCAAGGCCAAGGGACGTTCGCGGGTCGAATGTTCTTGATGCGAGACGATTGAACGTTGTCCCGCCCCGGTGCTAGTCTCGCCTGTGTTGAAACCGATTTTTGCTCAACTTGGGTTGCTACTCCTCGCCGTTCTCGGCCTCACCGCTGGCGTCTTGCCGCTCAGCGACAGGGAGGTTCAGTTCAGCAGCTACGACAGCATGTCGAGCAATGTCACCATGGCCCAGCGGCTAGAGTCGCCGCTGCAGGTCGACATCGCTTTTCGCGCCATGGCGCAGCGGCACCAGCGGCTCGCCGATCAGCCGCTCGAACTGACTACCGAGCATTATCGGATATTCATCTCCTCCAAGCGGCCGATTGCCGGCTACGGACTGATGGTGTTCGTTCCGCCGTGGCAAGGCGGGCCGCAAATCCCGCCGATCTGGCGCGCCGCGCTGGAGGAGCGCGGGATCATTTTCGTCACTGCAGGCCAGAGCGGCAATGACCAGCCCGTGCTGGGGCGGCGCGATCCACTGGCGATATTGGCCGCAACCAACGTGATCGCGCACTATCCGGTCGACCGCTCCCGGGTTTACATCGCGGGCTTTTCCGGCGGCTCAAAAGTCGCCTTCAAGCTGGCGGTGGGTTATCCCGACCTGTTCACCGGCGCCTTCCTGCTCGCCGGAGCGGATGCTTTGGGCGACGAGGGCTTCGTGCCCCCCGATCGCGCGCTGTGGGCAAAGTTCCGCACGCAGTCCCGCGTCGTCTATGTATCCGGCGCGCGTGACGAGCTCAATGTCGATCTTGCCCATGCTTCGGCAGCGTCACTGCGCCGGTTCTGTACCGACGCCAGCGGCATGGTGGTCGTCCCCGGGCTTGGCCATGAACTGATCGATCGGAGCCAGTTCGGCCGGGTGCTCGACATACTCGACCGTCCGCTTGCCGGAAAACTCTCCGCGCCGGACAAATGCATGGCTGAAATCGACGCCAAGATCGCAGGCGAGCTTGACGCAATCGAAGCCTTGATCGGCTTGGGCCAGCGCGAAGCGGCGCGCAAACGCTTGCTCAAGCTCGATTCCGAATATGGCGGTCTCGGGCTGCCCCGGTCACTGAACCTGCTCCACCGGATCGACGGGATCTGACGCGGCGGGATGCCGCAATTTCCTTGATTTTCCCGTGTCCCGAGCCTAAGCGCGCGGCGTCCAACAAAGCTTCGGCGATGAAAGACGCTGCATCGGCATTCGGCCGCTGTGGCAGATCGGCTACTTTTGGCCCGTTTAAAACCTTCCCTGCCCGGGAGGGGCGGCAATCCCGCCGCAGCGGAGAAAAGACCGGCGGAAAAACCGCCCGGCCGGAAACATCAGTGTAGGAACACTCATAT
>JANXUP010000197.1 GCA_025356175.1 Sphingomonadaceae bacterium | reverse complement strand
TGTTCTTCTCCAAGCTGGCGGTGGTGACCTTCGGCGGAGCCTATGCCGTCCTCGCCTACATGGCGCAGCAGGCGGTCTCGGGCTTCGGCTGGCTCAGCGCGGGCGAAATGGCCGATGGTTTGGGGCTGGCGGAGACCACGCCGGGGCCGTTGATCATGGTCACGCAGTTCGTCGGCTACCTTGCCGCATCGCGCGCATCCGCACCATTCTCACCGCTGGTCGCCGGGCTGATTGGTGCGGGGCTGACCACTTGGGTAACTTTCGTGCCGTGCTTTGTGTGGATCTTCGCGCTCGCCCCGTGGATGGAGCGGCTTGAGCATGCCAAGCGGCTCAAAGGCGGGCTCGCCGCGATTACCGCGGCGGTGGTCGGGGTGATCGCCAACCTCTCGCTGTGGTTCGCGCTCCACGTGCTGTTCCGGGCGAGCGACAAGATCGGGTTGGGCGCATGGCAGATCGAGCTGCCGCAGCTCGCCAGCTTCGATTGGCGGGCTGCCGTGCTGGCTGCGTTGGCTGCGCTGCTGATCTTCCGCGCCAGATGGAGCATCATCCGGGTGCTTGGCGTCGCTGCGCTCGGCGGTCTGGTACTGAGCTATCTCGGTTAATTGGAGAGACCAACATGACCAATATCACGCGCCGCGCGACACTTCTGGGATTGGCAGCAGCGGCGGCACTTCCTGCTCCGGCCCTGGCCATGCGGGTGCCGCGCGTCTTGTTCATCTGCCGCTACGCCACGGTGAAGAGCGCCACCGCGCGGGAGCTGCTGCGCAAACGAGCGCGCGAGCGCGGGGTGGGGGTGAAGGTGCGGTCTCGCGGGATCACGCCGGTCGATCATCTGCCCCCGGCGATCCGTCAGCGCCTGATCGACCAATTCGGAATCGACCCGGCAGCGGAGCGGCCGCAAGCCTTGCAACAGGCCGACCTCGACCGCGCCGATGTTGTGGTGCTGTTCGACAATCTGCCACCGAGCTTGCACAAAATGGGCCCGCTCGACTGGACCGATCAACCCTCGCTGCTCGAACAGTTCGAGCCATCAATGGCCTATCTTGAGGCGCACATTGGCGCTTTGCTTGACCGGCTGGCTACGCCGCCAGTTTGAACGGCTCGATTTCGCCCGACAGGTAGAGCTTCTTGGCTTTGGCCCGGCTCAATTTGCCCGAGCTGGTGCGCGGCAGGGTGCGCGGGGGGACCAGTTCGATCACGCAGTTCATCCCGGTGATCGAGCGGACCTTGTCGCGGATCTGATCGTGCAGCTTGATCCGTTCCTCGGGGTCGGAAACGCGGCAGTGGACCAGCACAGCGGGGACTTCCTCGCCATTTTCGGTTTCGACCGAGAAGGCGGCGATATCGCCCTGGTGGAAGCCGGGCAGCTGTTCGACCGCCCATTCGATATCCTGCGGCCAGTGGTTCTTGCCGTTGATGATGATCATGTCCTTGGCCCGGCCGACGATGAACAAGTAGCCATCGACCTGATAGCCCATGTCGCCGGTATCCAGCCAGCCATCGACCAGGCACTCGGCGGTCGATTCAGGGTCGCGGAAGTAGGAGTGCATGACGCTTGGGCCCTTGCACCACACCTTGCCGATGTGGTGATCGGGCAGGCCTGCGCCCTTTTCACCGCGGATTTCGATAGCCATGTCCTTGACCGCCTTGCCGCAATTGACGATTGCGCGGTAGCGCGCCGGTCGGCTGAGATCGCGCGGGGTGCCTGAAAGGCGCTCTTCTTCGACCAGTTCCACGCGGATGCCTTCGCCCGGGGGCATGACGGTGACCGCCAACGTGGCTTCGGCCAGACCGTAGCTTGGCAGAAAGGCGCTGGCCTTGAACCCGGCCCCGGCGAAGGCGTTGACGAACCCCTGCATCACGTCAGGGCGGATCATGTCGGCACCGTTGCCCGCCACCCGCCAGCGCGACAGGTCGAAGCGATCGCCGACGTGGCTTTGGCTGGAGATGCGGCGCGCGCAGATATCGTAGCCGAATGTCGGCGAATAGCTCAGCGTAGTGCCCGGGTTGCGGCTGATCATGTCGAGCCAGGCGAGCGGGCGGCGGGCGAAATCCTCGGTCTTGAGGTAGTCGGCCGAGACCTGGTTGGCGATGGGTGAGAGGAAGCAGCCGACCAGCCCCATGTCATGGTACCACGGCAGCCACGAGACGCAGCGGTCCTCACCGCCAACGTGCATGCCTTCGCCGTGGCCGGCAAGGTTGTTGAGCAGCGAGGCGTGGGTGACGGCAACGCCGTGCGGGAAGCGGGTCGATCCGCTCGAATACTGGAGGTAGCAGATGTCGTCGGTGTGGGCGGTTGGTAACTCGGCGTCGGACGCATCGCCTTGCGCAAAGTGTTCCCAGGTGATCCCCTCGCAGCCCTGCCGCGCGGCGGCGGCACCGGCCATCTCGGCGATCTCGGCGGGGTAGAACAGCAACTTCGGGTCGCTCGATTGGAGCTGGACGGTGAGCTGGTCGATATAGCTGTCCTTGCCGCCGAAGCTGGTTGGCAAAGGCAGCGGCACCGGCCAGGCGCCCGCATAGATGCAGCCGCAGAACAGCGCGGCGAATTCAGGGCCGGTCTCGGCCACCAGCGCAATCCGGTCGTCCTTCTTGACCCCGTGCGCGATCAGGCGGCGCGCAGCGACCAGCGCTTCATCGCGCAGTTCGCTGAACGGGTAGGGCCGGACGAGATTGCCGCGCGGATCGTGGAAATTGAGCCCGCGCTTGCCGCGCGCCGCATAATCGAGCGCTTCGCCAAATGTGGCAAAGTCCGACAGGCGGCGCGGCAGATCGTCATGATTGGGGGTCGGAACCAGCGTTCCAGCGGCGTCGTGCACGAGCGTGGCGGCGTCGGTCATCGGCAAAAAACTCGTTTCTTATCAATGCACAAGCCCGGATATTCCGGTGCCTCTGCATCCCGAAGCGTTCACAGGCCCCACATGGCACCTGCACTGGGCTATTCCATTTGCCGGGGACTGTGGCACGAATAAGGCCATGGTAACCAAACCCCGATCGTATGAGCGCAAGGAAAAGCGCCTGCCCAAGCCGCTCGACGCGCGGCGGCTCAACGATCTGGCGCTGCATTACGTCGCGCGGTTTGCCACCAGCGCCGCCAAATTGGAGGACTATCTGCGCCGCAAGTTGCGCGAACGCGGGTGGGAAGGCGAGGTGGAGCCGGACCTGCGGGCACTCACCGAGAATTTCGTCGCCGCCGGATATATCGATGACGAGGCCTATGCCCGGGCCAAGAGCGGGGCCTTGCTGCGCCGGGGGTTTGGCAACCGGCGGATCGGACAGGCGCTCAATGCCGCGGGAATCGCCGAGGAAATTCGTGTTGAAGTGCGCGCGGGGGCAGCGGCGGAACGCAGCGCCGCGCTGGCCCTGGCAGCCAAGCGCCGGTTCGGGCCGTTCGGTGCGTCCGAGCTCGACCGTCCCGCCCGCGACAAGCAGATTGCCGCCATGCTGCGCGCCGGGCATTCGTTTGATACCGCCCGTGCGCTGGTCGGCGCCAGCGACGTCAAGATGGCGCAGGACTGGGCCGCCGCGCTGGTTGAGGGCGATGAGGACTAGACCGCCTCTTGCGCCGGGCAAGGGTTAGGCGCTAACGCGAGTGCCATGGGAATCCTCGGCAAGATCTTCACCTGGTGGGACGGCGCGACCATCGGCACTTTGTTCAACTCGGCTATGACCGGGGAGAAAGTCGGCTCCGACGTTACCGGCAATACCTATTACCGGGCCAAAAAGCCCTATGGCAAAAGCCACCCGTTTGCCGGGCGTGAGCGGCGCTGGGTGATCTATGGCGGCGCCAACGATGCCAGCAACGTGCCGGCCGAATGGCACGGCTGGCTCCACGGCGCGTTCGAGAACGGCCAGGTGCCCGAAAGCAACCTGCCCGCGCCGCGCATCTGGGAGGTCGATTATACCCCCAACCAGACCGGTACCGGCACGGCCTATCGCCCGGCCGGCGCACTGGAGCGTGGCGGTAAGCGCGCGGCGGCGACCGGCGATTACGAGGCCTGGACTCCGGACGCCTGAGCGCCATGATCGGGTCGCAACCGCTCCGACTGGCCGCACCACTCCTGGCGCTGATGCTGCTTGCATCCTGCAATCGCGGGTCGAATGAAGCTGCCGAGGCGGTGGCAACCGAAGTCCCGAAATCCTTCACCAGCCAGGCTGCCGGTGCCTCGGTGGTGGAAAGCGATTATGGCACCCCGGTCAAGGACCGCGTCGCCACGCTGGGCCTGCTCAACAAGCGCAACAACCTGTCGCAAGACGTGGTGCTCAAGGTTGGTGAGGCCAAGCGGGTCGGCAACGTCATCATCAAATTGGCCACCTGTGAGCGTACGCTGCCGTGGGAAACGCCGCCCGAAACCGGCGCGTTCGTGCAGGTCTTTGTCGAGGAGCGTGAGCGCGCCGACCAGCCGCTGGCCTGGCACAAGGCCTTTTCCGGCTGGCTGTTCAAGAATTCACCCGGCCTCAGCGTCGTTCAGCACCCGGTCTACGACGTCTGGGTCAAGGATTGCGCGATGAAGTTCCCGGGCGAGGAAGACAGTCCGGCACCCGCCGCGTCTTCCAGCAGCGCCGCGAAACCGGCGGGCAGCGCAGCGCCGACGGCCAAGTCCTCCGCTGCGCCAAGCCCGTCGCCTGCGCCCAGCGCCAAGCCATCGCCCAGCGCCAAGCCATCGCCCACTACTGGCCGCTGAGCGGCGCGCAGCAGTTTCAGGTAGTGGGCCTGCGTAATTTCCTGCGCGCCCAGTGATGCCAGGTGGCCGGTCATAAACTGGCAGTCGAGCAGCTGAGCGCCGCCCCGGCGCAGCGCCGCCACCAGCCAGGCCAGTGCCACCTTCGAGGCATCGGTCCTGCGGCTGAACATCGATTCGCCGCAGAACACCCGGTCGAACCCCACGCCGTAAAGCCCGCCAACCAGCTCATCGCCCAGCCAGCACTCGATCGAGTGGGCGAGGCCCAGCGTGTGGAGCGCGCTGTAGCTTTGCGCGATACGGGTGCTGATCCAGGTTTGATCAGCATCGCGGCGCGGGTCGGCGCAAGCCTCGATCACCGCAGAGAAGGCGGCATTGCAGGTTACCAGGAACGTATCGCGGCGCAGTACCTTGCCCAGCGAGTGCGAGCAGTGAAAGCCACCCAGCGGGAGTATCGCGCGTTTGCGGGGCTCAACCCAGAAGATTTCCGGATCGTCGCGCGCGTCGGCCATCGGGAAGATGCCGCTGCGATAGGCCAGCAGCAGCAACTGCGGATCGATCGGAGGGGAGGCTGCAGGCGCGTGCACTAATCTTTTATGGACCTATGCAGATCGCTTGTCATCGGGCAGTGTTATGGATAGAGGCACCCCCGCCTGCAGGAGCGTAGCTCAGTTGGTAGAGCATCGGTCTCCAAAACCGAGGGCCGTGGGTTCGAGTCCCCCCGCTCCTGCCAGGCCTTACCCCAAGCAAGTCCTTATCCCGCGATGACCCGGACCGTCTTTGCCATGCCTGCTTTCGCCGGACCTGCCATGCCGCCGCGTCAGGCCTTGTGGCTGGCGCTGGTCCTCGCATTGATGCTGGCGCTGCCGTTTGCCTTTTCAGCTCTGCCGCAGCAGTCCGATTTCCCCGCGCACCTCGCCCGCTACCGGGTCATGCTGGAAGGCACGACCGATCCCGCGCTGGCTCACTGGTACCAATTCCACTGGCATCTGGGCGGCAATCTCGGGGTCGATCTGCTGATGCGGGTGCTGGGCCCGGTGTTGGGGCTTGAGCCTGCCGCGCGGCTGATCGGCGCGGCGATTCCGGTGCTCACCGGGCTGGGGCTGATTGCGGTCGAGCGCACGCTGCGCAGCCGCGTCGGTTTGGGTTCGGTGCTTGCGATGGCGGCGGTGTGGTCACCAGCAATGGCGCTGGGGTTCGCCAATTTCTGCCTGTCGCTGGCGCTTGCGCTGGTTGCCTTTGCCGGGTGGATCAAGCTTGAAGCCCGGCCTTGGCGAGCGGCCTTGTTCTTGCCTGCGGCCTGCGCCGTATGGCTGTGCCATATGGCCGGGTGGGGCGTGCTGGCGGTGCTGGTCGGGGGATACGAACTTAGCCGCAAGGGAGTGCTGCGCGGCGCGCTGGCCTGCTGGCCGTTGCTCCTGCCGCTGGTGCCGGTGCTGGCTGCAGGTAATGCCGGGGGAATTTCTTACGGCGGCGGATTGATCGGCTACAAAATCGGGATCTGGCTCAAAGCGCTGCGCGTTCATGATGCCGGGCTTGACATGCTGCTGCCGCTGGTCCTGCTGTCCGCTGTCTATCTGGCCGAGCGGAGCGGCCGCCTCGATCGCCGCTTGGGTTGGGGTGCTTTGGGGCTGGTGCTCGCCAGCCTGCTGCTGCCGCGTCATCTCTCCGGCGGTGACTACGCCGATTACCGGCTCACTGCAGTGGCGCTGATGGTGCTGGCCCTGGCGATCGACTGGCGGGCCCCCCGCGCGATCTTGTTCGCCGCAACCTTTGCCACTCTAGCCCGGGTGGTCCCGATCGCGCTAGCCTGGCACGGTGAGGCACAGCAGCTCGAAACGATACTCAGCGTGCTCGATCAAGTTCCGCAGGGTGCGCGCGTCGCAGGCGCGGTCGACGCACCGGAAGCGCCGTGGGCGCTGAACCCGTTCGAGCATGTGCCGTGCTATGCAACCGTGCGGCGCGGCGCCTTGGTCAACGCGCATTTTGTTGGCAACAGCTTCAATCTGATGGAGCTGCGCGGTGCCTCGGCTGGATTTGCCGATCCTTCGCAGCGAATTATCGTGCCGCAAGGTGCCCGGCCCGACCTGGCTGAATTCGCCCCGGCAAAGAGTGCAGACTATCTCTGGTACATCGGCGATGCCGAGCCACAGAGCCTGCCCGCCGGGGCCCGGCTGGTGGTCCGCGTGCCGGGTTCGATGTTGCTCAAGCTTGCCAGCCCGGTTCCGGCCAATTAGTCCCCCGCCTGTGCCAGACGTCCAGCATATGCCAGAGCATGCCGATGCCGATCAGCCGCAGCCGGGCACGCTGATGCGGCTGCGCAGGTTTCTGCTCGATACGCCCGCGCCGCGCGAGGGCTTGTGGCTGGGGCTGTTCTTTACGTTTCTCGCCAGCTTGCCGTTCCTGATGACGCCGTACCCGCAGATGGTCGATTATCCGGCGCATCTGGCGCGGTTCCACGTTATGCTGAACCGCGCTTCGAGCCCGTTCCTGCAGCAGTATTACGGGTTCGAATGGCACTGGATGGGCAATCTTGGGGCCGACATCCTGATCCGTCCGCTGTCGTGGTTCATGCCGCTGGAAACCGCCGGCTGGCTGATCGCGGCGCTGATCCCGCCGCTGACCGCGCTGGGCATCATGGCGGTGCAGTGGACCCTGCGCGGGCGGATCGGGCTTGCCTCGATGCTGGCCTTTGCCTTTGTCTGGTCGCCCTCGATGCTGCTCGGGTTCCTCAATTTCGGACTGGCGCAGGCGATGGCGCTGTTCGCCTTTGCGCTGTGGGTGCGCCTAGATGGCAAGCCGTGGCGCGCGCCGCTGTTCATTCCGATCGGGCTGATCGTGTGGCTCGCGCACGTTTCGGGCTGGGGCATCCTCGGGCTGATGGTGTTCGGCTACGAATGGCACAAGGACCGTTCATGGCGCGCATTTATCGCGCCGTGGCCGCTGTTCTTCCCGCTGCTCGCGCTGGTGGCGGGTGGCGGTGTCGGCAAGCCGCCAAGCTATGGTCCACGCCCCGAGATCTACAAGTGGGCGATCTGGAAGCAGGCGATGCGCGGCACCTGGCGCTGGTTCGACTATGGCAATGCGATCATCATCGGCGTGATGCTGGCGCTGTCGATCGCCTTGCGCCGATGGGACTGGCGGGTGGGCTGGGCAGCGCTGCTGATGCTCGCTGCCTCACTGGCCATGCCGCGCCATATTTTCGGCGGCGACCTCGTCGATGCGCGGATGATTTCGGCGGGATTGATGGTTGGCGCGCTGTCACTGGCGTGGAAGGCGCCGCGCTGGGTGGTGATGGCGGCAACGCTGCTGTTCATCGGCCGGCTCGGCTACACCACGCTCGATTGGCGGCGTGACAGCCATGAGACGGCGGAGATGCTGAGCGCGCTCGATGGCCTCCCCAAAGGCGCGCGGATCGCCAGCTATATGGTGACCGAGCGGGGCGAATGGGGCTTCAACAGCCAGGAACACATCTGCGGCTATGCGGTGGTGCGATTGGACGCCTTCATCAACTGCAACTTTGCGCTGCCCGGCATCCACATGCTGACGATCAACGAGGACAGCGCCTATTTTCGGGATCCGTTCCACCGGCTCAACCACCGTGCGGGCAAGCCGATCGATACCTATTACTACGAACCCGCGCTCCACGCTGACTGGTTCTGGTACATGGGCCAGGAAGATCCGGTGCGCCTGCCTTACGGTTTCGTTCAGGTGCGGCGCGGGCACCACTGGATCCTGGCGCGGCGAGTGATCCCGGCGGACGCGATTTAGGAAGTGCTTGTTTGGTGCGTTGTTGGCATCCGCGACTAGCCCGGGCTGGCCGGCCCGCTGCCAAAACAAACCCCATCTTGCAAATGCGCCGGGGCATAGCTAAGTGCCGCGGTGTCTTCCGACACAAGGAGAATCAGTCGCCCCTCCGGCCTAGCTGCCCAGCAGCCGCCGGGCGGCGCTATCCCCTTGGCGGAAGGTGCGAGGAAATTGGTTCTACAGGTGAGTGACAAGACCATGGCGAAGATCAATCCCGGCGAATTTGTCCGGCAGGTTCAGGCGGAAGCCCGCAAGGTCGTCTGGCCGTCGCGCCAGGAAACCACCACCACGGCAATTTTCGTCGGCATCATGATGCTGGTGTTGGCGCTGTTCTTCCTCGGTGTCGACACGGTCTTCGGCAAGATCGTCCAGTTCCTCCTCTCGCTGGCCTGACGGCGCGAAGCGAAGCAAGCAGAGACACCTACGCTATGGCCCGCTGGTACATCATCCACGCTTATTCCGGTTTTGAAGGCAAGGTTCGGGATTCGATCCTGTCCGAAGCGCAGCGCATGGGGCTTGATGCCCTGGTCGAGGCGGTCGAAGTCCCGTCCGAAACCATCACCGAGGTGAAGCGCGGCAAGAAGGTTCAGGTCGAACGCAAGACCATGCCGGGCTATGTGCTCGCCAAGCTGGGTCTGAACGACGACGTCTACCACCTCGTCAAGAACACCCCCAAGGTGACCGGCTTCCTTGGCCCCAACGGCAAGCCGCAGCCGATTACCGACCGCGAAGCCGCCCGCTATTTCGGCGCGCGCGATGCCGCCGCGGCCGAACCCAAGAAGCACGTCAGCGTCGATTACGAAATCGGCGATGTGGTCAAGGTGCTCGACGGTCCGTTCAACACTTTCACCGGCACCGTCGAAGAACTCGATTTCGACAAGAACCGGGTCAAGGTTTCGGTCTCGATCTTTGGCCGCGCAACCCCGGTCGAGCTCGACTTTGAACAGGTCGAACTGGTCAAGTAAGCCGTCCAAACGGCCAAAATGGGCGGCGCGTTGATTCGCGCCGCCGCCTACTTCTTCTTTTTGTCGGCCTTCTTGCGCAGTGCGGCCAAGTCTGCCTCAAGCGCAGCCTCGTCGGCTAGCGCGGCCAATTCCTGGTCCAGCGTCACGGTCTTGGCCGTGGCGTAGTCGATCCGCTTTTCCAGAGTGGCGAAGCGGTCCATCAGCGCGGCGGTCTTGCCGTGCGACTTGACTGCCTTCCCTGCCACTCCGCCCGCAGGCACAGATTCGGACATCACCTTCAACAGCCGAACCTTGGTCTCGCCGTGTTTTCTTTCCAGTTCGCGCACGTTGGCGCGCAAGGCCGCGGCTTCCTCCTGCGCCGCCTTGGCGGCTTCGCGCTGCGCATCAGCGGCATCGCGAGCGACGTTCCGCTCTGCCAGCGCGCCCTTGGCAAGATCGTCGCGATCGCGCGACATGGCGAGCTTGGCCTTGTCTTCCCAGTTCAGCGCCGCCGCATCGAACCGCTCCGCCTCGAGAGTGAACTTGGCGGCGCTGCGGTCAAGCGCGGCAGCATCGCGGGTAAGGGTGATCACTGATTCCTCAAGCTCGGTCAGCAGTAGCTTGAGCATCTTGGCTGGGTTCGATGCCTTGTCGATCAGGCTGTTCAAATTGCTGGCCGCAAGTTCCTTGGCCCGCACTGCGATTTCGAACACGTGTTTTCCCCTTTTAGCCCGCGCTTCAACTTGATCGCTCGATAACCTAGACCGGTTAAAAACCGATGCAACACTCGGCTACCGGCTGCAAACCGCCGTGTTGCCGCGGTCGGGAGAAATCCGGCTCAGTTCTTGCGATGTCGAGACGATGATCCCGTCGCTGGTGCAGCGGCGCAGCTGGAAGCGCACCTTGCGCGCACGAAAATCCAGGCTGACCTTGCGGAAGCTCTCCATCAGGTCGGTGCCGAGCAGCAAGGCGGGATGCTGGTCGAGCGAGAAGACCTGGAACGGGGGAATGTCGGCGAAGGCGATCGGCACGTTGGTCAGCACGATCCCGCCGACCTTCAATTCGTCCACCACCAGCAGGTCGAGGTCCATCTTCACGCCGGTGACGCCGATCACTTCGATCTTCTGGACTGAGCGGTGGCTGCGCCGGAACAACTGGTTGCGCAGCGCGGTATTGCCGATCGTCAGTTCGGAGCCGGTGTCGATCACCGCTTCGAGCGGCACGCCGTTGGCCCGCACCTGGGTCAGGATCAACTGCCCGCGCCGGAGCCGGGCAACCACGACGATCTCGCCATCCAGCCGCGGTGCCGGCAGCGTCGCATCGTCGACCGAAACCTTCTTCTTTTCGAAATCGAGCATCAGGCGCTGACCCACCAGCGCATCGAGCCCGATCATCCCGGTCGCGCCGACGTCGCGTTCGTCAAGCCGCGGCAGTTCGAGCGCGTTGAACGCGGTCGGACCCACTTGCAGGCTATCGACCAGCACCCGGTCGACCATGCGCGATTCGGTGATGCCGTTGAGCATCACCGGCTGCCCCGCCGGAAGGCGCAGTGCGCCCGCCAGCCGCGTCCCGATCACCGAGGTATCGGCCCCGCTATCGACCACGAACCGGTATGGCCCGCTGCCGTTGACCCCGACCTCTACCGTGAGCCGCGATTCCAGCTTGCGGGCTTCCAGTTCCTGGCCGCCGATTGCCAGGTTGTCATCGATCACCGCGGGGGTCAGCGGTGGCATCTTGCGAACTTCGGCTGCCGGTTTCCGGTCGCGCGCGGCGTCCGCCACCGTGCTGACCGACAACAGCAGTCCGGCGACCACGAAGGCCGAGCTCACCTTTCTCAGGCTGCGGTGCTGTGGCGGTGCCATCCAGCCCGGATACACCCGTCTGCGTGCGGCGAACAGGTCAGATCTGCACCTGGCTGCCCAGTTCGACCACGCGGTTGGTGGGGAGCTTGAAGAACTCCATCGCGCTTTCGCTGCTCTTGCTCATCCACGCGAACAGATGCTCGCGCCACAGCGCCATGCCGGGCTGGTCTTTTGAGGCAACCAGCTTTTGGCGGCCCAGGAAAAAGCTCGTCGCCATCATGTTGAACGGCGCGCCCAGGGCCGAGACCGCCTCGAGATCGCGCGGCACATCAACTTCTTCCATGAAGCCATAGCGCAGTATGACCCGGAAGAAGCCGCGTCCTTCGGCACTGACAACCGCGCGCTTCTCTGCCGGAACGACCGGGACATCCTTGACCGAAATCGTCAGCAGCACCACCCGCGCATGCAACACCTGGTTGTGCTTGAGGTTGTGCAGCAGCGCCGAGGGAACCGCGCTGTCGGATGCCGAGAGGAACACCGAAGTGCCGCGCACGCGGTGCACTGACTTGCCGGCCGAGGCGATGAAGACATCGAGCGGCATGGCGCCGTCGTCAAGCCGCTCGCGCATGATCGCGCGGCCCCGCGCCCAGGTGGTGAGCAGCGTGAAGATGACCAGTCCGACCATGATCGGGAACCACGCCCCCTCAAACAGCTTGGTCAAGCCCGAGGCGAGGAATACGCAGTCGATCGTCACGAACAGCAGGAAGCCGAAACCGGCCTGCCACAGCGGCGATTTCCAGATGCGGAAAATGACGACGTACTGCATCAGCGTGGTGATCAGCATCGTGCCGACCACCGCCAGCCCGTAGGCGGGCAGCATCGCGGCCGAGGCGCGGAACGAGATCACCAACGCCCCGACCATGACGGCCAATGACCAGTTGATTGCCGGCAGGTAGATCTGGCCCATCGCCTGCGAGGACGTGTGCTTGATCTGCATCCGCGGAATGAAGCCCAGCTGGATCGCCTGCTGGGTAATCGAGAAGGCCCCCGATATCACCGCCTGACTGGCGATGATCGTGGCCATGGTGGCGATGATCAGCAGCGGCACGGTCAGCGACGGCGGGACCATGTGGAAAAACGGGTTATCGCGGAATTCAGGGTGGCGGATCAGCATTGCGGCCTGCCCCATGTAATTGATCATCAACGCCGGAACGCAGACGATCAGCCAGGCTAGCGTGATCGGCTTGCGTCCGAAGTGACCCATGTCGGCATAAAGCGCCTCGGTCCCGGTAACCGCGTAAATGACAGCGCCGAGCGACAGGAACGAATAGACCGGGTGCGCGGTGAAGAAGTGGACGATCCACACGGGGTTGAGCGATTCGAGCACGCGGGGGTATTCGACGATGTGAACCATGCCCATCACCGCGATGACGACAAAGTAGACCAGCATAATCGGCCCGAACAGCTTGCCGACCCGGTCGGTGCCGTGGCGCTGGATAGCGAACAGTCCGAGCAGGATCACAAGCGCGATCCACACAACATAGGGCTTAAATGCCTCGCTCACCACGCCCAGCCCCTCGACCGCTGAAATGACCGAGATCGCCGGGGTCAGCATCGCATCGGCAAAGAACAGCGCGGTGGCGAACAGCGCGGCGATCATCAGCCAGCGCCGCGGCGCGCGTTCGCCCAGCTGGCGGTTGATCAGGGCATAAAGCGCGAGGCTGCCACCTTCGCCGCGATTATCGCAGCGCATCACGATGAACACGTATTTGATCGTCACCACGAACACGAACGACCAGAATATGAGGCTGACGATCCCATAAAGATCGGTCACATTGATCCCCAGGTGATAACGCGGGTCAAGCGTTGCCTGCAGTGCATAGAGCGGACTCGTCCCGATATCCCCAAAGACGACTCCCAACGCGCCGAGCGTAAGCAGCGGAAGTCCGCCGCCGGGGCCGTGTCCGGAAGATTCGAGGACGGCTTCAGGCGCTGCGGTTGAATGTGTTTCCATGCTCCCTAAATGCGCCTTCCATGCATAAATATTCCATGTGGAAAGACATTAAGATTTGCAGTTTTACTTGGCTAGCGGTGCAAGCAGGAGCATCTTTGCATCATGACTGCACCAGATCTTTCCGCCGCGCGCTCCAGCCAACCAGCAGCGCATCCGGTTGCCTATGTCGCAGCACTTGCCGGAATCGCACTGGCGACGCTCGCCGGACTCCTGGTCGAACAGCAGTTCGGCAGTGAACCGGTCGTGCTGCTCTATATCCCGGCGGTGCTGGCCGCCGCGATCTATGCCGGGCTGTGGCCGGCGCTGCTTTCGGCGGTGGCCGCGACGCTGGCCTACAATTACTGGTTCACGGCGCCGCTCCATACCTTCTCGATCGAGAAGCCGGCCGACGTGGTGACGGTGATCGTGCTGTTCGTGGTCGCCGCCGTGACCAGCCAGCTCGCCGGCCAGCTGCGCACTCAGGCCCAGCTTGCGTCAAGCCACGCCGCGCGCAACGCTGCAATTGCCGGGTTTGCCCGCCAGCTCCTGTCGAGCGCCGATGTGGAGGCCATCGCCAAGGTCACGGTGAACGAGCTGTCGCGGCTGTTCGAATGCCACACCGTGTTCATGGGCGGCGCCGATAGCGATCGTCCGCTGGCCAGCGCGCCCAATGAAGCAGCGCTCGCGCCAAGCGACCTCGCCGCTGCTGCAGTGACCTTGGGCACTGGTGAAACGACCGGGCGCGGGGTGCGCAAGCTCGACCTCGCCGACTGGCAGTTTCGCCCGATCATCACCGGGCAGGGGGTCGCCGCCGCAGTGGGCATGGCGCGGAGCGATGGGCTGCCGCCGGTCAGCGAAGATCAGCAGGCGCTGCTCACCAGCTTGCTCGATCAGGTGGCGCTGGCGATGGAGCGGGCCCAGCACGAGCGGAACGCCCGCGACGTCGCCACAATCTATGAACGCGACCGGCTGCGTTCGGCGCTGCTTGCTTCGATCGGCGAGGAGGTGAAGCCGCGCCTCAATGCAATCGGTGCCGCCGCCCGGCAGATGCGCCGCGAGGGGACGTCTGATCGCAGTCTGGCGAACAGTGTCGCCGCCGAGGTGGTCAAGCTCGATCGGTTTGTCGACAATCTGGTTCATCTGTCGGCGGGGGGCGAGTCAGAGCCGCTGGCAGTGAGCGGCCTCGTGATTGACTTGCAGCAACGCACCGTGCTGTGCCGGGGCGAGCCGGTGCACTTGACGCCCAAGGAGTTTGCGTTGCTCGTCGAACTGGCCAAGCATCCGGGGCGGGTCCTTGCTCATGCTCACCTGCTGCGCGCGGTGTGGGGGCCGGCGCAGGCCGAGCAGATCGAATACCTGCGGGTGGCGATCCGCGCGTTGCGGCAGAAGCTTGAACTGGACCCGGCCAGCCCGGCGCTCATCCTCAACGAACCGGCGGTGGGCTACCGCCTCGCCGGATAGCGCGACAAAGGTTGCATTTGCCCCCCGCATCGCTTAGGCGCGCGCCTTCGCTTGGGGCTCTCCCCGGTGATTCCACGCGGAAGGCTGTTCTTCGGACCGGCTGCTTGACCGCTCACTCTGCGGCTTTCGGGTGAAGAACCCGGGCCAACAGGAAGAAAGGAGGCCCAATCGTGGCCAAGAAGATTGAAGGCTATATCAAGCTGCAGGTTCCTGCAGGCAAGGCAACCCCGTCACCGCCAATCGGTCCGGCGCTGGGTCAGCGCGGCGTCAACATCATGGAATTCTGCAAGGCGTTCAACGCCGCCACGCAAGACCTTGAAGCCAGCATGCCGATCCCGACGATCATCACCGTCTACGCCGATCGCAGCTTCACGTTCGTAACCAAGACCCCGCCGGCCAGCTTCCTGATCAAGAAGGCAGCCGGGCTCAAGTCGGGTTCGAAGGAGCCGGGCAAGGTTTCGGGCGGCACGATCACCCGCGCGCAGTTGACCGAGATTGCGCAAACCAAGTTTGCCGATCTGTCGGCAAATTCGATCGAACAAGCGACCAAGATCATCGAGGGCTCGGCCCGTTCGATGGGTCTCACCGTGGTGGAGGGCTAAGCACATGGCACAGACTAAAAAAGCCAAGATGCTTGGCGAGAAGCTGGGCGAAAACCAGAAGCTCTATGGCGTGGCTGATGCAATTCAGCTGCTCAAGGACCTCAAGACCACCAAGTTCGACGAGGGCTTTGAAATTGCGCTCAACCTCGGCGTCGATCCGCGCCACGCTGACCAGATGGTCCGCGGCATGGTCGTGCTGCCTTCGGGCACCGGCAAGGACGTCAAGGTTGCGGTGTTCGCGCGCGGTGAAAACGCCGAAAAGGCGCTCGCTGCCGGGGCCGACAAGGTTGGC
>JANXUP010000147.1 GCA_025356175.1 Sphingomonadaceae bacterium | reverse complement strand
GCGTTGACCAGCACCGACCCGTCGATCAGCGCGACGCTGTCGGTGTCACCGCGGTGGCTGTGCTCGGGCATGATCCGTTCGACGAAGGCGGTCCGGCTGTGCCACGGATCGCCGCGTTCGTTGGCGAGCGCATCGATTTCCTTGAGCTGAAGCGCTGGAAATGCGCCGGGGAAACTGGCGGTCGCGCGCGCCGCCAAGACGAGCTCAAGCGGTGGGGAGAGGTCTTGCCCGCCTTCCTTCGGGGCCAGTGAGCGGAACCCGATCGAGACGCGGTGCTCGCTTTCCTCGATCATTGCAGGGCTGTTGAGCCGCAGCACTTCGGGGTGGCCCTTGAAGTCGGTCGCGGTGACGAACAGATCGAGCGGATGTGATGCAGGCAGCAGCGGTTCCTCGGCCTCGCCGCGGCGCATCGCATCGAACGCCTCGGCGATCAGCCGCGAGAAGCCCAGCCCGCCAAACGGCGGTTCAAACCAGCGCGAGCGGATCAGCCGCGACAGCTTGCCGCGCACTTCGGCGCGCGTTTCCGGGGCGACGCTGGCCGAAACCACGTTGCCGGGGCGCTTGAGCAGCCAGTAGACCAACGGCATGGCCCAGAACTTGGCGAGCCGTGACCATGGCCGCGCGTCGGGATCTATCAGCACCTCCACATCGGCACGTTCAAGCCACAGGTCAGTCAGCGGCTCGAGGCTTTGACCGGAATGGATCGCCTGGGCGAGGAAGATTCCATTGATCCCGCCCGCGCTGGCTCCGGCAATGATGTCCGTCAAAACCTTGAGCCGCAGCTTTGACCGCTGCTCGATGGTCTCCAGAAGCTTGAGGTAAACCGCCTCGGTCCCGCCGGGCGGGGTTGTGCCACTGTGATGCGCCCGGCTTGCCCGGGTGAGCTTCCAGATCTCTTTGATCACCCCGTGCATGTAGACGGCAAGGCTCACCCCGCCGTAGCAGACCAGTGCAATGCGGAGTTCTTTCTGGCGCATGGTGACACCTGACTACAACGAATCGCCAAAGCAAGCGGTAAGGGCCTGCTGCGTAGGAATGCGGCCACTTGCGTTCATGCTTCGTTCCTATTAGGCAACGGTGATGGTAAAGACCAAGCGCCGCTACATCTGTCAGGCTTGTGGAAGCGTCGCGCCGCGCTGGCAGGGTCAGTGCGCCGATTGCAGCGAGTGGAACACGCTGGCCGAAGAAGCCCCGGCGACGGTGTTTTCTGCCAAGCATGATTTGTCAGCGGGCGGACGGGCGATCAGGTTCGAGGCGCTCGACGCTCCCGGTGAGCTGCTGGTCCGGCAATCGACCGGCCTCGCCGAATTCGACCGCGCGCTTGGCGGAGGTTTGGTTCCGGGCAGCGCCGTGCTGATGGGCGGCGACCCGGGGATCGGCAAGAGCACGCTCTTGCTTCAGGCGGCGGCGGCGCTGGCGGCACGTGGTCAGAACGCGGTTTATATCAGCGGTGAGGAAGCATCGGGCCAAGTGCGTTTGCGCGCAGATCGGCTCGGCCTTGGCAAGGCACCGATCCTGCTCGCGGCGGCGACTTCAGTGCGCGATATCCTGACCACACTGTCGACCATGGCGCCGCCTGCATTGCTGGTGATCGATTCGATCCAGACCATGCATTCGGACCAGATCGAGGGCGCGCCGGGAACGGTCAGCCAGGTCCGCGCTTCGGCGTTCGAGCTGATCCGCTATGCCAAAGAGAACGGCACCGCGCTGGTGCTGGTCGGCCATGTTACCAAGGACGGCTCGATCGCCGGGCCGCGCGTGCTTGAACATATGGTCGACGTGGTGATGAGCTTTGAAGGTGAACGTAGCCACCAGTACCGCATCCTCCGCTCGATCAAAAACCGCTTCGGCCCGGTCGATGAGATCGGGGTCTTCGCGATGGAAGGGGCGGGACTGATGGAGGTGGGCAACCCTTCGCTGCTGTTCCTGTCAGGCCGCGAACAGTCGGTGTCGGGCAGTGCGGTGTTCCCGGCGATCGAGGGCACGCGGCCGGTGCTGGTCGAAATTCAGGCGCTGATCGTCCGCCTCGCCAGTGGCGCAACCCCGCGACGGGCGGTGGTCGGGTGGGACAGCGGCCGCCTCGCGATGCTGCTCGCCGTGCTTGAAGCGCGCTGCGGGCTCAACTTCTCGTCGGCCGAAGTCTATCTGAATGTCGCCGGTGGTTACCGTCTCGCCGATCCAGCAGCTGATCTGGCAGTGGCCGCCGCACTGGTCTCCGCGTTGGCCGATAAGCCGCTTGCCGCCGATGCGGTGTGGTTCGGCGAAGTGTCATTGGCGGGAGAAATCCGCCCGGTTGCGCATGGTTCGATCCGCTTGCGCGAAGCAGCCAAGCTGGGCTTCGCCAGCGCCTATGGCCCGGCCGATTTGCCCGGTGCCAAGGAGCATGGCCGCTATGCCGGTTTAACCTTGCTGCCAAATCTCGTTGACCGGATTATGGGCGCCTCGTAGTTTCCCCGGCATGACCGGTTTTGACATCGCAGTTCTGATCCTCGTCGGCCTCGGCGCGATCACCGGGTTCATGCGTGGATTCGTGCAGGAAGTCTTTGCGCTGGCCGCCTGGGTGCTGGCGCTTGTCGCAATCCACAACTTGCATACCCCGCTGACCGCGGCGCTGATGCCATACGTCGGCACTGAAAGCGGCGCTTCGGTGCTCGCCTTCGCGATCCTGCTGCTGGTGCCCTATGCAATCGTGAAGCTGCTGTCCGACCGGCTTGGTTCGGCGAGCCGCAATTCGGTGCTCGGCCCGATCGACCGAGTGATCGGCTTCGGCTTTGGCGCGATCAAGGGCATGGTGATCACCGTGCTTGCGTTTTCGGTCCTGGTGCTCGGCTATGACACGATCTGGGGTGCAGGCGGGCGACCGCAATGGATCACCGGCTCGCGCAGCTATCCCTTCGTGAATCCGGCCAGCGAGGCCTTGGTCAAGATGATTGGCGAGCGCCGCAAGGAAGCGGCTGAAGCTGCGGCGCAAGATCAGCTCAACCATAAGACCGCCGATACCCTGACCGGCAAGTGAGCAGCGCCAGGCTGTACAATGCCGAACTGCTTGGCCTCGCCACATCGCTGGCGGCCTATCCGCTCGATGAAAGCCAGTTGCAGCGCGGCACTGCGCGCTCGCCGACCTGCGGCAGTGTGGTGGAAGTCGGCCTGTCGCTGGATCAGCGCGATGCCATTTCGGGCCTTGGCGTAAAAGCGCAGGCCTGCGCTGTGGGCCAGGCCGCGGCCGCCATCTTTGCGGCGCAAGCGGAGGGTAAATCGGAGCCGGAAGTCGACGTTTCATTAGGCGCGATCAAGGCCTGGCTCGCAGGTGGGCCGCTTCCCGGTTGGCCTGGGCTCTCCGCCATTGCCGCCGCGCGCGAATATCCGGCCCGGCATGGCGCGATCCTGTTGCCGTGGCGGGCCGCGCTTGTCGCCTTCGTGGCGCGCGGCTAGGGAAGCGCTGAATTACGGGGAGAGCGAAACCATGACCACGCCGGTAACGACCGCGCCACCAGAACCGAGCGCGGCCGAAATGCGGTTGGTTATTCTCGCGTCATCTGCGGGCACGATCTTCGAATGGTTCGATTTCTTCATTTACGGGACTTTGGCCGCGCTGATCGGGAAGGCCTTTTTCCCGGCCGATAACGTCACCCTGCAACTGCTGCTAGTCTGGGCGGGGTTTGCGGTGGGCTTCGGTTTTCGTCCACTGGGAGCCGTCCTGTTCGGCTATCTGGGCGACAAGCTGGGGCGCAAATACACCTTCCTGGTCACGGTGACGCTGATGGGCATTGCCACGGCCGGGGTGGGCTTGGTGCCCAGCGCCTCGTCCATCGGCATGGCCGCGCCGGTTATCGTGATCCTGCTGAGGATCCTGCAGGGACTGGCGCTCGGCGGTGAATACGGCGGTGCGGCGATCTATGTGGCCGAGCATTCCCCGGTGGGCCGGCGCGGATGGTACACCAGCTTCATTCAGGCCAGCGTGGTCGGCGGCTTCGTCCTGAGCGTCGTGGTGGTGCTGGCTTGCCGGACCTTCATTCCGCCCGCCGCGTTCGATGCCTGGGGGTGGCGCGTGCCCTTCCTGCTGTCGCTGATCCTGCTCGCGGTCAGCCTGTGGATGCGGCTCAAGCTTTCGGAAAGCCCGGTGTTCCAGGCGATGAAGGCTGCTGGCGAAACGGCGGGCAATCCGTTTGTCGAAAGCTTCACTTATCCCGGCAATGCCAAGCGCATTTTCGTCGCGCTGTTCGGCGTGGCCGTCGGGCTGACGCTGATCTGGTATACGGCGTTCTTCTCCAGCCTGTCGTTTCTAAAGGGCGCGATGCGGCTGGAAGGATCGCGCGCCGAAATTCTGGTCGGGATCGGCGGCCTCATTTCGATGAGCTTTTACCTGGT
This sequence comes from Sphingomonadaceae bacterium, assembly GCA_025356175.1. Taxonomy (GTDB): domain Bacteria; phylum Pseudomonadota; class Alphaproteobacteria; order Sphingomonadales; family Sphingomonadaceae; genus Novosphingobium. The sequence continues at coordinate 34,903 of JANXUP010000147.1, read as the reverse complement.
GTGGGGCAGGATCTCGGACCGGATCGGCCGCAAAAAACCGATCATCTGGGCGAACCTGCTGATCCTGGTGCTGCTGTTTCCGATTTTCTGGGGTCTTGGGGCGCTGGCCAATCCGGGCCTGGCTGCGGCCGCAAAGTCAGCTCCGGTGGTCGTTTCCGGACCCGATTGCAGTTACGATCCATTCTCGGGCAAACAGACCACGCAATGCGGCAAATTGCTTGAAGACCTGACCGCCAGCGGGGTGCCGTATACCTTGCTGGGCGCCCCGGACCTGGCAGTCACCGTGGGCAGCGCGCCACTGGCGCTGGACGGCTATCCGTGGGCCGACGGCAAGGCACGCAAGACGCAGCTTCAGACCCAACTAGGCGCCTCCGGCTATGATTTCACGCCGGTCAAACCATCGCTGGGCGCTTCGCTGCTGATCATCGTACTGCTGTGTGCGCTGGGGATGTTGTCGGCGATGAATTACGGACCGGTTGCGGCCCTGCTGACCGAGATGTTTCCGCCGCGGATCCGCTACAGCTCGATGTCGATCCCCTACCATTTGGGCGCAGGCTACTTCGGCGGTTTCCTGCCGCTGATCGCCGCCTTTATCGTGGCCAAATCGGGCAATCTCTATGCCGGGCTGTGGTACACCTGGGTGTTCACCGCTGTGGCGCTGGTCGTCGCGTGGTGGGGCCTGCCCGATGGACCGCCGCGCGAATTTGGTGACAATGCTGCCTGACGCGCCCGATTACCCGCTGCGCCTGACGATCGACAGCGCCGCGCTGGTCGCGAATTGGCGCGCGCTTGATCGCCTGTCAGGCAGTGCCGTTGCGGCGGCGGCGGTCAAGGCCGATGCCTATGGCCTCGGCGCACGCCGGGTCGTGCCGCTGCTGCACGATGCGGGGTGCCAGACTTTCTACGTTGCGCACTGGGCAGAAGCGGCCGAGCTTGCCGACCTTGTGCCGCCGGAAAGTCTGGTTGTGCTGCATGGCCCCATGGACGGACGTGACGCCGCCTTTGCTCAAGCCAGCGGCATAAAACCCGTGATCAATTCGCTGCATCAGGCGCGGCTGTGGCTGGAAGCGGGCGGAGGTTCGTGTGACCTGATGGTCGACACCGGGATGAACCGTATCGGCATTGCGATGGGCGATCTGGGCGATCCGCTGATTGCCCGGCTTGCGATCGACACCCTCCATTCGCACCTCGCTTCGGCCGATGAGCAATCGCCGCTCAACGAGGTCCAGCGCAAACGCTGGCTCGATGCACGCGGCCAGATTGCGCATCGCCGCGCGGCCTTGGCCAACAGCGCCGGGATTGCGCTGGGCGCAGGCTATCACGGCGATATCACCCGCCCGGGCCTCGCGCTGTATGGCGGCGTTCCAGCTGCGGGCCTTGCCGGTCACATTTGTCAGGTCGCGATCCCGCAAGCGCGGCTGATCCAGTGCCGCAGCCTGCAAGCTGGTGACACGGTCGGTTACAACGCGACTTTCACAGCACAAGGGCCGCTTGAAATCGGGGTGGTCAGCCTGGGTTATGCCGATGGTTTTCTGCGGTGCTGGTCGGGGCTTGGCGCCATGCATGCTGGCGGCGCCACGCTGCCTGTGCTGGGCCGCGTCTCGATGGACATGACCGCGATCGACCTCACCGCCGCCCCCCACCTTGCCGAGGGTGACTGGGTCAGCGTAGAATATTCCCTGCCCGAAGCCTCGGCGATCAGCGGGCTGTCCCAATATGAACTGCTCACCTCGCTTGGGCGCCGTTTCCAGCGGTGATGCTGCGCAGCATGCTTTTGTTGCATTGCGGTTGCTGCAGGTGCTAACGCTACGGCAACCGCACTCTGCATGAATTGGATTCCCGCGATGAGCGATGCAACCGCCGAAACGGTAATCATCAAGAAGTACGCCAACCGGCGCCTCTACAACACCAAAAGCTCAAGCTACATCACGCTCGATCATCTTTCCAAGATGACCCGCGAAGGCGTGGAATTCAAAGTGCTCGATGCCAAGACCGGGGCCGACATTACCCATTCGATCCTGACGCAGATCATAATGGAAGAGGAAAGCGCCGGCGGGGAGCAGATGCTCCCGGTCAATTTCCTGCGCCAGCTGATCGGCATGTACGGAAATTCGATGCAGGGCCTGGTGCCGCATTATCTCGAAGCCTCGATGGACAACTTCCGCACCAACCAAGCCAAGCTGCGCGAGGCTTTTGAGGCGAGCATTGAGGCCAACCCGCTGGCCAAGCTGGCCCAGCAGAACCTGGCAATGTTCAAGGCGGCGGCCTCGGCCTTCGTGCCGGCCCTTGCCGACCCGAAGCCTTCAGCAGCATCGGGCAAGGATCAGTCGGCCGAGATCGCCGCGCTGCGCGAGCAGATGGCGGCGATGCAGGCCAAGCTCGACAAGCTTGGCAACGACTAACGTTTTAACAGAGCGATTCCCGGCTTGTCGAATTGGCGGCCGCGACCGAGTTGGAGCTCCTTTGAGGTTGGTCGTGGTACGGGCTTGGGACTGGGTGATGGCGGGCTGGGCTCAATCGTCGCGCTGGGCACCGGAACCGGCGAGGGCGGCTGTGTCGGTCCGCGGCAAGCCATTGGCAGTCTGGGCTCAGGCCATTTGCGCGAAACCAACAATCAGGGCTGCCGCACCGACCAGCCTCAAGCAGGCGTGTCGCATTGGTCCGGTCCCCTGGTGTCCCCGTGATTACCTATCATTCAAACTGCCCAGCACAATGCTTGCCGCGATCCGGCCGAGCGTTTATCGCGCGGCCATGAATAGCCCCTCGAATATCCGTCACGCGCTTTCAGTCACCCGTTCTGCGGACTTTGCCGCCTGGTACCAGGAAGTTATCGCCGAAGCCGACATGGCCGAGGAAAGCGGTGTGCGCGGCTGCATGGTGATCAAGCCGTGGGGCTATGGGATCTGGGAACGCATCCAAAAATTGATGGATGCGCGGATCAAGGCCGCAGGTGTGGAGAACTGCTACTTCCCGCTGTTCATTCCGCTGAGTTATTTCGCGAAGGAGGCCGAGCATGTCGACGGCTTTGCGAAGGAAATGGCGGTGGTTACCCATCACCGCCTGATCGCCGACGGCAAGGGCGGACTGATCCCCGATCCCGAAGCGAAGCTTGAAGAGCCGCTGATTGTGCGCCCCACATCTGAAACAGTGATCGGTCAGGCGATGGCGCGCTGGATTCAGTCGTGGCGCGATCTGCCGCTGTTGACCAACCAGTGGGCCAACGTGGTGCGCTGGGAAATGCGCACCCGGATGTTCCTGCGGACCAGCGAATTCCTCTGGCAGGAAGGCCACACCGCGCACGCCGACAAGGCCGACGCGATGACCGAGACTTTGCGTGCACTTGAGATGTATCGTGCCCACGCCGAGGATGATCTCGCGATGCCGGTATTCGCGGGCGAAAAGCCGGAAAACGAGCGTTTCCCTGGCGCGGTCGCGACCTATTCGATCGAGGCGATGATGCAGGATGGCAAAGCGCTGCAGGCGGGTACTTCGCACTACCTCGGTACCGCGTTCGCCGAAGCCGCCGGTATCAAGTACCAAGACAGAGAAGGTCAGCAGACGTTGTGTCACACGACCAGCTGGGGCGTGTCGACCCGTCTTATCGGCGGCGTGATCATGACTCACGGAGATGACGACGGACTGCGGGTCCCGCCCGCCATTGCACCGCACCAGATCGTGATCCTGCCGATGCTGCGCGAAGATGACGGCGACGAGGCGCTGCTCGCTTACTGCGAGGATCTGCGCAAAGCGCTCGCCGCGCAGTCGGCACTGGGCGATCCGTTGCGTGTGTTGCTCGACAAGCGCGCCGGCAAGGCAATGCAGAAGCGGTGGGCCTGGGTCAAGAAGGGCGTGCCGCTGATCCTGGAAATCGGTGGACGCGATGCGGCCGGCGGGCAGGTTTCGGTGTTGCGCCGTGACCGGCTCTATCGCAACGATGGCAAGGTCAACTTTATCGCACAGGGCCGCGACGAATTCGTCTCGCAAGCCGCCGCCGAACTCGAAGACATCCAGCGCAGCCTGCATGCCGAAGCCCTTGCGCGCCGCGACGCGCAGATCGAACGCGGGGTCACGGACTGGGCGGGGATCGAGCAGTTCTTTGCCGCTGATCACAAGTATCCGGGCTGGGTTGAACTCGTCTGGTCCAAGCCAACCGGAGCGGCGCTCGAAGCGGTCGTGGCGAAACTCAAGACACTCAAGCTGACCTTGCGTAATGTGCCGTTGGGAGGCGCATTGGTCTCGGGAACCTGCCCGTTCACCGGTCAGCCAGCGGTCGAAAGGATCTATGTTGCGCGCGCTTACTAGGCTTGCGACCCTGACCCTCGTGGTCGCGGCGCCGTTGCTGGCGCGGACGAGCATTGCGGTCGAAGTGAGCCCGGCGCGCCTGCGCTCCGATGTTGCGACCCTGGTTACTTTCGGCACGCGCCATACGTTGTCGAGCGCAGACGATCCCAAACGCGGGATCGGCGCGGCACGGCATTGGGCCGAGGGTGAATTCCGCAAGACCAGCGCCGCCTGCGGTGGCTGCCTCGAAATCGCACTGCCCGAAGACACCGTAACCGGTGACCGGATGCCTCGGCCTGCGAAGATCATTGACGTTGTCGCGGTGCAGCGCGGCACCGAGCGGCCGAACGAGGTCGTGATCGTCCAGGGTCATATCGACAGCCGCGTCTCCGACGTGATGAACGCGACCGCCGATGCGCCGGGAGCCAACGACGATGGATCGGGCACCGCATTGGTTCTGGAAGCTGCGCGGGTACTGTCCAAGCGCAAGTTCCCGACCACGATCGTCTACGCCGTGCTGACCGGCGAGGAGCAGGGGCTGTTTGGCGGCAAGTTGCTCTCGCAATATGCCAGGCAGCAGGGCTGGACGGTCAAGGCCGTGCTCAACAACGATATCGTCGGCAACACGCGCGGCTCGGACGGGGTGATCGACAACACCCACGTCCGGGTCTTCTCCGAAGGTCCGCGCGCCGATGGCGATGACGCAATGCGCGCGCAAGCCCGGCGCTTTGGCGGCGAGAACGATAGCCCGAGCCGCAACTTGTCGCGATACGTGGCCGGGCTAGCGCCGAGCGTTCCCGGCGGACTTCAGGTCCGCCAGGTCTGGCGCGCTGATCGGATGGGCCGGGGCGGAGATCACCTGCCGTTTCAGGAGATGGGCGTGCCAGCGATCCGGTTCTCGGTGGGGATCGAGAACTACGATCACCAACATCAGGATTTGCGCGCCGACAAGGGCGTGGTCTATGGCGACACGATCGAATTTATGGACTTCGCCTATCTGGCCAAGGTTACTGCCCTGAACATCGCGATGCTCGATCGTCTTGCCCGCGCCCCGTTGCCGCCAGCGGTCTCGGTCGAAGCCGCGGTACAGACATTCACGCTGGTCAAGTGGACCCCGTCGCCCGGGGCCTCTGCCTATAACCTGTGGCAGCGCCGCACCGATGCAGTCGGCTGGACCAAGGTTCGCCGAGTACAGGCGGGCCAGTCGGAACTCAAACTTCCCGGCGTGCGCGGCGATGACTGGTTCTTCGGCATCAGCGCCGTGGCGGCAGATGGCAGCGAAAGTCCGATCTCATCGGGTGTTCCGGGCGGCGGGTTCTACCGCCCGGCGCGTTAGGATGCCGCGCAAGATCACGCACGTCCCCGGCTTGCCAAGCCGCAAGCAGATCCTTGATTTCATCGCCAACAGCGACGAACCTGCGGGCAAGCGCGAAATCGCGCGTATGTTCGGGCTCAAGGGGCAGGAGAAAATCCAGCTCAAGGCGATGCTCAAGGATATGGCTGAAGAGGGCCTGATCGACGGCAACCGCACCGCGTTCCACCGCATGGGCGGCGTGCCCAAGGTCACTGTGCTGCGGGTGGTGGAGATCGACGAAGGCGAGGCGATTGCCGTGCCCGATAGCTGGACACCCGACGATCCGGTTCCGCCGCCGCGGATCAGGCTGCGCGCCTTGAAGGGCCGCGACAGCGCTTTACGGTCGGGCGATCGGGTGCTCGCGCGGACCGAAGAGGCCGGAAACGGCTGGGTCGCGCACCCGATGAAGAAGCTCCCCGCTGCATCTGACCAGACCATGGGGGTGATCGAGATCGATGGGGGCGGCAAGGCCTGGCTCGCCCCGGTCGACAAGCGCGAACGCAATTCGATGCCGGTTGCCGATCTTGGTGGGGCCGAAGAAGGCCAGCTGGTCCTGGCCGAACCGGTTGGGCGCAGCGCGCGATCGGGGGTGAAGGTTACTACGGTATTGGGCGATCCGCTCGCCCCGCGCGCGTTCAGCCTGATCGCGATCCACAAGCACGGCATCCCCTATGCCTTCGATCCTGACACGATCGACGAGGCCGAACTCGCGGCCAAGTTGCCGCTCCATGCCGAAAAGCGCGAAGACTTGCGCCACTTGCCGATCGTCGCGATCGACCCCAGCGATGCGCGTGATCATGACGATGCGATCTGGGCCGAACCCGATGGGGAGGGCGGCTTCCGCGCGGTAATCGCGATTGCCGATGTGAGTTATTACGTCCGCCCCGGCTCGTCGCTCGATCGCGATGCGCGCAAACGCGGCAACTCGGTCTATTTCCCCGATCGCGTCGTGCCGATGCTGCCCGACGTACTCAGCGCCGATGTCTGCTCGCTCCGCGCCGGTGAGGACCGTGCAGCGATGGCCTGCCACGTTGAGTTTACTGCCGAGGGTAAAGTGACGTCTTGGCGCTTCACTCGCGCGGTGGTGCGGATCCATGAAGTCATTGCATACGAGGAAGCTCAGCGGCGGATCGACGAGGGCGAGAACGACCCGCAATTGACCGCGCTGTGGGCCGCATGGCGCGCGCTTACGGCTGCGCGCAATGCCCGCGATCCGCTTGCGCTGGAGCTGCCCGAACGCCGCGTAATTCTGGGCGAGGACGGCAAGATCAAGGAGATCGCGCTGCGCCAATCGCTCGAAGCACACAAGGTGGTCGAAGACTTCATGATCACCGCCAACGTCGCCGCGGCCAAAGCGCTCGAGGCCAAGGTCGCGCCGGTGGTCTACCGTATCCATGAGCCGCCTAGCCGCGAGAAGCTGATCGCGCTGAAGGACTACCTCGCAACCTTCGACAAGCAGCTGTCGCTGGGGCACGTGATCACTCCGGGGCTGTTCAACCGTATTCTCAAAGATATCGCCGATGAGTCTGAAAAGGCTGTTATTATGGAAGCTGTCCTGCGCAGCCAGACGCAGGCGTTCTACGGTCCGCGCAACGCCGGACACTTCGGGCTCGCGCTCGGCTCTTACGCCCACTTTACCTCGCCGATCCGGCGCTATTCGGACCTGCTGGTCCACCGCGCACTGGTCGACAGCTATGGTTTGGAGCTACCTGCATCGAAGGGCAACTTGCCTGCGCAGAGCGGCTTGTCAGACCGTGACCGCTCTGACCTGACCCGCGTCTCCGAGGCCATCAGCCAGACCGAGCGCCGCGCGATGATGGCCGAGCGCGATACCATCGATCGCTATGTTGCCGCGTGGCTCTCCGCGCGGGTGGGCGAAGTATTCGAATGCCGCGTCACCGGCGTGCAGCGGTTCGGATTGTTCGCGACGATCATCGGGCTGGGCGGTGACGGACTGGTCCCGATCTCGGTGCTGGGCGATGAGCGCTTCAACTATGACGACAAGGCGCAGGTGCTCGAAGGCGAACGTAGCGGCATCAAATACGGCATGGGCCACCGCATGCGGCTCCGGTTGGCCGAAGCCAATCCGCTCACCGGTGCGCTGAAGTTTGAGCCTGAAGGCAGCGCGGGCGGCCGGGTCGAAGCGCGCGGTAAGCCATCACCGCTGCACAAGAGGGGCAACCACCTCGCCGGAAAGCGCGGGCGCCCCGGCAACATCCGGCACCAAGGCAAACGGCGCTAGGTTTAGCTGAGCCGATCGAGATCCTTGTCGCTAAGCCCGCCGGGAATGACGTAAACCGGGCAGGGCAATTGCCCCGCGCTTCCGGCAAAGTGCGATACCAATGGCCCTGGCCCGCCGCTCGGTTCCGCCCCCAGCACGAGCGCGGATACTTCGGGGTGTTCGGTCAGATATTCGCGGATAACGGCAACACCGTCACCGGTCCGAACCGCGATGGCGGGCGGCTTGGCGCCTTCGCTCAGCATGCTGCCGGCGGCCGATGTGACCAGTGCTTCGGCCCGTGCGCGCGCCTCTTCCTCGATCGTGGCCTGGATGCCGCCGAACGCCACAAACGGCTGCGGCGGAACGAGCGCGAGCAAGTGCACCGCGCCGCCAGTACGCTGGGCACGGCGCGCGGCAAAGCGCAGCGCGAGGCTGGCTTCCTCGGTTTCGTCCATGATCACCAGATAGACCCGCATCGCCGCTCCCTCGGCCTCGCGATATCAGGCACAAACGTATTCGGTGCAAGCATCTTGCCGTAAGGCGTTAATTTGGCCAGAGATGTAACGGTAACCAGACCGTCAGGGGACCGGACACTGCTATGCCGATCGCAATCAAGATGCCCGCACTTTCTCCGACAATGGAGGAAGGCACGCTCGCCAAATGGCTGGTGAAGGTGGGCGACAAGGTGTCTTCGGGCGACATCATGGCCGAGATCGAGACCGACAAGGCGACGATGGAATTCGAAGCGGTCGACGAAGGCGTGATCACCGCGATCGAAGTGGCCGAGGGCACCGAGGGCGTGAAGGTTGGCACGGTCATCGCGATGGTCACCGGCGAGGACGAGGATGCGAGCGCCGTGCCTGCGTCAAAGGCCGCGGCCGTACCCGCGCCGCCAACGTCCAAACCCGCACAGGCTGAGCTTGTCGAAGCCCCCGCGCCAACCGCGCCACTAGCTGCCGCGAAAACGGGTGACCGCATCGTTGCCTCCCCGCTCGCCAAACGCATCGCGGCTGATCGCGGGATCGATCTGAAATCAGTGCAGGGCAGTGGCCCGCACGGCAGGATCGTCAAGGTTGATGTCGAGGGCGTGAAGACTGGCGCAGCTTCCAGCACTGCCGCACCGACTGCCATTCCCGCTGCCAGCGCACCGACGCCGGACTTCGGCATCCCCTACGAAGCCGAAAAGCTCAACAACATCCGCAAGGTCATCGCGCGCCGCCTGACCGAGGCCAAGCAGACGATCCCGCATATCTACCTGACCGTGGACATTCGTCTTGATGCGCTGCTCAAACTGCGCGGCGAACTTAACAAGGCGCTTGAGGCTGACGGCATAAAGCTCTCGGTCAACGACCTTCTGATCAAGGCGCTGGCCAAGGCGCTGATCCGCGTCCCCAAGTGCAACGTCAGCTTTGCCGGAGACGAATTGCGCATATTTAGCCGCGCGGATATCTCGGTTGCGGTGGCTGCGCCTTCAGGCCTGATCACCCCGATCATCGTCGATGCTTCGACCAAGGGCGTTGCCCAGATCTCGGCCGAGATGAAGGCGCTGGCCGAGAAAGCCAAGGCCGGCAAACTGCAACCGCACGAATACCAGGGCGGCACCGCCAGCCTGTCCAACCTCGGCATGTTCGGGATCAAGCAGTTCGATGCCGTGATCAACCCGCCGCAAGCGATGATCATGGCGGTGGGCGCCGGGGAAGCACGGCCCTACGTGGTCGACGGCGCGCTCTCGGTCGCCAGCGTGATGAGCGCCACCGGCAGCTTCGACCACCGCGCGATCGACGGCGCAGATGGGGCGCAGCTGATGCAGGCGTTCAAGGACTTGATCGAGAGCCCGCTGGGGCTAGTGGCGTGAGTTATGCCGGAAGTCGGCACTTCTAATCCCTCTCCCCTTGCGGGAGAGGGACAGCTTGCGCAGCGAGCAGGGAGAGGGAGCACTGCCGAGGCGATTTTGCTCGAACGCGCCAAACAAATGCGTGCAAATCCGACCGAATCCGAGCGCCGCATATGGTCTATCCTGCGAGGACATCGGTTGGCAGGCCTCAAATTCAAACGACAACAGGTACTGGGTCGGTACATCGTCGATTTCGTGAATTTCGAACGCCGCTTGATCGTTGAGTCAGATGGCTCGCAGCACGCTGAAAACGAGTATGATATTGTCCGCGACCAGTGGCTAACATCGCAGGGCTTCCGCGTGATCAGGTTCTGGAACAACGAGGCGCTCGCCGATACCAGTGCAGTTGCAGATTCGATTTGGCACGCGTTGCATAACGTACCTCCCCGTCTCCCTGCCGCTGCGCGGCTGTCCCTCTCCCGCAAGGGGAGAGGGGAAGAAGAAAGCTGATTTATGTCTGATTACGACCTCATTATCCTCGGCTCTGGCCCCGGCGGCTATGTCGCGGCGATCCGCGCCTCGCAGCTGGGGCTGAAGACCGCGATTGTCGAGCGGGAGAATCTTGGCGGGATTTGTCTCAATTGGGGGTGCATCCCGACCAAGGCGTTGCTGCGCTCGGCCGAGATTTTCCACTATATGCAGCACGCCAAGGATTATGGCCTCGTCGCTGAGAAGATCAGCGCTGACCTTGCTGCGGTGGTCAAACGCAGCCGCGGGGTGGCCAAGCAGCTCAATCAGGGGGTCACCCACCTGATGAAGAAGAACACGATCACGGTTTATAGGGGAGAGGGCAAGCTCACTGCTCCGGGTCAGCTCGAAGTCAAGACCGATAAGGGGACCGAAACCCTGACCGCCAAGCACATCATCGTCGCCACCGGCGCGCGGGCGCGCGATCTGCCGTTCGCTCCGGCTGATGGCAAACGCGTGTGGACCTATCGCCACGCCATGACGCCAGTCGAGCTTCCGAGCAAGCTGCTGGTCATCGGATCTGGCGCAATCGGGATCGAATTTGCCAGCTTCTACAATGACATGGGCAGTGAAGTTACCGTGGTCGAAATGCTCGACCGGATCGTACCAGTTGAAGATACGGACGTATCGATATTCCTTGAAAAGGCGCTCAAGAAGCAGGGCATGGCGATCCTGACCGGGGCCGGGGTGGAACGCCTCGCGGTGTCCGACAAGGGCGTCTCGGCCAAGATCAAGACCGCCGACGGCAAGGTTGCCGAGAGCGATTTCAGCCACGTCATCGTCGCGGTCGGCATTGCTGCCAATACCGAGAACATCGGGCTCGAAACGCTGGGTGTGAAGGCGGAACGCGGGATCATTGCGATCGACGGCATGGGCCGCACCAACGTGCCCGGCGTATGGGCGATCGGCGACGTCACCCCGGGGCCGTGGCTCGCGCACAAGGCGAGCCACGAGGGCGTGATCGCCGCCGAAGCCATCGCCCAGGCGCTCGGCAACACGGAAGTCCACCCGCACGCGATGGACCGCAATAACATCCCCGGCTGCACCTATTGCCACCCGCAGGTCGCTTCAGTCGGCATGACCGAAGCGAAGGCGAAAGAGGCGGGCTTCACTGTGAGAGCTGGAACCTTCCCGTTCATCGGCAACGGCAAGGCGATCGCCCTGGGCGAGGCCGAGGGCTTCATCAAGACCGTGTTCGATGCCAAGACCGGCGAGTTGCTCGGCGCGCATATGGTCGGGGCCGAAGTCACCGAACTCATCCAGGGCTACGTCGTCGGCAAGACGCTCGAGACCACTGAGGTCGAGCTGATGGCTACTGTGTTTCCGCATCCGACCCTTAGCGAGATGATGCACGAAAGCGTGCTCGCCGCTTACGGCCGGGCCATCCATATTTAAGGCCGTACGCGACGATTTCTGCAATCGGTTGCAATTTGCGGGGCGTCGACGTCAAAAAGTCTTGCAGAAAATCAGAACTTTAGCTGACGCGCGAAACGCACTTAATTGGCGATTTACCAATCGGTGTCAGTAGAAGCCCCGATGGGGTCAGTAGCAAATCTGCAATCGAGGGTCAGCCGTGTGGCGGCCCACGCAGTCGCTTATGCGATGGCGTTACTATGCGGCTGCCTGCTCGCGCCGTCGGCCTCAGCACAGAGCATCAATCGCTATACCAACAACACCGCCAGCGCTGCAAACGGGATCGACGACACCGCAACACCGTGCAGCAATCCGCTGAAACGCACGTTCGTCGTCGGCACCAGCTATACCGTCAGCGACGTCAACATCGGTGTGCTTCTTTCGCACACTTATCGCGGCGATTTGGTGATGACACTGGTCTCGCCGGTCGGTACCCGCGCGGCTTTCGCTAACCGCATCGGCGGGCAGGCAGACAATTTCAACGCCTTGATCGATGACCAGGCGGCAAGCGCGATCTCGGGCTATACAGCGAATGACACGATCACGGCGGTCCCACCCTACAACAACACGTTCAGCCCGAGCAGCGCGCTTTCAGTCTTCAATGGCCAGAATTCCAGCGGCACCTGGACCCTCGAGATTTGCGATGCTGCGGCACAGGACAGCGGAACCTTCCAGCAGGCCGATCTTTACCTGACCGCTGCGCCGAGCAATTATGCTGATCTCTCGCTGACCCAGAGCGTCAATTCCACTACGCCCAATGACCTGGCCTCGATCAGCTACACACTGACGGTGACCAACAGTGCAATCTCGAACCTGACCGCAACCGGGATCGTGGTCCGTGATGTGCTGCCCACAGGCGCAAATTACGTCAGCGCATCGGGTAGCGGCACGTACAACAGCGCCACCGGAGACTGGGCCGTCGGTTCGCTAGCGCCCGGCCAAAGCGCCACCCTGACAATCAATGCTACCGTGGCCGCGGGCAACGGTGTCACCGTGACCAATTCCGCCGAAGTCACCGCCAGCTCGGTTACCGACATCGATTCCACACCCAACAACGGCGTGACCGGCGAAGACGACTATGCCGCCGCCGCCTTTACCGTCGCGGTTAGCCGCTCGGCAGGAATTGCTCCTACGCTGACTTGCAGTGCTGGGTCGGCGGTGTTCGATTGGGATACCCAAGCCTGGACGGCGGGCGCGACCAGCAACAGCTATACGCTTGCCGGGCTCGGCACGGTCGGCTTCGCGATCACCAATACGAATGGCACTTTTCTCAGCAACGCGACCTATGGCGGTCAATCTCCCGCCAAGCAGAATGCGGTCACCGGCGGCCTGGCGGCTCCACAGCAGTCGCTCGAACAGCTCGTCGACGTGACCAGCCAGAGCGCAACCGTCAACACCACGATCACGCTGGGCTCGGCTGCAAATGGCTTACAGTTCACGATATTTGACGTTGATTTCAATGCCAACCAGTTTGCCGACAAAGTAACGGTGACCGGCTCGGTGGGCGGCATCCCGGTAACGCCGACCCTGACCAACGGGACCGCCAACTTCATCAGTGGAAACTCGGCCTATGGCGACGCAATTTCGTCGGATACCCAGTCCAACGGCAACGTCGTGGTGACCTTTTCCGGTCCGGTCGATACGGTGACAGTCGCTTACGGCGATCACAGCTACGCGCCGTCAGACCCCGGCCAGCAGGGCATCGCGTTGCATGACATCACCTTTTGCAAGGCCGTTTCCGGAATCTCGGTGACCAAGGTCAGCAGCGTGATCAGCGATCCGTTCAATGGGACGATCAATCCCAAGGCGATTCCCGGGGCAGTGATGGAATACTGCATCCTGATTTCGAACACCGGTTCGGCCACGCTGAGCAGCATTTCGGCGAGCGACCCGCTGCCCGCTAAGTTCACTTATGCCGCCGGCACGATGACTTCGGGCACCACTTGCGCTGGCGCGACCACGACCGAAGACGACAACAACACCGGCACCGATGAGAGCGATCCCTACGGCGCAGCGATCAGCGGAACGACCATTACCGGCACCGCGCCATCGCTGACCGCCGGCGGTGCCGTCGCGTTAAAGTTTCGCGGCACCGTTAACTAATAGGCTGAACCAAATCCCGGCCAGCAAAGCGTAACGATTTGAGGATCTTGGTTTACGCCTGCAATCGCTTTCAATCGCTGAAATGCGTGAGCCCACGGCCTTCATCTTCGGGCAAAATAGTTAGCAAAGTCACACAACTACATGCGCGTACAAGCACTGCTACTTTGTCTGTTTGTTAACCCTCATCGGCTAATACAATCGAATGACAAAGCAACTTTCAAGCCGGGTCGCGACCCGCACTCTCGCCCTGGTTTCGCTCGGCGCCGTTCTGGCTCCGGCGGCCGCCCACGCAACCGGCGTCAGCGCTGGTACGCTGATCCAGAACACCGCTTCGGCGACTTACACTTCGGGTGCGTCGGGCGGAACGGTGACTTCGAACACCGTCAGCATCAAGGTGGACGAGCTGCTCAACGTGGCGGTTGCCGGTCTCACGACCACGCCCGCCATCGCCGGCCAAACGAGCGCGGTGCTCGAATATTCGATAACTAATACTGGTAATGGCCCCGAAGCGTTCAAGCTTACGGCCGATCCTGCGGTTCCGGGCAATGGCTTTGATGCGACCGTGCAGTCGATCGTGGTCGATAGCAACGGCAACGGGGTCTACGATGCCGGTGTCGACCAGGTGCTGGCGCCGGGTGCGTCAACCCCCGCTATTGCCGCCGATGGTTCGCTCAAGGTCTTCGTGATCGTCAGCCTGCCATCAGGCGCAACCGATGGCCAAACCAGCCAGGTCAAGCTGACCGCCGACGCGGCAACGGGCACTGGTACGCCGGGCACTGTCTTTGCCGGTCAAGGCGACGGCGGCGGCGATGCCGTGGTCGGTTCGACCGGGGCGAGCAGCAACGCGAACGACAACCTGATCGCCAGCCTGGCGACCGTCGCGCTCGCCAAGTCGGCGGTGATCAACGACCAGTTCGGCGGCCACCAGCCGGTTCCGGGCGCGGTGGTTATATATACCCTGACCGCAAGCGTCAGCGGCACCGGGCAGGCGGCCGGGGTGCATATCATCGACGTGATCCCCACCGGTACCACTTACGAACCCGGCACGCTGACTCTCAATGCCGCAGCACTCACCGATGCGAATGACGTCGATGCGGGCCAGGCTTCGTCCAGCGGGGTCGATGTCAACCTCGGCACGATCAGCGGTGGAAGCACCAAGACCGTCACGTTCAACGTCAAGATCAACTGAGGATCTGAGCCATGAAAAAGATCATCCTGACTGCCGCTACCGTTCTGCTGGCGACGTTCGTTGCGCCTGTAGCCGCAGCCCAGGCAGCCCAGCCGATCGAGCTCAAGGGCCAGGTCCAGCTCGACAAGATCGTAGTCGAAAATGGGCATGAAAAGCACGTCCTGGTCGAACCCAAAGTGGTCGTTCCCGGTGACAAGCTGATTTTCGCGACCGCTTATCGCAACACTGGCTCAGTGGCGGTCAGCAATTTCGTGGTGACCAACCCGATCCCTGCTGGCGTCGCGCTGGCCCAGGGTGAGACGCCGATGGCCGAGATTTCGGTCGATGGCGGCAAGACCTGGGGCAAGCTCGTCCAGCTAACCGTGACTGGCCCCGATGGGGCCAAGCGCGCGGCCCAGAACAGCGATGTTACGCACATTCGGTGGACCCTGGCGCAGCTCGCTCCGGGAGCATCGGGCACCCTTTCATACCGCGGCGTGGTTCGTTGAGTTATTCAAATTGACTCTGATTAAAGACCACTAACAAACTGAATTTTCATAGCAAAGGCTTCTCTCATGGCAACACATGTGAAACTTCTTGGGGCGGTCAGCGCGGGCGCGTTGGCCATTCTTGCCGCCAGTCCGGCCTATGCGTCGGGCACTGCGGCGGGATCTACGATCACCAACACGGTGACAGTCAATTATCAGGTCGGCGCGGTCTCGCAAATCGCGAGCAGCGCTTCGAATTCGTTCACGGTCGACCGCAAGGTCAATCTGACCGTGGCAGAGGTCGGCACGACGACGACCACTGTTTCGCCGGGCCAGGCCGCGGCGGTGACGACCTTCACGGTGACCAACACATCAAACGCCACGCTCGACTTTGCACTTGCGGCGGCGCAGCAGACCGGCGGTGCCGGGGCGCACTCGAACACCGACACGTTCGATGTCACCAATGTGAAGATCTACGTCGATACCAACGCAAACGGCATCTATGATTCCGGCACCGACACGCTGGTAACGTACCTTGATGAACTGGCGGCTGACGCCAGCAAGACGGTGTTCGTCGTCTCGGACGTGCCGCTCGGCCTGGCAACGGGTTCGGTCGCTGCCGTCACGCTGACCGCAACCGGCCGCGAAGGCGATACTGCTACCAGCCAGGGGATTGCGCTGACTGAAACGTCAGGAGCCAACACCGCTGGCATGGACACGGTCTTTGCGGATATCGCCGGGGCGACCGATGCAGCGCGTGACGCAGCCTTCTCGGCCAAGGACGATTACACCGTCCTCACTGCGGCGCTGACCATCGCCAAGCTCAGCACAGTGATCTCCGATCCGATCAACGGCACGACCAATCCGAAAGCCATTCCGGGCGCGACGATCGAGTATTGCATCAGCGTGGCCAACGCTACCGGCAGCGCGACTGCGACTTCGGTGGCGATTTCGGATCCCTTGCCGAGCACCGTTACCTACAATTCGGCTTACGGCATCTTCCTAAACGGGACCGTCACTTCGGGCGTGTGCAATGCTGATGGCAGCGCCGGCGGTGCATTCGCCTCGGGGACCGTCAGCGGAACGCTGACGAGCGTCGCCGCCACCGAAACCAAAACGCTGCGCTTCCGCGCAACGATCAACTGACCAAGGCCTGATGGTGCGGCGCGCTTCACGGTGCGCCGCCCGTCAAGGCTACTCCCAAGGGTCGATGGGCGTGTTCCGGCAGATAGGTTTCCTGATTACGGCGCTCACCGCGCTGCTGATCGGTTCGCCTGCCGTAGATGCACAAACCATCACCAACGTCGCCGCCGCACAGTGGTCGGCGGGCGGCAACAATTTCTCGGTCAATTCGAACGCGGTAACCTTTGCTGTCGTGCCGAATCCGGTCGCGATCCAGACCTTCACCGACAGCAACACCGGGCAGCGCCTGCCGATTACGGCGCCGACTTGCGGCGGCAGCCCGCTGGTCCTGCCGGGCGGGGTCGGGGGCAGCAATCCATTTGCCACGGTTGACCCGGCCACCGCGCTGCAGGCCGGCAGCGTGCTCTACTTCCAGATCGATGCGCCTGGGGCCAATTTGAGCGCCGGGGTGATCGACACTCTCACCGTAGCCATTTCGGGGACTTCGGGTGACCTTGAGGCGCTAACGGTCTACGAGAGCGCGGCCAACAGCAGCTTGTTCATCGGCGCGATCAAGACGGTGTCAGTACCGCCCGCAGTGGTGCGCGGTGAGTGCCGCCTGAGCGTGCGCGGCGGCGAGAAGATTGCCATCTCGGCCAGCCAGCCGGGCAACCCGGCCGTGGTTGCTACCGCGCAGGTCGACGTTTTGGCCGATCCTTACGGGTTGGTCTTTGACAGCGAAACCGGTGCCCCGATCAACGGCGCGCGGGTTACCTTGGTCGACGCGATCAGCGGTGCCCCGGCCCAGGTCTTTGCCGATGACGGCGTGACGCCGTGGCCGTCGAGCGTGATTTCGGGTCAGAGCGTTACCGATGCCGCCGGGATCGTCCATCCGATGCCGCCCGGCGAATACCGCTTCCCGCTTGCGCCGCTGAGCCAATACCGGCTCAAGATCGAACCGCCCGCACCGTTTACCGCGCCATCGACCGCCAGTGCTGCCCAGCTTGCGCCGCTGCGCAGGCCTGACGGGCAGCCGATGGAAATCACCCCCGCCTCGTTTGGCGGCTCGTTTGCATTGAGCAGCCCGGCGCCGATCCGGGTCGATGTTCCACTGGACCACCCTGTTGTTTCGGTCACCCTGACCAAAACTGCATCGCGGCCCATCGCGCTGCCCGGCGACGCGATTTTCTACACGGTGACCGTCGGCAATCCCGACCCGCTCAACGTGAAACGCGGCGTGACCCTGGTCGATACACCGTCGCCGCTGCTCCGCCTGCGCCGCGATTCGGTGCGGATTGACGGGGTTTCGGCACCCGCTGCGGTGACCACCGCGCCCGACGGCAGCACTTTGACTATCCAGCTTGGCGACATTGCCGCAGGCGACAGCCGGACGGTCAACTATGCAATGTCGGTACGCGCCGATGCGCCCGCCGGGCAGGCACCGAACACCGTAGCCGCGACCGATTCGCGTGGGATCACTGCCAAAACCGGCGCAGTCGTGCGGATCGAACGTAACGACATTGCCGCCAGGATGACGGTAATCGGGCGGATTACCGACGGTGGCTGCGCAATAGATGTCCAGCATTTCGCGATCCCCGGCGTGCGCGTGGTCATGGAAGACGGCAGTTTTGCGATCACCGATGTCGAGGGCCGCTATCACTTCAATGGCGTGGTCCCCGGAAATCACGTGGTGCAGGTTCAGGACGCGACGCTGCCCAAAGGTGGCCGGTTCACCGATTGCACCCGCTCGACCCGCAGCGCTGGCAGCGCCACTTCGCGCTTCGTCAACGGGCAGGGCGGCAGCCTGGTTGTTGCCGATTTTGGCGCGATCCTGCCCGTGGGAAGCCGCCCGGTCGCCAAGGGTGGCCCTGATCTTCAGCCGATCGTCCCGGCCAAGGGTAGCGAGCCCAAGCTTGCCGATGCACCGAAAGTGTCGCCCGATGCCGGCCGCGCCGCTGCCGGTGCCGACACTGACTGGCTCGCCATGGGCGACGGCCCGACCGATTTCCTATTCCCGACCGCCGACCACAATCCCCGCGCGCCCGCGATCCGCGTGGTCATCCGCCATCGTGCCGGACAAAAGGTCGATCTGCTGGTGAATGGCAAACCTGCCGACAAGCTCAGCCTCGATGGTATCCGTGCTGCCCCGGGCGATACTTATGCGGTCACCATCTGGCGCGGCATCCCGCTCGAAGGCGAAATCACGCGCTTGACTGCAATCGTGCGCGACGGGGCTGGCACAGAAGTCTCGCGCATCACCCGCGAGGTGACCTATTCGGCCACTCCCGCGCGGGTCGAATTCCTGCCGCAGCTCAGCCATCTGGTTGCTGATGGCTCAAACCGCCCGGTGCTGGCGCTGCGCGTGCTCGATCACAACGGCCGTCCGGTTCACGCCGGTCTCTCGGGTGAGTTCGGATTGTCCGCTCCCTACGAAAGCGCTGAAGCGAACGACGCGATGCAGCAGCGCCAGCTGAGCGGCCTTGGCCGCCAGGCACCGCGCTGGATGGTCAAGGGCGACGACGGCATTGCTTATGTCGAACTCGCCCCGACCATGGTCAGCGGCAAGCTGCATATGACCTTCAACTTCAGCGACGACCAACAGCGCCGCCGCCAGGAACTCGATAGCTGGATCGTACCCGGTGACCAGCCGTGGACGCTGGTCGGGCTGGTCGAAGGTGCGATCGGTTCGAAATCGATCGCCGACAATATGGAGCGCGCCGGCAATTTCGACAGCGACCTTGGCACCCATGCGCGCACGGCATTTTATGCCAAGGGCCGGGTGCTGGGCAAGTTCCTGCTTACGGCCAGCTATGACAGTGCCAAGCAACGCGACGATCAAGTGTTGATGGGCCAGATCGATCCGCGCGCTTACTACACCGTGTTCGCCGATGGCTCCGATCGCCGCCAGGACGCGCCGAGCCGTGAGAAGCTTTACGTCCGGGTGGAAAGCCGCGCTTTCTACGCGCTTTATGGCGATTTCGACACCGGGTTCGATCAGACCCAGCTGGCCCGCTATCAGCGCACTGCAACCGGCTTCAAGGGCGAAGTCAATTCGGGCGGGATTCACGTTCAGGGCTTTGCCGCACAAATCCCTTCGCAGCATCGCCGCGATGAATTTCAGGGAGGCGGGATCTCCGGTCCTTATCGCCTGTCTGACCGCGCGATCATCGCCGGCAGCGAAGTCGTCACCATCGAGGTGCGCGACCGCTTCCGCAGCGAAGTGATCGTCTCGCGTCGCACGCTGGTGCGCTATGTCGATTACAACATCGATCTCTTGTCCGGCACGATCAGCTTCAAGGAGCCGATCTTGAGCCGCGATGATGAACTCAACCCGCAGTTCGTGGTCATCGACTATGAGCTCGACGATGCAGCACGCGGCGGTAAGTGGAACGCAGGCCTGCGCGCCGATCTCACCACCGCCAAGGGTGCCTTGCGCTTGGGTGCCAGTGCGATCAGCGATACCAGTTCCAACGGCGGCAATACCACCCGGACCAATCTGGTGGCGGTGGATGCCAAGGCTAGGCTGGGGCAGAATACCGAAGTCCGCGCCGAAGTTGCGCTGAGCCAGCACGACGGCGAGGACGCCACCGCGTTCCTGGTCGAGGCCGAACATCACTCCGGCAAGGTCGATCTGCTTGCTTACGTCCGCTCGGCAGATCGCGGTTTCGGCGTAGGGCAAACCAACGGCGCCGAACTAGGCCGCCGCAAGATCGGTGTGGATGCCCGCGTGCGGATTAATCCCGATCTCTCGGTGGTGACCAGTGGCTGGTATGATGACAGCCTGACCGACGGCACCCGCCGCATTGCGGTGCAGACCGGCCTGGTCTGGCACACCGCCAAGGGCGATGCCCGGCTTGGTTTCGCGCACTTCGATGACAAGTTGCAGGACGGCACCAGTGCCCGTTCGAACGTGATCGAAGCATCGGTGGCGCGCCGCTTCATGAACAACAAGCTGGAACTGAGCGCGGCGACCAGCTTTGCGATCGGCAAGGCGGCATCGGTCGATCTGCCCGAGCGCCACCGGTTCTCGGCCCGCTATGCTGTGACGCCTGACGTCAAACTGGTTGGCACTTACGAAATCGCCAATGGCACAAACATCGATGCGCGTACTGCGCGGGTTGGCGTGGAAGTCTCACCGTGGTCGGGCGCGCGCATTACTACTGCGCTCGCCCGGCAGGACATTGCCGAGGCTGGCCGCCGCAGCTTTGCCGCATTTGGCCTGTCGCAGTCGATTCCGGTGACCAAGAACCTGACCCTTGATGCGACGCTCGATTCCAACAAGACGATCGGCGGCACGGTCGACGCGAGCAAGCTGGTCAACCCGGCTCAGCCTGCGGCAAGCGGCGGAACGATCAACGACAGCGGCTCGCTGGGCGAGGATTACACCGCGCTGACCTTCGGCGGCAGCTGGCATGCCGGCAAGTGGAGCGCGACCGGGCGAGGGGAGTGGCGTGACGGTCAGTTCGCCAATCGCCGCGGCGTGATCTTCGGTGCTATCCGACAGCTGGGCGACGGCACGATGGTCGGCAGCGGCTTCACCTGGACCAGCGCCAATGCAGCGAATGGTGCATCGAGCGAGATCTACGACGGATCGATCGCCGCGGCCTATCGCCCGGCAGGTTCCAACTTCGCCTTCCTGATCAAGCTGCAATACCGCTCGGACCGCGTCCACGGCGCGGTTGCCGGCGAGACCGGTCCGGCCGGGCGCACCGCGCTGACCGTCGATGGCGACGCCCGCTCCGACCGGCTGATCGCCAGCATTTCGGGTGACTGGACTCCGCGCACCAGTGTGAACGGCGAATATGTCCAGCGCAGCAACGTCGGGTTCTTTGCCGCGGTGCGCCACAATTTCGATACCGTCGACGGGATCGATCTTGCCGGTACGACGCTGCTCGGCGGGCTCGACCTGCGCTATGGCCTGGGCGATCATTTCGAGGTCGGCGGGGTCGGGTCGGTCCGCCACAACCTGACCGACCGCACGACCAATTACTCCTTCGGACCGCAAGTCGGAATCTCGCCGACCAAGGACGTGCTGTTGATGCTTGGCTACAATTTCAGCGGTTATCGCGATGCCGATTTCTCGGCAGCGCGCAGCACCGACCAGGGGGTATTCGCCTCGCTCAAGATGAAGCTCGATGCCAAGTCGTTCGGCTTCCTTGGCCTGGGTCAGTAGGCCCCTATTGCTATATCGCTGGCTTTAAGCGCGCGATTAAGCTTTATTCCCCGCAAGACCGGCCAAAGGCCGGCAGTGGAGGGGAATATTCATGACCGATGTCACTACCGTAGCTTCCGAAGTCGCGCCGCCGCCGGGCCCCATCGCCGGGCTGGCCATTCTGGGGATCGTGCTGGTTCTGATCGTCGCCTGGATCGTGGTCGGCCTGCAGGTGCTGCACATCCACGATACTGCACTGGTCGGCGGCTTTCTGATGCTGTGGTACTGGGCCAACAACGAGCAACTGCAGTTCAAGCGCTTGCCTGCGGCGATCATCGGCGCGCTGGTCGGGATCTTCCTTGGGTGGTTTCTGGTCTATGGAACGCTGACTTACGGCAACACCGGCCTCGTCGTCGGCCTGGTGCTGCTGGTCCTCGCGCTATACCTTGATATCATCAAGGCAGTGCCGCTCGCGGTGAACACCTCGACGATGCTTTACGTGACCATCGCTGCTGCACCGCTGGTCCAGCTTCACGTCGACTGGATGGAACTAGTGCTGTCGACGGTTGTCGGCGGCGTGTTCTTCGGACTGGTGGTCGAAGGCTTGCAGCGCCTGGCAGCAAGGTTCGCTTCGGCGAGTTGACCACTTGGGTGAACCCGGGCTCGCAGGGCGAGCTCGGGACGTCCAAGCATTTGAATGTGGTTAGCTAAGTGTGCTAGCGAAAATGCGATGTCTTCGAGTTCGCCCATTTTACTGACGGTCGTGATTCCATTCCGCAACTTTGACCATTCGGCGCGCTCGATGGTTGAGGCCACGATTGGCGTGGTTGCGCCGCTGGTGGATGACTATGAGCTGATCATTATCGACAATGGCAGCACCAACGATGAATTTGGCGACTATCAAGCACTGGTCGCCGGCGACGGCCTTGCCAATATCCAGATTTACCGGCTGCTCCAGCGCGTGGACAGTGACGTAGCCAGCTTGGTCGGGATCGAAAACAGCCTGGGCGATTACGTGCTGGTTTACGATCCGCGCAGCGAGAACCTCTCGCAGCTGGCCGCTGCGCTGGGCAAGATCGCAGAAGGCAGCGAAGTCGTGTTCCTACGCAACATGGCGAGCACCGATCATGGACTGATGCAGCGCGTTGCGGGGCCGCTGTTCCGCTGGGTCTTTCAACGGATCACGCGGATAGACCTGATCCGCGACGCCCCGGTCGGGCGGCTGATGAGCAAGCGCGTTGTCAGCTATCTGCTCGATCAGCCCAATCCGGCGGCGCAATATCGGACTTTTCCGGTCCGCGCCGGGTTCATGCGCGCGACGCTGAACTACACGGATCGCAGCCTCACCCCGGTTAAACGAAGTACGTTCGAGCGGCTGCGCTCTGGCTTGCGGCTGGTCATCGCCAACAGCATGGCGCCAATCCGTCTTGTCTCGCTGGTAACCCTGCTGGGGGCGCTGCTCAACCTGGCCTATTCGGCCTATGTGGTGGTCATTGCTCTGGTGAAACGCGATGTCGCGCCGGGCTGGGTGACCCTGTCGCTGCAGCAATCGGGCATGTTTTTCCTGATTTCGATGATCCTGTTCGTGCTGACCGAATACATGATCCACTCGATGCGCTGGACGATGCGCGGCGCGGAATATTTCATCGACAGCGAGCGGACCAGCGCGATCCTTTCGCGTCGCAGCAAGCTTAACGTCGAACAGGCCCGGCCGTAGCCGCGCGATGACCAGCGCTATCGTCGTCGTCGGCGGTTTTTTTGGCACATCCATTGCGCATCACCTCAAGACGGTGCGGCAATTTGAGCGGGTAACGGTGATCGAGCGCGAACCGGAGCTGCTGACCCGCGCGAGCTATGTCAATCAGGCTCGGGTCCACGGCGGGTACCATTACCTGCGCAGCTTTACGACCGCGTACCGCAGCCGGGTCAATCTGGCGCGGTTCTGCGCCGAATTCCCCAGCGCCGTCGCGACGCCGTATCAATCGATCTATGCGCTTGCGGCGCGTCAGTCGAAAGTCACGCCGCGGCAGGTCGAGCGTTTTTGCGCAGCTATCAGCGCGCCGCTGGAGCCTTTGCCCGAGGACCTGTGGCAATTCTTCAACCGGCGCCTGATCTCCGATGCTTGGTTGACCGAGGAGAAGGTTTTCGATGCTGCCGTGCTGCGCGGCATCATGGGCCAGCGGCTGACCGAGGACGGCGTGGAGGTGCGTTACCGGACGCAGGCCGTCTCGCTAGCCGCGAATGAGACGGCGGCTGAGGTGCAGATCGAATGCGGCAACCAGCGCGAAGTGCTGAAGGCCGATCTGGTGTTCAACTGCACCTATTCGAACCTGCAGCACATGGCGGGCGCGGGTGCCCCGTCGTTCAACCTGTGCCACGAGATTGCGGAGATCGTCCTGGTCGAGCCGCCACCCGCGCTGGCATCGCTTGGCTTTACAGTCATGGACGGACCGTTCTTTTCGATGATTCCGTTCCCTTCGCGCGGTCGTCATTCGCTCACGCACGTGCGCTACACCCCGCATTGTTCCTGGCCGGGCAGCACGGAGCAGGATCCGGAAGATCGCCTGCAGGCCTATCACCGAAATTCCAGCGTGGACTGGATGATCCGCGACGCGAGCCGCTACGTTCCATTGATTGCCAAGTGCCGCCCAACCGAAACCTTGTTCGAAGTCAAGACTATCCTCCAGCGTAACGCCGGCGACGACGGACGCCCGATCCTGTTCGAACGGCACGGCGCGAACGGACGATTGGTCTCGGTACTTGGCGGAAAGCTGGACAACATCTACGACGCGATCGACCGGATCGATCAAGAATCGTTCGAATACGAAGGAATAGCTGCTTGAAAGCCCTGATCGGCCACACCGGCTACGTCGGCCAATCGCTCAAGCGGCAGACCAGCTTCGACGCGCTTTATGCCTCGGGCAACTTGCACGAGATCGCCGGCCGGTCGTTCGATCTCTTGGTGTGCAGCGCAGCCCCGGCCAAGAAATGGATCGCCGATCGCGATCCGGAAGCAGACCTTGCCAACATCCAGCGGATGGCAGCGCACCTCAAGTCGGCCAGCGCCACACACATAATCCTGATCAGTACCGTCGATGTCTTTGCCGATTGCCGGGGCCGTGATGAAGACAGCCCGATCGAAGCGGCCGGGCTCAGCGCCTATGGCCGCAACCGGTTGTGGCTCGAGCGGTTCGTTACAGACAGTTTTGCCAATGTGGTGATTGTCCGGCTGGTCGGACTGGTCGGTCCGGGACTGCAAAAAAATGCCTTGTTCGATTTGCACAACGACAATGCGCTGGAGAGCATCGATGCGCGGGGCAGGTTCCAGTTCTATCCGATGGTCAACCTGTGGAATGACCTGACCATCGCGCGGTCGAATAACCTGTCGCTGGTTCATTTCGTCGCTGAGCCCCTGACCGTCGCGCGGGCGGCCAGCGAGGGCTTTGGCCGTACCTTCCAGAACGAGCTTGATCGCCTGCCCGCCGACTATGATCTGCGCAGCCGTCATGCAGGCCTGTTCGGCGGCACGGGAGACTACCTCTACAGCGCGCGGGAAAGCTTGCAGGCGATCAGGGCTTATGCCCAGTCCGAACCGCACAGCGAGCCGCTAGCATGAGCCTGCTTTCGGTCTCCAACATCGCCTGGTCGCCTGACGAGGAAGAAGCGGCCGCTGCCCTGCTGGCGGCGCAAGGCATTGCGCATGTCGATCTGGCCCCGGGGCGCTATTTTTCCGACCCAGCAGCGGCGAGCGACCACGAGATAGCTGCAGTTCGTGCGTGGTGGGAGGAGCGGGGCCTGCGGATTGCCGGTCTCCAGAGCCTGTTGTTCGGTACCCAGGGGCTTAACCTGTTTAACGATCCCGATGACGTGATGCTCGACCGCCTGGGCGCAGTGTGCTGCATCGCGGGCGGGCTGGGGGCAAAAGCGCTGACCTTCGGATCCCCGCGCCAGCGCGATCGCGGGAAATTGGATGACGCAACGGTTGAAGCGATTGCTATCGAATTTTTCACCCGGCTGGGAGACCGCGCGGCTGAAGCAGGCGTGGCGATCTGTCTTGAACCGAACGCAGCCGTCTATGGCAGCAATTTCATGGTCACCAATCCAGAAACTGCGCAGATTGTGCAAGCCATCGCGCACCCGGCAATCCGGATGCAGCTCGATATCGGCAACCTCGCGCTCAACGCCGAACCGGCGTTTGCGACCATTGCCGAGGTCGCGCAGCTAGTGGGACACATCCATTTGAGCGAACCGATGCTCAAACCACTCGGCACCGGCGATGCGCCGCATGCCGAGGCAGCCAAGGCGATCGGCGAATTGCTTGCAGGCCGCGTCATGACGATCGAAATGGTCCGCGCCGAGGGAGAACCGCCTTTGGCCGCCGTCGAACGCGCGATCGGATTTGCGCGCCGCGTCTATGAGGGAGCGCAAGCGCCATGCTGAAATGGCTGATCGTGATCGCGGGGGTGCTGTGCAATGCCGCCGCCAGCGTCGTCGCCAAAACGGCACCGCCGATCTCACTTGCTTCGCCGCTCGCGAACCTCGGCAATTGGCGGCTGCTGCTCGCCATCGCGCTCTATGGCGCGGCGTTCCTGCTCTACACTTTGGCGCTGCAGCACTTGCCGCTCAACGTGGCGCATCCGATTTCGACCGCCGGGGCCATTGTGCTTGTAGGGCTCGCTTCAGCGCTGCTGTTCGGCGAGGCGTTCACGCCGCTGCGGGTGGGCGGCTACCTGTTGCTGTGCGGCGGTATCTGCCTGCTGCTGCTGTCCGAGATCGGACGGGCGCAGTGACTGACGGCGTCCCGGCTTATCGGGTGGTTTCCGAAGCTCCGGCGCAGAACCGTTATTGCGTCGTGATCCCGGTCATCAACGAGGGACGGCGGATCCAGCTCCAGCTCGAACGCATGGCGGAATTGGGGATCCCGAATTTCGCCGACATCATCATTATCGATGGCGGATCGAGCGACGGTTCGCTGGATCAGGCTCTGCTTGATCGCTGCCGGGTTAATACGCTGCTGGTCAAGACCGGACCGGGCAAGCTCAGCGCGCAGCTGCGCTGTGGCTATCACTTTGCCTTAAGGCGTGGTTATGCCGGGATCGTCACGATCGATGGCAACAACAAGGACGACCCCGATACGATGACGGACTTCGTCGCCGCGCTTGAGGCCGGGTACGATTTTGTCCAGGCGTCGCGCTATATTCCCGGCGGTGTCGCGGAAAATACGCCGCTGCTGCGAACCATCGCGATCCGCCTGATCCACGCGCCGCTGCTCTCGCTCGCTTCGGGTTTTCGCTGGACCGACACGACACAAGGCTACCGCGCCTATTCGCGCGCGCTGCTGTCCGATCCGCGGGTCGGAATCTTCCGCGACCTGTTCGATTCCTACGAACTGTTGGCTTACCTCACTTGCCGCGCGCCGCGGCTTGGCTTCCGCTGCATCGAACTTCCAACCGCGCGGCGGTACCCGGGGGGGGAAAAGGCGCCGACCAAGATATCCCCGCTGGCTGGCAACCTCAAATTGATGGTCACTTTGATCAAGGCGTGCACAGGCCGCTACAACCCCGAAGGTGAAAGACCATGACTGCAGCCCCAGGCGTGCGCTTCAGCGCGCGCGAATGGACTATCCTGCTGCTGGTCGCCTTGGCACTGGCCGGCTTTGCCACCTTGTGGGGACCGATCACGACGCCGCTGATCGATCCCTTCCATGAAGGCGAATACCTCTCCACCCGCATGCTGCTCGAACCGGGCGCAGCCGCTCCGCTGTTGATCCACGGCGGCATGGATTATGTTCCGGCAAACCTCGCAGCAATTCTGTTCGGCAAAGGCCACCTGATCGCCGGGACCCGCTTGTTCAACCTGTTGTTCGCGTTTGCCGCTTCCTTTGCCTTTCTCGGCGCGCTGCTCACACTGGCGCGTACCCGGTCTGAGGCGCTGGTTGCCCTGCTGATCGGCATGCTGGTGCTGTTCTGGGTGAATGAGCGCGCGCAGGGCATTGTCGCGTTGCAGCAGGCGAGTCCTTCGACCCGCGATTTTCCGCTCATACTCGGGCTCTGGCTGCTGATCGCGGCAGTGCACCGGTCTGACCGATGGTCCGATCGCCTGGCTGCCCTTGCCGGCCTTGTCGCGGGGCTGGGCTGGGTTTGGGCCTACAACCGCGGTGTGATCCTGTTTGCGGCGCTAGTCGCCTACGCGCTTGGTGCGTGGCTGGCGGACCGCCCGCGCCGCCATTTGCTTTGGCTGTCCGGTGGAGTGTTGGCGGGGCTCGCGATAGACGCCGCGCTTGAAGGCAACGTCTGGGCGCAGCATTTCCGCAATGCGCTCTATTGGCAGCGCCACCAGTCGATCTGGTCCGGTCCGGTGCCGCTGTCACTGATAGCGCGTAACCTGCCCTTCTACGCGCTAGGCGCTTGTACCGGACTTGGTGGTCTGTGGGCAATTTGGAAAGCCTGGAAGGATAATTCCAGGCGTAGCCAACTGCCGGTATTCCTGGCGCTGGGCGTCGCTGCTGGCGGCAATTACCTTGCCATGTTCAATCGGCCGGATCCGCCGCACCTGATGTTCACCTTGCCGTGGCTGACCCTGCTCGGTTTTGCCGCTTGGCTGGCTTTCAGTCACGAGGTCCAAGCCGACAGCTGGCCAGACGTGTGGCGCAAGCACCGCGCCCTGCTGGCGGTGTTGGTGGCGGTCCTGATCGTCGATGCCAGCGCGGCAACCGGTAGCGGGACCACCCGGCCCGTCCTCCAAGGGCTGGGCCGCAACCTGCTGACTCTGGCCCACGGATTGCCAAGCGACGCGGCCATCATCGATCCCAAGCTCGCCCGGGCCGCGTTGGCACTCGCACACGGCGGGGGGGAGTGCACCTATGTGTTCGACAACAGCGGTGCGTTCTATTTCCTTTCGGGCTTGCGGCCGTGCTCTTCGATCATGCTGCCGATCTATGCCACTGCGGGGAATGAGCATCAGGTCATTGCCGATCTTGAACGCAGCGCGCCGCCCATGGTGATTGGCCGCTCCACCTTCTGGACGGATCATATCGACGATCAATCGGTTGCCGAGCGGACCCCCGCAATCAACCGCTGGTTCGAGAGCCACTACCGGACCGAGCAAATCATCGATGGGATCGAGATTCGGTGCAGCCGCTGAACTTGGCGGACAGGGTGTCCCCGAAACTAGTGTCCAGCCGCGTTCCATATAATCCAATATATCGGCTAAAATAGTAAGTTTTTGCCGTTGCCGTCCTGCCAAGCGTCCGATGTAGTCCGATTGCATTCCCATAAAACCAGTGTATTATCGGGGAACGGTTATGGGAACGGAAGGATTTGGCGGATGCCTCGCAAGCTTAGCAACGCACTAACGCCGTTGACGGTGAAGAATGCAAAGCCCGGACGACATGCCGATGGTGGCGGGCTGCATTTGCTCGTGAAGGAAAGCGGTGCGCGGTCATGGGTCTATCGCTTCATGCTTCAGGGCAAGTCGCGGGACGTTGGTTTGGGCGCGGCTGGGCAGGGCGGCCTTTCCCTTGCCGATGCGCGCGACAAAGCCGCAGCGCTTCGCTTGCAAGTGAAGTCGGGCACCGATCCGCTTGCAGAGCGCCAGAGAGAGGCCGCTGAGGCGCTGGCATCGTCTCAAGCAGCTCAAGTGGCCGGAGTCACGTTCAAGGCCGTGGCAGAGACCTATATCGGCGCGAATGAGGCAAGCTGGCGCAATGACAAGCACCGACAGCAATGGCGCAACACTTTGGCCAGCTACGTCTATCCCGTCATGGGCGAATTGCCGGTTACCGATATTGCCACGGCGCACGTGCTGACAATCCTTGAGCCGATCTGGCAGGACAAGCCCGAAACTGCCGCCCGCATCCGGGGGCGAATTGAAACCGTGCTAGATGCCGCGAAGGCGCGCGGATACCGCGAAGGCGAAAACCCTGCCCGCTGGCGGGGCCATATCGCGCAAATCCTGCCGCCCCGTTCCCGGCTTACGCGCGGCCATCACAAGGCCATGCCCTATGAGGCGGTCCCGGCGTTCATGGCGAAGCTGCGCGAACGGGAAGCAATGGCGGCGCTAGCTTTGGAGTTTGTCATTCTGACTGCCACGCGAACAAGCGAGGTGCTGGGGGCAACTTGGGCTGAAGTCGATCTGGACAAGGCAATTTGGACCGTGCCAGCGTCCCGCATGAAGGCTGGCAAGGAACATCGCATTCCCCTGTCGCCGCGCGCTGTCGAAATTCTGGAGGCCGTGAAGCCGTTAGGCAGGGCCAGCCTGTTTCCAGCCGACAAGGGCGGCAAACTGTCCACGATGGCCATGTCGATGTTGCTCCGTCGTATGAAGCTGGATTGCACCGTGCACGGCTTCCGTTCCGGCTTCCGCGATTGGGCAGCAGAATGCACAGGATTTGCCCATGAAGTATGCGAAATGGCGCTGGCCCATGTGATCGGCAACAAATCCGAAGCGGCTTACCGGCGCGGTGATCTATTCGACAAGCGGCGACGGCTCATGGACGATTGGGCCACCTATTGCGAGATGAAGCCAGCGATTTTTAAGAATGTCACTCCAATTCGCCTTGATCGTAAAGAGAGGGGCTAATGACGTATGCCAGCACGTGCGCAGACCGATTTTTCTGTCGACTTCCACATTTCGTAATTGGTCTCATCTTTCGCTTGCAAATAAGAAGCTGCTACAAGCCCTGCTTGGACGCACATTTGAATTGGGTCGCCTTGGCGTTCCGCAATTTCGTATTGAGCGACGGCATCGCGCGAAACTTTGTCGTAGATGCCATTCATTTGGGCGTCCGCCATCTTTTCGCAACCCGTCAATGAAAACAACAATAAGCCGAAGACAGACCTTTTTATCATCGGAACCCCCGTCGATCGAAAATCGCGAGCCTATTCGGAAGGCCGCCGATGTCAACAAGTCCACTATAACTTGCGCAAAGCCCTACCCAACGCTGCGGCAGCGCAATATCTTATGCGGGGGATAGGCAGGCCAGCCGACAAGCGCGCATCCCACGCGCTTCCCCTACCAACTTTTGGGGCACGCGAAGGGAAGCGCGGATGAAGGAATGCGGGACACCGAATTCTGATCGGTGGATAGGCACAAGCGATTCGATAGACGGCTACACAGCTGACAGAATGACAATCGCTCTGAACGGTCTAAGTCTGATGTCATTGCCTGAGATATATTCGCAGCTCGTCGGGTTCCTCCGTTCGGGGGAACCATTGCCTGACAAATTTCGCGTGGCCTTAGCGGATGCAATTGAGCGCGGTCAGGATGACGCCGAGGGCGTCCGGCTTAAACTAGAGGCTGGCGCCGGATATTTTAAAGGCATGACAATCTATCAAGCGCAGCGCAGGTT
This sequence comes from Sphingomonadaceae bacterium, assembly GCA_025356175.1. Classification (GTDB taxonomy): domain Bacteria; phylum Pseudomonadota; class Alphaproteobacteria; order Sphingomonadales; family Sphingomonadaceae; genus Novosphingobium. Next base: position 3,890 of record JANXUP010000147.1, on the reverse strand, counting down.
GATCGATGCAGGAAAGTTCATCGATCAAGAGCGCCGCAAGGGCTGCACTTTCACAGCGATCTATGCGCTCTTACCTGAAAATTTTGGAATTGTTGATGGCCCTGACTACGGCAAACGCGCCCGGAAAACTTACACTGAATTTCTCCAATTTTGCGCTTCCGACGACCCCGACTTATGCCGGGGAAAATCGTTTTGGGGGTCTGATGGCGATGATTTTTTAGCGTTTGCGGAACAACGGTTTGCAGAAATTCGGGCGGGGTTTGATATGGAAATTTCGGATGATCTGGAAATTAGTCTAATAAGTGACGGTCATCCTTGATTTGGAGATCTTGATGCCGCGCAAGCTGGCGCTTATCGCTGCACTGGTTCCCGTCTCAGCCCATGCTCAAGACATACCGACATGCGGACCAGATCGCGGCCAGTATGTTGGGCAGACGAGAATTAACACGCCGGGGCAGGGCACGGAAGGCTCTGCCGAGATTGGGCAGAGCATGATCCGGTCGGACGACGCTGAGATTTACGGCGGCTCTGCCAACTTGAGTTCGCCCGTCCAGTTTACCGGCAGTTACATGGGCAAGACCTATATAGTCACGTTCCCAGCCACTGGGCTGACTGCGATAAATACCAATCGTGGACTGGGCTACACGTCCGACCTGGCAACATTTCAATATAACAATGACACCGAACCACGCCACGGTTTATCGCGGCCAGATGTAGCGCTCCTGCCGGACCCGGCCAATCCCGCTGGCTTGATCGGCTACGTCAATTTCGGCATTTCGAAAAAGACAGTTCCCATTGTGAGCGCTTCTATGGCGTTCCGCAAATGCCTGTTTTTTCCGAGTAACGGCATCCGGCGCGAACTTGACTATGGCGGGGTCTCGAAAGGCACGGTGACGCTACAATATCGTGAGTTCGCGGGCAATCTGGCCCGCCCTTCTTTCTCTCAAGAACTGCATTACGATCTCGCTGATGGGACGGAAATCGGCTTCAGGGGAGCGCGCATTCAGATCCTCAAGGCCACAAATACCGGCATCACTTATCGGATCATCGCGCCCATGTGATTTGATATGGAGGTTTGGGGATGATCTGGAGATTGGCCCCAAGAAGTGACAATCACCGATAGCGTAATACCAACTCGTTCATTAGCGAACGAGGAAAACCACAATGCAGTCCATCAAGCACGATCCCCCGAAGATCGCTTATTCAATTCGTGAGGCAGTCGCAGCCACTGGGTGCTCGCGTACTTGGCTCTACACTATGATTTCGAACAATAAGCTGCGCTCTACCCGGGTTGCGGGACGCCGGATAATTCCAGCGGAGGCGCTGCACGCCCTCATCGTGGGGGAGCCTTGAGCCATGCCCCAGAAAAGCAAAACCCCGGCTGGCACCGGGGCTTCGCGCGATAGCTTTGCAGGCCTGTCGCTTCCCCTCTCTAACCCTCTCACCATTCAGGCGCAATTCCTGATCGCAGCTCACCACGTCCGACCAGAACTGGCTGCTATGGTCGCCGCGCTCGCATTCAGAGGAGGCTGCGATGTTTGACCTTCGCGCGATTGCCTACACGCTTGGCGGTCAGGTATCAGGGCGCGAAGTCTTTTGCCCTACGCCCGGCCATTCCCGCAGCGACCGGGGCACGGCAATTCGCCTCGTACCGGGCGCACCGGACGGCTTGCTTGTGACTTGCTTCAATGGCGGGAGGAGCGACGCCCTTGCCGTAAAAGACACTCTGCGCGCGGCGGGCATTCTGCCAGCGTTCGGCGGCAAGCCCCGCGTCCTGTCATGGGCGGAACGGGACGCAATCCGCCGCACGGAAGCCGAGCGCGTGGCAGAGCGGTTGACGTGCCAGGCCAAAGCCGCTGGCATTGCCCGCCGTTTGCTCGCTGGAGCGCGTCCAGCCGATCCGGGCCACCCGTACCTGTCCGCAAAGCGTATCAGCCCTGAGGGGCTTTTTCAGGGCAGCGACGCCTATGGCTATGCCGATGCCCTGCTTGTCCCGATGTTCGATCAGGGCGGGCAGGTGTGGAATGTCCAGTCGATTGTGCCGGGCCGCAACCCTGCCAAGCTGTACGTGAAAGGCGGACGGACAAAGGGCCTTTTCTGGTGGGCAGGCGAGGCGATTGACCGGCTGGTGATCGGGGAGGGCATGGCGACAGTCGCCGCTGTCCGCCGCGCGACCGGCCTGCCGGTGATCGCCGCCATGACCTGCCACAACCTGCCCGCCGTCGCAGCCATGGTCCGGGCGCAATGCCCCGATCTGCAAATCATCATCGCAGCCGATGACGATGCCGCCGGAATGAAGGCCGCTCGCATCGCCGCTGAACAAACGGGCGCAACGCTCGCCCTGCCGGAGATTCTATCATGAATGCCGAAACCGCCTTTTCAGGCCGCGACTTTGCGGACCTTGGCGACGATCAGATTGCCGACGCCATCGGCAAGGCTGCGCAACCGAAGTCCGAAGCCCCCCGCCCGCTCTACCGCGAACTGCCGCCAGCCGAGCCATTCCCGGTGGATGCATTGGGGGAGACGCTGGGCAAGGCGGCGCGGGCCATCGAGAGCATGATTCAATGTCCGATGGCGTGCGCTGCAAATTCGGTCCTGTCCGTCGCATCGCTTGCAACCCAAGGCCGCGCCAACGTGATCCTGCCTATCGGTCAGGGCAAGCCTGCCCCGCTGTCGCTATACCTGCTTACCGTGCTCGACAGCGGGGAGCGCAAATCGAGTGCCGATAGCATGGCCCTCAAGCCGGTGCGCGACGCCGAACGCCAGATTGCAGAACTGGAGGCAGGCCAGCGAGCCTCTTATCAGGTCAAACTTGCTGCGCATGAGGCGAACGCCAAGCACCTTACCAACAAGCTGAAAAGTGACCGCGCGGCGCTGGAGGCCGCATTGCACGATATGGGGCCGGTGCCCCAGCCGCCCTTGCTGTCTGTGCTTGCGCCATCGGGCGACCAAACCATGGAAGGGCTGTTTCGCATCTATCAGCATGGCAGGCCGTCGCTAGCGATGCTCTGCGATGACGCCGCCAGTTTCCTTGGCGGGCATAGCCTCAAGGCGGAACAGAAAGCAGGCACGGCCGCGAACCTTTGCCGGGCATGGGATGGATCGAAGCTGGAGCGCATTCGCGGCGGCGATGGCGTGACGGTGCTCTATGACCGGCGCTTGTCCTGTCACCTTATGGTGCAGCCCGGCGTCGCGGCTGGCTTTCTGTCGGACGATCAATTCGCCGATCAGGGCTTGCTTGCCCGGTTTATGGTGTCGGCACCGGCAGGACGGGCCGGGACGCGCATTCGAGACGATGCGGCCTATCGGGCGCTTGCCTATAGCGCTGCCTTCGATCTGGAGGACTACAACTCTACGGTTGCGGGCCTGCTACTCCAGCCGGCGCGGTGGAAGGATGAGAACGACCGCACGCTTGGAGTTGAACTGGACGCGCTGCCCTTCACGCCAGAGGCCCGCGCGCTCTATGTCGAATTTGCCAATGCAATCGAGCGGGAGCTTGCCCCCAAGGCGTCTCTTGCCATGGCCAAGGCCTTCGCATCGAAGTTACCGGAGAATGCGGCGCGTATTGCTGGCACGCTTGAGCTGATCGCTGACAGCCGCGCCAGTGCAATCAGCGCCAAGGTCTTGGCCGATGCCATCGATCTTGCCAGATACTACCTTTCCGAAACGCTCCGGCTGATCGCATCGGGCGCGATCAGTCCCGAATTGCGGCTGGCGGAAACCCTGCGCGACTGGCTTCACACCCTACCGGGCAGGGCAATCGGGCTACGCACTGTCTATCGCTTTGGACCCAACGCAATCAGGCAGGCCGACAAGGCGCGTCAAGCCATGGGCGTATTGGTGGAGCATGGCTGGGCCAAGTCGTCGCCGGGCGGTGCTGACATTGAAGG
>JANXUP010000140.1 GCA_025356175.1 Sphingomonadaceae bacterium | reverse complement strand
CAGCCGCTGACCACCCAATGGTCCTTGCCCAAGGGCGCGAGCATCGGCGCGCTGCGCTTCCCGGTGCCGGGGACGCTCCTCGTGTCCGGTCTGATGAACCACGTTTACGAGCATGACTACGCGGTGCTGGCTGAGCTCAAGGTGCCTGCGGGTGCTGCGCCGGGTTCGACCCTGCAGGTGAACGGCAAGGCCCGCTGGCTCGCGTGCACGGACAAGATCTGCGTGCCCGAGGAAGGCAACCTGGCGCTGACCGTCACGGTCGCCCCGCCGGGCGCGCGCGACGCGCGGTTCGATGGCTGGCGCGCGGCCTTGCCCGCTCCGCTCGGCAGCGCGGCGCAGTTCGCGATAACCGGGAACACCGTGCGGATCGCGGTGCCGCTGCCTGCGGCGGTGAAGCTCGACGATCCGCACCTGTTCGTCGCCACCGACCGCGTGGCCGACTACGCCGCGCCGCAGGTGTTCTCGCGGACCGGGGACACGGTGATCGTAGAGCTGCCACGCGGCAAGTTCGAGCCGGTGGTGCCCGCCAAGCTGGAAGCCGTACTGCGGCTCACTGGCGCGGGCGATGGCGTCTCGCTCGAGGCCGCGCCGGGTGTTGTGCCGAGCGCTGGGACGCCGCTCGAACCAGCCGCGCCCAAGGCCGGTTTGGCGGTGTTGCTGTTCTCGGCACTGCTCGGCGGTTTGATTTTGAATATAATGCCGTGCGTCTTCCCGATCCTGAGCCTCAAGGCGTTGAGCCTCGCCCGCGCGGGCGAGAGCGAGGCACAGGCGCGGCGCGAGGGGCTGGCCTATACCGCAGGCGTGGTGCTCGCCTGCCTCGCGCTTGGCGGACTGCTGCTCGCACTGCGCGCCGGCGGCGAGCAGGTTGGCTGGGCATTCCAGTTACAGCAGCCGCTGGTGGTCGCCGCTTTGCTGCTGCTTGCGGTGACGATCACCGCCAACCTTGCCGGACTGTTCGAATTTTCGGTGCCGGGCTTTGCCGGGAATGGCTCGCCGCAAGGCGCGTTCGCCACCGGGCTGCTCGCCGCCTTCGCCGCGACGCCGTGCACCGGGCCGTTCATGGCGGCGGCGATGGGGGCGGCGTTATTGCTGCCGGTGGTCCCGGCGCTGGCGCTGTTCGGCACGCTCGGGCTCGGCCTGGCGCTGCCGTTCCTGTTGCTGGCTTACGTGCCCGCGCTGCGCCGCCTGTTACCGAGACCAAGGGCGTGGATGAACTGGTTCAAGAAAGCGATGGCGGTGCCGATGGGGCTGACCGCGCTGGCGCTGGTCTGGCTGGCGCGGCGGGTTGGCGGCGAGGGCTTTCTAATCACCCTTGAGCTGGCTTGTTTGGTTCTGCTGACGGGACTTGCGGTTGTGGGCAACATGCAAAGACGAGGCGAATCTGCGCGCACGTTAGTGCTGTGCGGATTGGCTTCGAGTGCGGCGTTTTTTGCCTATCCGCAGCTGCTCCTGAGCACGGTCACGATTCCATCGACCAACGACGCAGGCATCCTCCCGACGAAGCCTTACAGCGACGTAGCCCTCGCCACGGCGCGTGCTTCGGGCAAACCGGTGTTCCTCTACTTCACCGCTGACTGGTGCCTGACCTGCAAGGTCAACGAAGCCGCCGCAATCGAGCGCGAGGATACCCGCGCCGCCTTCGAAAAAGCAGGCGTGGTGGTCTTGCGCGGTGACTGGACCCGGCGCGATGCCGCGATTTCGCGGTTCCTCACCGCGCAGGGCGCCGCCGGGGTGCCGCTCTACCTGTGGTACCCGGCGGGCGACGGCGCGCCGCAGCAATTGCCGCAAGTGCTGACGCCGTCGCTGCTGGCGGGGCTGGCGAAATAGAACGCACTCGTCAAACAATCTGCAGCTCCACCCAAACCCCGTTCGTGGTGAGGAGGGGCTCTGCCCCGTCTCGAACCACCGGGCGCAGTGCATGGTCCTTCGAGACGCCGCAGACCGGCTCCTCAGGACGAACGGAGTGAGGATGCTTGGGCGGATCTCGCTAAATAAGCCAGAACCGGTTGGTGCCATCCTCAGCCGCTTCGATCCGGGCGCGGCGGCCGCGCACTTTGCCGCTGCGAAGTTCGCGCGCCACGCCGGGGTCGGTGCTGTTGGCGCAGACCCGCGCCTGACCCGTACGCGCGACCAAAGTCGAAACCTCGCCCCCTTTGCCCAATTGGATGGTGAAGGTCTCGGCCTCGGCTTCGCCATCGTAGTCGGCCAGCACCTCGAACGCGGGTTCGATCTTGGGCAGGGTCGTGAAACGCCTTTGCGACCAGTCAGCGGGCGCGGTGGAATAGACCCCGGCGGCATATTTGCTCATTGCCCCGCCGTTGGCGCCGACCAGCGCGAAACTGCCTGGCGCGGCACGGCAGCGCGCCACCGCCTCGGCAATGCCATGCGCCGAATAGTTGTTCCCGGCCCCGCCGAAGAACGGCAAGCCGCCCGTCAGCGTCCACCCGCGCGGATCGCCCACCTTCAGTTTGAACGCATCGAGCAAGTTGAAAACGGGGATCGCAAAGCACGAGTAAAGGTCTATTGCGGCTAGCTTTTTCCAGTCGATCCCAGTAACCTCAAGCGAACTTGAGATTGCTGAAACTGCGGCTGGTGACCGCTCCAGATCGGCGCGGCTGAGCAGCGATGGCTCGGCGCAAGTGCTGACCGCGTGAACATGGACCCAGCGCTCCTCGGGCACGCCCAGCCGCCGCGCTTCGGCGACGCTGGCGAGCACGATCGCCGCGCCCTGATTGACCTGATCGCGCGCCACCACCAGCCGTCCGTAAGGTTCGGCGACCAGCCGGTTGCGCTCGTCGAGCGTGGCAAGTTCGTTCGCGCTGCGCGCAGTTGGCGCGGCGGAATGCGGATTGCGCGCGGCGACTTGGGTGAACGGCGCGAACAGTTCGCCGATGGTCTCGCGGTACTCCTGCAGACCCAGCCCAAGCCGCTCACGCCGCACGTTTTCAGCCAGCGCATAGTTGGCGATCATCGCTCCCGCGCCGTGCTTGATCAGGGTGTAATCGTAGACGCCTTCGTGGCCGTATCCGCGATCCTCGATCGTGCCGCGCCGGGTTTCGGACCAGTCCCGGCTCTCGCCCCGAGCTACCAGCGCGCGGGTGGTCGAGATCGCCTCGGCACCGACAATTGCAGCCATCTGCGAACGCCCGGTCGCTATATCTGCGGCCAATTCGCCGACCAGCTTCTGCGGCCCCTGCCCGCCGACAATCTCGAGGATCGCGCGCGCCGGGTTCGCCCCCACACGCCGCCCGATCGAGCGCGGCGGGTTGTTCGAATGGCCGAACGGGGCGCCATAGCGCGTGCCCGAAATCTCGAACTGCCGGATCGCGGCGATGGTATCGAGCGACGGGGCGAGCTTCCGCTTCGCGCCCGCATCGGCCAGCGCCGCAGCCAATGCATCGCCCGCGAGGTCCATCGGGGACCGTTCTGAATAGCCTTCCTCACCGATCCGTTCGGAGACCTGCCCGACGCCGATGATGACCGGGGTGTTCGGGTCCATCACAGCACCTGCCCGTCGTCGACCGTCAGCGTCGACCCGGTGATGTGCACGGATGCATCCGAGGCGAACAGGAGCAGCGGCGCGTCGAGCGCGTCGATCGGGCACATCCGCTTGCGGTGGAATGCCGCGATCTGCGCCTTGCCGCCTTCCGTCTCGAACCAGTCGCCACCGATCTCGGTGGAGATATAGCCCGGCTGGATGGTGTTGACGTTGATCCCTTGCCGCACCCATTCGCGCGCGAACTGCCGGCCGAGGTGCGCGACCCCGGCCTTGATCGCGGCGTAGGCGGAATCTCCCTGCCCGGTCATCTCCGCGGTGATCGACCCGATCAGTACCACGCGCCCGCGTCCATGCGCCTTGAACCCAGCGGCGATCATGCGCCGCGCGCCTTCGCGTGCAGTGAGGTAGAGCCCGGTGAAGTTGGTTTCGACCACCGCCGAAAAGTCACCCAGCGGCAAGTCGATCGATCGGCCGGCCACGGCGATCCCGGCATTGGCCACAACTGTATCGACTGTGCCGAACCGAGCTTCGGCGGCATCGTAAGCGGCGATGATCGAGGCTTCATCGGTCACATCCAGCGCCAGTGCCAGCGCCTTGTCCCCAAGTTCCTCGGCCAGCTTCGCCAGCCGGTCGACCCGCCGCGCGCCGATCACGACATTGGCACCCTGCGCCACGAACAGCCGCGCGAAATGCGCACCGAACCCCGATGATGCCCCCGTAATCAGGGCCGTGCGCCCCTGCATTGCCTGCCTGCTCATCCTGCCTCACCTGATTGCCGTTTCGCTTATCAAGAGCGGACACCAGGTCGGTGATCAAGAAAATTGCGCATTTTGATGCGCGTCAAAGCGCGCTGCGGGGATTTGGCCGATGCAGGCTGCGACTTCAGTGCTACGACCCATCTGGAGTCATTTTGAAATACTCCCCCCTTACTTGAGCGGCCATGTCATTTGGCCGCTCTTCTTTTTTCCCGACCCGACTGGAAAACCCGTCACAGCAGGTCGGCCACCCCATCGAGGCCCTTGCGCAGCGCATCGAGCGCCTGCGCTTTGAGCTGATGTACCCGCGGCACCGAGACCGCGAGCATCTCGGCGATCTCGGCGAGGTTCAGTTCTTCGACGAAGTAAAGCTGCACCACCAGTTGCAGGCGTTCGGGCAGTATCGCGATTGCCCCGGCCACTGCGCCGCGCAATTCCTCGTCCGCCAGCAGGGCAAAGCTGTCCGGGCGGTCGTCAGCAAAGGCAAGGTCGCTGTCCGAATAGGCCTCGTCGATCGATTCAAAGCGGATTTGTGCTTCGTGACGCGCCGCGCTGCGGGCGAGCGGGATATGGCGGCGGATGAGGTCGACCATCGCCCCGCGCACGCGCATCTTGGCATAGGCGGCAAACCCGTCCTCGCCCGGCCCCGCATGGCGCTGCGCGCACTCGGTCAGCGCGACCATGCCTGCCTGCATCAGGTCTTCCAGCTCGATCCCCTGCCGCCCGCTGCCGTGGACGTGCCAGGCGAGACGGCGAACCATCGGCACGAAGCGCTGCACGCGCTCGGCGATATGGCCCTGATAGGCGCGGGGAACGCTAAGGTTTTTGTCGTGGATCATGCGAACTCTCTTTCCGGTTCGAAGTGCGGTGCGGCCTGCGGCGCACCGATCACCGCGACGACTTCGATGGCCTGCGCGGGCGGCAGCTCGGCGATCGACATGACGAGGCAGCTGGGTGCACGCTGGCGCAGCAGCGCGGCCAGCGCGCGGCGCGCGCGCGGCTGCACAATCAGTGCCATCTGCGCCGCACCCGGGCCGCGCGCGGCGATCAGCGCGGCGATATGTTCGCCGATCGAGTTGGCGAGATCGGGCTCGATCACCGGCTGCCCGGTCGAAGGGTCGGTCAGCCCCTGGACGATTGCGTTTTCCAATTGCGCATCGAGCGTAAGCACCGGCAGCCGCGCGCCGGGCGGACAGATCCGCGCGACCATCGCGGTGCCAAGGTCGGCGCGGACCAGCTCGACCATGCGGTCATGGTCCTGAGTCTGCAGTACCGCCTGCGCCAGGGCCGAGAGGATCGGCAGCGGATGCCCGATCGGCAACCCGTCTTCGAGCAGTGCACGGAACAGGCGGGTCAGTGCAGCAAGGCTGAGCGGCGCAGGGGTGACCGCCTCGACCAGTCCGGCGGCGCGTTCCTTGACGCCTTCCAGAATGGCCTTGAGCTCGTCTGGTCCGAACAGCGCCTGCGGCCGTTCGCCGAGCAGCTGGTTGAGCTGGGTCGCAACGACGGTGCTCGCGTCGACCGTCAGGTAGCCTTCGGCAATCGCGAGGTCGCGCTGCGCCGGGTCAATCCACAGCGCCGGGCAGCCGAAGCTGGGATCGGTGGTCGGTGTGCCTTTGAGCCGGGTTGGGCCGGTCACGTCGCCCGCATCGATCGCCAAGGTCTGGTCGGCGCGCAAATCACCCCCGCCGAGCGGCACCCCGCCAAGCAGAATGCGGTAATCGTTGGGGCCGATCTCGAGGCTGTCGCGGACGCGGAACTGCGGCACGACAAACCCGAAGGCCTGGCTCAGCTGCTTGCGCACGTCGGTCAGTCGCGCAATCAGCGGCGAGCCGCGCCGGTCATCGATCAGGTGGACCAGGCCGTAGCCAAGCTCGACCGTGACCAGCGTATGGTCGGACACGTCTTCCAGCTCGATCCGGCCAGGATCGGGCGGTGGCGGGGCTTGCGCGGCGGGCGCGGGACGCGCGGCGCGCACTCGCAGCTTGCGCCACAGCCACAAGGTAAAGCCAGCGGCGGGAAGGAAGATCGTCTGCGGCATCGCCGGGATCAGCCCGATCGCGCCGAGGATCACCGCCACCGGCAGCCAGGTTGATGGATTGCCGAGCTGGCCGCCGATCTGGCCCGCAAGGTCGCGCGCGTCCGTAACGCGGGTGACGATCACCGCCGCAGCAATCGACAGCAGCAGCGAGGGCACCTGCGCCACCAGCGCATCGCCCACTGCCAGCGTTACATATTTCTGCGCGGCATCACCCGCCGAGAGCCCGTGGCTGATCATCCCGATTGCGAAGCCGGCGATAATGTTCACCCCCAGGATCAACAGCGCGGCGATCGCATCACCCTTCACGAACTTGCTCGCACCATCCATCGAGCCATAGAAATCGGCCTCGGTCGCCACCTCGCGGCGACGCGCCTTGGCCTCATCAGCAGTGAGCAGGCCGGCAGCAAGGTCGGCGTCGATCGCCATCTGTTTGCCCGGCAAGGCATCGAGCGTGAAGCGCGCCGAAACTTCCGAGACGCGCCCCGCGCCCTTGGTCACTACGACCATGTTGATGATCATCAGGATCGCGAAGACGAACAGCCCAACCGCGAAATTGCCGCCCACCAGGAACGCACCGAAGGCCTCGATCACATGTCCCGCCGCCGCTCCGCCCTGGTGCCCGTTGACCAGCACGACGCGCGTCGAAGCGACGTTGAGCGACAGCCGCAACAAGGTGGCGAACAGCAACACCGAAGGGAACGACGAGAAATCGAGCGGCTTTTCGGCGTTCATCGCGGTCATCAGGATCGCTACCGACAGCGCGATGTTGAGCACGAAGAACAGGTCGAGCAACAGCGCCGGGGTCGGCACGATCATCAGCCCGATCAGGGTCAGGATCCCGGCGGGCAGCGCAAAGGCGCTCAGTTTGAATTCTTTGAGCAGCGCGTTCACAGCCCAAACGCCCGCAGCTTGCCGTAAGCGGCGCGGACGTGCGGCGGGACCATGCTATCCGGCCCGCTGCCAAAGGTCGCGGCCAGCGTTTCGGCCATCGACGGGCGCGGTGCACTTAGCCCTTCCCCGGTGGGGAAGGGTTGGGATGGGGGTTCGGCGTTTGGAGTTAATGCGGCGCTGTTCCCCCACCCCCAGCCCCTCTCCGCCGGAGAGGGGAGCAAAGAGTCCGCGTCATTAATGCTCCCCATCGCCGCAGCCATCTTGCCGTGCATCAGGTCCATCACCCCGCCGAGCGAACGCGGTGCACCCGCCCCGTCATAAAAGATCGCGCGGTTGGCGCTGGCAGCGGCGGGGAACATGGTGGCAGCGCTTTGCGCGGGGTCTGCGACGAGCGCTGACAGGAACCGGCTGGCACCATCGGCACCAAGGAAATGGGCCAGGTAAAGCTCGCCTGCATCGGGCTCGCGGCCGAGTGCGCCGGTCAATGCCATGCGGTTGTCATTGGCGAGCTCGCCCGCCATCAAGGCTGCCGCATCGGGATCGAAGCGCAGGCCCATGATGGTTCCGCGCAGCGCCGGATCGGTGACCTTGCCGCCGCTGATCGCGTCTCCGGCCCAGCCCATGCCGTGCTCAGCGCCGTGGCGGTCGAGCATTTGCAGCCAGGTGCTGCCGGTAAACTGGTAGAGCCCGGACGCACTCGAAGTGCCGGCCTTGGCCGCAGGATCGAGGCTCGATTCCAGCCGCGCTTCACCCAGCAGATAGGCAAAGTCGACGCCGGTCGCTTGCGCAGCGCGCGCAATCGCGCTGCGCACCTGCAGCGTGCCGACCGATGGCGGCGCGGCGGTTGGACTGATGGATCTAGGATCGCTCAAACGAGGCTCCTGCAACTATGTGCATGAGCCAGAGCAAGGGGCGTGCCAGATTGGCCGCGCCTCAGCCGCGCGGAGTGACGTAAGCGTAAGCCGGGGTAGCCACCGCTCCGGCGCGGTAGAGTGCAGGGGCACCGGTCAGCGCATCGAGCCGGGCCGCGACATTGGCCGCGATCAGGTTGCGAACCTGGCGGTTTACCTCGTTCAGCCGCCGCGCCGCGTCGAGCAGTCCGCGGCATTCATCATCGATTCCCTGTTCGGCCAGGAAGGGCGATTGCGCATCAAGTGTGCCGCACAGGCGCGCCTTGTCTTGCGCTGTGCCCATCAGGCCATCGAGATCAAGCCCGGCAAGCGCCTGCCGTTCGGCTTGCAGCACGGCAATCATCTGCCGCAGGGATTCGCGCATCGACACGCTGTCACTCATTTCCCGCTCCTCAGCAGCAGTCCGGCGGCGATCATCGCGTCCGCCACGCGGGTCGGTAGAATCGGGTAATGACCCTGTTCGATCGCCTTGCGGATCTCGGCCACACGATCGGTATCGACCGGGGCGGGCCCCGCATCGAACGCCTCGCTGCGGACCACCGCAGAATTGGCCGCGGCATGACTGCGCGCGGTAGCGTTGGCGACAGCACGGCCTTGCACCGGCTTGTCGCTGACAGTCTTTGCGTCCACCGCGCGAACGGCGCGGGCCGCTTGCGGGCCCAGGGGCCCCAGTTCGATGGAAGGCATTGTGCCGCTCCTTGGCTGTTACCCTTGTCAGAACGACATCGGGCAGACCGGTTTAAGGGCGGCTGGCAAAGGCCTGCCGGTTACGGCAATTCCATGCCGACCAGCCCCGGGCGCAGCACCTTGGCGCGCAGCACCGGGGCATCGGCGGTGGGGCCGCGCACCTTGATCCAAGCGCCGACCGGTCCGCTTTCCAGCGCTTCACCGGATTGCGAGACGGCAAAGCCATCGCCGCTGACGCGAACCGACACTGCATCGCCGCGGATCACCGCAGGCAGTTCGGCCGCAGCATTACTGCTGCTGCCGCCGCCAGACAGCGGCACATAGAGCTTCCACCCGCCCGCCACCGGGCAGCGCACCTCGACCGCCGAGCGGCCCTGGCCGTACCAGGCCAGCGTCAGGATCTGCGGACACGGCGTCAGCCGAAGCCGGCGATCCGCGCCCTGCGCCGCGCCGCCTGGCGCGCCGATCGCTGCCCCGGTAAACTGCGCCACCGCGCGGTCCACTTCGGACAGATCGACATAGGACTGGGCCAGCGCCGGGCTGGCAATCAGCGCGGCGGCCAGCACTACAAGGGTTCGGGTCATGGCAATTTCTCCTTCGCCGCCGGTGGGAGCAAGGGCTGTGCCAGTCCGGCTTGATCGTAAGTAAGCGTGGCGAGTGGTCCGCCTTGCATGCCGGGTTCGATTACCACCCGCGCCGCGCGGCCGCTGACCTTGGCGAGATCGAGCGCAGCCTGCGCGGCGGCTGGCGAGGTAAGAATAGTCAGCCGCAGCCGCGGGTCGGTTGCAGTGCGCGCCAGCCAGTCCTTAAGCGGCGGCATACCGGGGCCGGCGGTCCACACCGCGACCGGTTCGCCCAGTGCCGGGATTGTGGGTGCCGCGACTGTTACTTGCGGCGACAGATGCTTGGCGTCGCTTACCGCCCCGGCGGTAATCATGAACAGGATCAGCGAGAGGTCGGCCAGCACGGTTTGCCAGCCGCTGCCCATCCGCGCGATCAT
>JANXUP010000112.1 GCA_025356175.1 Sphingomonadaceae bacterium | reverse complement strand
TCGGGGCAGCTTGAGGGCCCGGACTTCGTCGCTGCCTCGCGTGATTATGCCGAGCTTGAACCCGTCGCCAAGGCTGCCAGTTCGGTGATGGCGATGCGCGCGGAGCTGGCTGAACTCACCTCGCTCACCGATCCCGATCCCGACATGCGCGCCATGGCCGCCGAGGAAATCGAGCGGCTCAAGACCGAGCTCCCCGAAGCCGAACATGCCCTCGCCGTCGCCATGCTGCCGCGCGATGCGGCCGATCTGCGCCCCGCCATGCTCGAAATCCGCGGCGGGACCGGGGGCGACGAGGCGGCGCTGTTCGCGGCCGATCTGTACCGGATGTACGAGAAATACGCTGCTGAGCAGGGCTGGCGGATCGAGATGATCAGCGCCAATGTCTCGGATATCGGCGGTTTCAAGGAGGTGGTCGCCAACATCCAGGGCAACGGGGTGTTCGCCAAATTGAAGTTCGAAAGCGGCGTCCACCGCGTCCAGCGCGTGCCAGTTACCGAAAGCGGCGGGCGGATCCACACCTCGGCGGCGACCGTGGCGGTGCTGCCCCAACCCGATGAAGTCGACATCGATATCAATCCGAACGACCTCAAGATCGATGTCTACCGGGCCTCCGGCGCGGGAGGCCAGCACGTCAATACAACCGATTCCGCCGTGCGCATCACCCACCTGCCGACCAATACCGTGGTCACCTGCCAGGACGGACGCAGCCAGCACAAAAACAAGGCGCAGGCGATGCAGGTGCTGCGTGCCCGCCTGTTCGAGGCGCAACGCGATGCGGCGCAGGGCGTGGAGGCCGAGGCGCGCAAGGCGATGGTCGGTTCTGGCGACCGTTCCGAACGGATCCGCACTTACAATTTTCCCCAGGGGCGCGTCACCGATCACCGCATCAACCTGACCCTGCACCGCCTGCCCGAGGTGCTCGAAGGCAGCGGCCTTGGCGAACTGATCGACGCGCTGATCGCCGAGGACGAGGCCAAGCGTTTGGCGGCGATGGGTGAATAAGCCCGCGACAGTCGCCGATGCCATCCGCGCTGCGACCCTGGCGCTGGGCGAAGGGACCGATACCGCCCGGCTTGACGCCGAATTGCTGATGGCCGAGGCGCTCGATTGCACCCGCTCGGAGATGTTTCTGCGCCGCATGCATGACCCCGCGCCAGCCGGTTACGCCAATCTGATCGCGCGGCGCGTGGCGCACGAACCGGTGGCTTACATTCGCGGCTATCAAGAGTTCTTCGGGCTGGGCTTCCGCGTCACCCCCGATGTGCTGATCCCGCGCGGCGACAGCGAGGTGCTGGTCGAGGCGGCGCTTGCGGCCAAGCCCGATGCGCGGCGCGTGCTTGATCTGGGCACCGGTTCGGGCGCGCTGCTGCTCGCGGCTTTGAGCGAACTGCCAGAGGCCGAGGGGCTGGGGATCGACCGTTCGATCGCGGCGCTGACTGTCGCCACCGGCAACGCCCGCGCGCTGGGCCTGGCGACCCGCGCGCAGCTGCAATTCGGCGACTGGACTAGCCCCGCGTGGAGCGCGGGCCTCGGCAGATTCGACGTGATCCTCGCCAATCCGCCCTATGTCGAGGCAGAGGCCGAGCTGGCCCCATCGGTGCGCGAGCACGAACCCGCGCAGGCCCTGTTCGCCGGGCCTGACGGGCTGGACGACTACCGCGTGCTCATCCCCCAGATCCCGGCGCTGCTTGCACTGGGCGGGGTGGCGCTGGTCGAGATCGGGCACACCCAGTCCGAGGCGGTGACTGCCTTGGCGGCCCAAGCGGGCCTTGACGCCCAGCTGCATCTCGACCTTGCCGGGCACCCACGCGCGCTCGAACTCAAGTTTTCGCTTGGCAAGGGGCCCGCCAACGCCTAAATCGGATGCAAGCCAGCGCCGGTCCACACGTAGTGAGACCCGCAGGCCAACTCCAGCATTTGCACACAGGTGGCAATTTTGCCGCGAAGTTCAGCAGATGTCGGACCCACGATGCGCAATGGGCGCCCGTGGCACTGGGTCGCGCAGCCATGCAATCGAAGTTTCGGCAGGTTGACGGATTAGGGAAACTAGCCCCTTGAATACTAACAACACCAATAATCGCGGTAACAACAACAATAGCAACAACCGCAGGCGCGGCCGGGGCAATCGCCAAGGCGGCGGTAGCGGCGGCGGCGGCGGCGGTCAGCAGTTGAACCGGATTGACAGCCGGGCGCGGGGCAATGCGCCTCAATTGCTCGAAAAGTACCGCAAGCTGGCGCAGGACGCGCATCTCAACGGTGACCGGGTCCAGGCGGAATACTATCTGCAGTTCGCTGACCACTATTTCCGCGTTACGGCCGACAGCCGGGTCCGCACCGACGATCAACGTCCCCGCACCGGCGACCGGTGGGAAGGCAGCGCTGGCGACGAGGGCGATGACAGCAACGATTTCTCGGTCGAAAGCGATTTTCCCGGCTTCGACCAGCGCTTCGAAACGCCGAACTATAACCGCGGCCAGAACGATCGGCCGCGACAGGGGCCGGGCGAACAGGAGGCACCGCGCCAGCAGGACGGGCCGCGCCAGCAAGAGGCACCGCGCCAGCAGCGCGAACCCCGGCGCGATGCCGAAAGCCCGCAACCGGCCGTAGTCGAGCTTGAAGAAGAGACCGAAGCCGAAACGCAGCCCAACGCATATGAGCCGCCAGCCAACCCGTTCGTGCGCGATCGCAACCGCGGCGGGTTGAAGCCGCGCCGCGCCAGCCGCTCAGAGCCGGAAGGCGATGAGGACGAAATCAATTCGACCGGACTTGATCCCGCCTTGCTGCCCCCGGCGATCGCCGCAGGGCGCGTATCCGAGCCGGCTGACGAGGAAGCCAAGCCCCGCCGCGGCCGTCCGCGCAAGAAGCCGCTTGACGGCGATGCCGGCGAGACGCTCGAAACGGTTAGCTGAACTCTAGAGCCCCTGCCCTGACGTGCTGCGGCTCACCGCTCTTGCCCTGAACTATCCGCGGCTGACCGCGTTGCTGCTGGGCGCTGTTTCAGCCTTCGGGTTCGAACCGTGGGCGCTTTGGCCGGTGGCGCTGCTGGCGCTGGCCGGGCTGATCGCACTGCTCCGGATTGCGCCCAGCCGCAGGGCCGCCGCGTGGCTGGGCTGGAGCTTTGCGCTGGGCCAGTTTGCAGTCGGGCTCAACTGGATCGCCACTGCATTCACCTTTCAGGCGGCGATGCCCGTCTGGCTCGGCTGGATCGCGGTGGTGCTGGTCGCCTGTTACCTTGCGGTCTATCCGGCCTTGGCAGCGCTGGCCGCTTGGCACGCGCGGGCCAGCCGCGCCGCGCTCATCCTGGGCCTGGCGGGAAGCTGGATCGTCACCGAATGGCTGCGCGGCTGGCTGTTCACTGGTTTTCCGTGGAACCCGCAAGGCGCGGTGCTGCTGGGCACGTTCGAGCACCCCGCCGCGGCGCAGGCGCTGCCGTGGCTGGGGACCTTTGCGCTATCGGGCCTTGCTGTGCTGCTCGCCGGGTTGTGGGAGGCAGGCCTTGCCCGCTACCGCAGCGACCGGCGCGCACTGATCCTGCTGCTGATGCCGTTGCTGGTTCAATTGGTCCCGACCTTCATGCCGCCCAGGCAGGACAAGCCAAGCAAGCTGCCATTCGCGCTGGTCCAGCCCAATATTCCACAGGCCGAGGTTAACGATCCGGCCAAGTTCCCGGCCAATTTCCAGCGGCTTGCCCAGCTTGTCCCGCCAGCGGCATCCGGACCTGGCGCCCTGCTGTTGTGGCCCGAATCGGGCGTGTCGGACTATCTGCGCGCCGGCTATCCGCCGGACTATTACAGCGATACCTATGATGCCGATCCGGCAGCGGCGCGCAGCCGCCTCGCCCGCGTGATCGAGCCTGACCGGCTGCTGCTGACCGGCACGGTTGACCTCAATTTCAGCGGCGATCGACCAGTCGGCGCGCGCAATTCGGTGACTGCGGTCGATGGTGCGGGCGCGCTAACCGGCAACTACAACAAGGCACACCTGGTGCCTTACGGTGAATACCTGCCGCTGCGCGCGCTGCTCACCCCGTTCGGGCTCAACCGGCTGGTGCCCGGCGATTTCGATTTCCTGCCCGGCCCGGGGCCGCAGACGCTCGACCTTGGCCGCCACGGCAAGGCCGGGGTCCAGATCTGCTATGAGATTGTCTTTCCGGGGCATGTGATCGATGCCGATCAGCGCCCCGATTATCTGTTCAATCCGTCCAATGATGGCTGGTTCGGCGCATGGGGTCCGCCGCAACACTTGGCCCAAGCCCGGATGCGCGCGATTGAAGAGGGCATGCCGGTGCTGCGTTCGACCACCACCGGGATCAGTGCGGTGATCGATGCCAATGGCGTAGTGCGCCAATCAGTCCCGACGCACGCCGCAGGTGTGCTGCTCGGCCTGATCCCTGCAGCCCACGCTCCGACGCTGTTTGCCCGGTGGGGCAACCTGCTTTCGCTTGGCTGGGCGATGGTTCTTCTTGCCGCGTCTCTGGTTGCGCTGCGTCGCCGAGAGGGTTAGAGCGCGGGACATAAAGCTTTCTTTATATCGGATTCCAAATGCGCAACTCTTACCTGTTCACCTCTGAAAGCGTTTCCGAAGGCCATCCCGACAAGGTGGCCGACCAGATTTCGGACACGATTGTCGACCTGTTCCTGGCCATCGATCCCGAGGCGCGAATCGCTTGCGAGACGTTGACCACCACGCAGCTGGTGGTGCTGGCCGGGGAAATCCGCGGTCGCGGGATTTATGAAGACGGCGAGTGGACCGCAGGCATCCCTGAGCGGGTCGAGGCGGCGGTGCGCCAGACGGTCAAGGACATCGGCTACGAACAGGCCGGGTTCCACTGGGAACGGTTCGAATTCATCAACCGGCTCCACGGCCAATCGGAACACATCGCGCAAGGCGTCGATGCTGGCAGTAACAAGGACGAAGGCGCCGGCGATCAGGGGATCATGTTCGGCTACGCTACCGATGAAACCCCCGACCTGATGCCCGCGACGCTCTATTACAGCCACAAGATCCTTCAGCGCATGGCCGCCGACCGCCACTCAGGCGCGGCCCCGTTCCTTGAGCCCGATGCCAAGAGCCAGGTCACTTTGCGTTACGAAGGCAGCTTGCCGGTCGCCGCGACTGCGGTGGTCGTCTCGACCCAGCATGCAGCGGGTTACGACGAGGGCGACAAGGAAGCCGAGCTTCACGCTTACGTCCGCCGCGTGATCTCCGACGTGATTCCGCCGGTGCTGCTGCGCGAAACCGAATACCACATCAACCCGACCGGCAGCTTCGAGATCGGCGGCCCCGACGGCGACGCCGGCCTCACGGGCCGCAAGATCATCGTAGATACTTACGGCGGCGCGGCCCCGCACGGCGGCGGCGCGTTCTCGGGCAAGGACCCGACCAAGGTCGACCGTTCGGCCGCCTATATCAGCCGCTACCTCGCCAAGAACATCGTTGCTGCCGGGCTAGCCACGCGCTGCACAATCCAGCTCGCCTATGCGATCGGCGTTTCCAAGCCGCTTTCGCTCTACGTCGACACCCACGAAACGGGCACCGTCGGCGACGACAAGATCGAAGCTGCAATCATGGGCATTGCCAAGCTTGGCGGGCTGACCCCGCGCAGCATCCGCACGCACCTTGGCCTCAACAAGCCGATCTACCGCCAGACCGCAGCCTACGGCCACTTCGGACGCAAGCCGGTAGGCGATGCGTTCCCGTGGGAACGGACCGATCTGGTTGACGACTTGAAGGCCGCGCTGGGCTGAGGTTTCAGCCGGTGCGGTAGTCGGCGGTAATCACCCCGGCCGCTGCGAGCTCTGCCTCATGGCTGACTTCACGCCAGTCTTCGGCCAGGGCTTCGGCTTCCCATTGCTGCATCGCGGGATGGGCCAGGATGCGATTTACCCACGCCTGCCCCGCGCCGACATCAAGGCCGTAAGTCCGGATCCGGAATGCAACCGGGGCGTAAAACGCATCGGCGGCGGTGAACAGTGCACCCGCGAGCCACGGTCCGCCGAACTGGGCAAGGCCCGCCTCGAATATCTCGCCCAGCCGGGCTACATTGCGCTGCAAGCCTTCGCTCATCGGCTTGGGCTTGACGCGAACGCCGACGTTCATGGTGCAGTCGTTCCGCAAGTGGCCGAAGCCGCCGTGCATTTCGCAAGTCGCACCTTGGGCAAAGACCCGCGCCGCTTCGTTGGTTGGCCACACCCCGTCATGGCGCTCGGCGAGATGGAGTGCGATCGCCAGCGAATCGGCGATGCGATGTTCCCCGTCGACCAGCACCGGCACTTGGCCAGTCGGTGAAAACGCGCGGAAGAGGTCGTAATTGTCAGGCTTGGTGAATGGCTCAAGCCGGTCCTCGAAAGCGATGCCCAACGCCTTCATCAGCACCCACGGGCGCAGGCTCCAGCTTGAATAGTTCCGGTTGGCGGTGATCAGCGTGTACGTCATAGCGCGATGCTAGAGCGCCGCGCGGCAAGGTCAATGTGGCAGCGCCGCTGCTTCGTCTGGCCAATGCTCCATTCGTTCGCGCCCCGAATCGAGGAACAGCGCGGGCAGCTTGCCCAGCATCAGGATCTTGTGGATGCACCAGTCAGCAGCGCGCTCGTTCCACCGGGCTGTGGCGCGGCCCTGCCGTTCGAGCCAGCGTTGGTAGGGCAGGAAATGATCGGGCTCGTCCTTGTGGACGATCTGGAAAATTCGCTTCAGGATCGGATCGGACATGATCACCTTGTTCTTGAGAATAATCTCGACTTGGGCATAGCCGCGCTGCTCGGTCAGCATGATGACCCGGCACAGTTGTTCGAACTCGTCCGGATTGGAAAGAATGTGATCGGTATCGAGCTCTTCGATTGAGCAGTGGAACATCCACTGGATGAACCGGTCGATATGCCCGACCCCGCTGTCAACCTTGAGCGGCATGCGGCCCTGCCGTTCGAACCAGCGGCGGAACATCACGTAATGCTTGTGCTCGTCGGCGCGGTGTTTGGCAATTTCCTGCTGAAAGTCCGGTTCGTCGGGGCAGCGCACCCGCACGGCTTCGAGCACCCGGTCGAGCGAGGTGTATCCGCGAAATTCGTTGTAGATATAAATGGACCCGACAACATCGAGGTAGCGTTCGCGAAAGGCAGCCCGGACACTCAAATGTTCACTCCATCATTGCGGCCAGTCCCACGACTGCCGCGGCGAATTCCTCGCGAAATTCCTGTACTACCCCGCGGGCCGATCGGACCTGATCGATCAGGCCTACGCCTTGACCCACAAAATAGGAAACGAGTTCGCGGGCCTGTTGGTTCCCGCCCAGTACCGCCTTTTCGATCCGCTGGAAGCTGGGTTCCGAAACCATGCCCATCAGCGGCATTGGCAGCGCGCCGGGGCCGGAGGAACTGTCCCACGCCTCATGCCACGCGGTCTTGAGCTGGCGCGCAGGTTTTCCCGTGCGGCTTCTTGAACGGACGGTATCGCGGCTGCGCGCCGCGATCATCTTGTCGCGGAACGCCTCGCTGGTTTCCGCCTCGGGGGTGGCGAGCCAGACCGAGCCGGTCCACGCGCCTTGCGCACCTGCCGCCATCATCCCGGCCATCTGTCCGCCGGTCATGATCCCGCCCGCGGCCAGCACCGGGATATCATACCCGGCTTTGGCCAGCGCGCGGACCACTTCGGGAATCAGCACAAGCGTTGAAACCTCACCGCAGTGCCCGCCCGCCTCGGTGCCTTGCGCAACGATAATATCGACCCCCGCTGCTGCCTGGCGCAGCGCGTGCTCCTTGGCCCCGACCAAAGCCGCGACCGGAATGCCCCGCGCCTTGCCCTGCGCAATCATCTCTGGCGGCGCGATCCCCAGTGCGTTGGCGATCAACCTGATCGGGTGGCGAAATGCGACCTCCATCAAGGCGTACCCATTTTCCGGGGTGATGCCCGAACGACCGCGCCACGCCACCACCTCTTCGGACGGAACGTCGATGCCATACTGGCCGAGCAAGTCAGCCGTGAACGCGCGGTGCTGCTCCGAAATCGCCAGCGCGCGGGCATCGTTATCGGCCATTCCGGCCACGCGCGGATCGACCACCTCGGGCACCAGCACATCGACCCCGTACGGCGCGCCATCGATATGCTCGTCGATCCAGGCGAGCTCTTCCTCAAGCTGTTCGGGCGTGAACCGCGTCGCGCCGAGCACCCCGAACCCGCCGGCCTTGCTCACCGCCACCACCACATCGCGGCAGTGGCTGAACGCAAACAACGGAAACTCGCAGCCGGTCAGCCGGCACACTTCATTGTTCATCATGCTCTCCCGTTTGGGGGATGATGGAACGCTCCGCCGTGCGCGGCAAGTCAGCTGATATAATGCGCCGTGGTCTTGGCCGCCAAATCCTCAGCCGATACGCCCGGAGCAAGCTCGATCAGTTTGAACGGGCTGGCATGATCGGCGCGGTGGAACACGGCGAGATCGGTGATCACCATGTCGACCACATTCCTGCCGGTCAGCGGCAGGGTGCACGTGGGGATGAATTTCGGTGTCCCGTCCTTGGCGCAGTGCTCCATCACCACGATGATCTTCTTGACCCCGGCGACCAGGTCCATCGCCCCGCCCATGCCCTTGATCATCTTGCCCGGAACCATCCAGTTGGCGATATCGCCGTTCTCGGCGACTTCCATCGCGCCCAGCACGGTGAGGTCGATATGCCCGCCGCGGATCATCGCGAAGCTCGCTGCGCTGTCGAAATAGGCCGAATGCGGCAGCTCGCTGATGGTCTGCTTGCCGGCATTGACCAGATCGGCGTCGATCTCGTCCTCGGTCGGGAACGGCCCGATCCCGAGCATGCCATTCTCGCTCTGCAGCGTGACGGTCATTTCGGGCGGAACGTGGTTCGCGACCAAAGTCGGGATACCGATGCCGAGGTTGACGTAGTAGCCATCGCGCAGCTCCTTGGCCGCGCGCGCTGCCATCTGGTCGCGGGTCCAGCCCTTGGCGAGGTGATCGTGCGTGGTCATCAGCCCATATCCGTGGTGCGAGTGGTGCGGAATTCGATTTTCTTGTCGTAGGGGCTGCCGACAATCAGGCGCTGAACGTAAACTCCTGGCAGGTGGATGCAGTCGGGGTCGAGGCTGCCGACCGGCACGATCTCTTCGACCTCGACCACGCAGACCTTGCCGCAGTGCGCCGCGGGGACGTTGAAATTGCGTGCGGTTTTGCGGAACACGACGTTGCCGGTCTCGTCCGCCTTCCACGCCTTGACCAGCGCCAGATCGGCGACGATGCCGCGCTCGAGGATGTACTCCTCTCCATCGAAAAGCTTCGCGTCCTTGCCTTCGGCCACCAAGGTGCCGACCCCGGTCTTGGTGTAGAACCCCGGGATCCCGGCCCCGCCCGCCCGCATCCGTTCGGCCAGCGTGCCTTGCGGGCAGAATTCGACTTCGAGCTCGCCCGACAGGTATTGGCGCTCGAACTCCTTGTTCTCGCCGACGTAGCTCGAGACCATCTTCTTGACTTGCCGGGTGCGGAGCAGCTTGCCGATGCCCTCGTTGTCGATCCCGGCGTTGTTCGAATAAAAGGTGAGCCCGGTCACCCCGCTGTCGCGCACCGCATCAAGCAGGCGTTCGGGAATGCCGCACAGACCGAACCCGCCGCAAGCGATGTGCAGGTCGCTGTTGAGCAGGCCGTCAAGCGCTGCCTTGGCATCGGGGTAAATCTTCTGGGCCATGGTCTCTCCGAATTGTCGAATCAGGCGGCGCTAAGCAAATGCATCGAGACCTGCAATTGCACAATACGCCGACGAACTTGCACGCAATGCAAGACTGGACTGGCGCGGCGCAATTTCCTTCGGATGCGGCCGGACGCGGAACCACTGGCGAAACAAGGTAATATCACCAGATCTTTCAGCAGCTTGACTACAACCATGTGTGACCTTTGGGTCGCGCGTCACGCTGGCACATGCCGCATCGCGCGGTTTTCGCAGAATCGCACAATGTAGGAAATTGGTTAGCGCGGATCAGCCGAGCACGAGCCCCACCAGTTGCGACAAATCCGCCAGCGCCTGTTCGCCGCTGGTTACCTTGATCGCCGCCATGCCCAGAGCGGCAGCGGGCTTGCAGTTGATGCCCAGGTCATCAAGGTAAA
The DNA here is from genome assembly GCA_025356175.1 of Sphingomonadaceae bacterium. GTDB lineage: Bacteria > Pseudomonadota > Alphaproteobacteria > Sphingomonadales > Sphingomonadaceae > Novosphingobium. The sequence goes on along the minus strand of JANXUP010000112.1, from coordinate 13,302 downwards.
TGCATTGCGCCGGGGCCAGCCCCAGCTTCTCGCACATCATCTGGTAAATCCGCGGATCGGGCTTGCGCACCCCGGCCTTGGAGCTTTCGATCACCGCTTCGAACCGCGCGAAGACCTGCTCGTAAGCATCCTTGGTATCGCCGCTGCGTGCCATGCCCGCGCCGTGTCCGGCGGGGACGTTGTTGGTGATGCAGGCGAGGCGGTATCCTGCGGCCGCCAACTGATCGAGCGCGCGGACCATGGCCGGGCGGATCGAGCCTGACAGCACTGCCAGCACTGCGCGTCCTTCAAGTGGGTGCCCCATGGCCTCAGCCTCGGTCTCGAACAACACGTCGAAGGTGCGGGCATCGATTTCGGCGCGTTCGAACTTTGCCCAGGCATTGTCATGCGGATTGACGGCGTTGACCGAGCGAATGAAATCCTGCGGCAGGCCGCGTTCTTCTTCGAGCCGGTTGAACGCCTCGAACGGAGACGCGGTAATCACCCCGCCAAAATCGAAAATCACTGCCGCGTACTGGTGATCGCCCAACGTTCTGCTCCCTCATGCGTCCAATCCAGCCAGTGGCGCATCGGGCAATCAAGGGCAAGGCAACCGTTTTTGATCTAAATCATGGCTTGCTGGGACGAAAGGCGCATGATGCAGGCCAGAAGGGAGGGCCTGTTATGCGTTCTATCCTCGTCCAGGCCGGCAATGATCGCTGCTGCGCTGCTCGAATTGACACTGCAATGGCTTTGGCTCGCGCGAGGGGCGGCCATGTGACCTTGCTGATCGATACCCCGCTGGAGCCTTACGTTTCCAACAATCCCTACGGCGGCACCTTTGTTGCGCAGGACGCGCTGGAGGCCGCGATCAAGGACGACGACGCGTTGGCTGAAGCGCTCGAAAGCCGCCTTGCCGCAGGCGATGTGCCGTTCGATGTGCTCAAGACCGAAGGGTCCCAGCTCGACGCGATGCTTGGCGCGGCCAAGCTGGCAGATCTGGCAATCATCTCGCGTGCGTGCGGCTTTGCCGGTGATCTGGCGATTGAGGCGGATTGTCCGGTCCTCGTGCTTGGCCAGGCACCGCTCGAAGTTCCGGTGAGCACCGCCGTGGTTGCGTGGGATGGCGGGTTGCAGTCGGCCCGGGCCCTGCGCAGCGCCGTGCCCCTGCTGGCCGGCTGCCGCAACGTCCATGTCGTGACGGTGAGCGACGGCGCAGCGGGCACGTTTCCCGCCACCGAACCACTCCGCTATCTTGCCCGGCATGGCATCACAGCCGAATTGCATGAGATCGCGAAGGCCGGATCCGTCGAAGCAGCAATCGCCGCCGAAGTCGCCCGGGTAGGAGCGGCGCTGCTGGTGATGGGCGCTTACAGCCACACCCGGATGCGCGAGTTCCTGTTTGGCGGGGTTACGCGCCATTTCGTGAACGACACCGCAGAGCCGGCGCTGCTGCTTTCGCACTGAGCGGTAACTTCCGCTGGCCGTTCATCGAATAGCATTGGCTATTCGCCGCGATTCACGGTGCAGTGGCACCACACAACCGGGGAGATTTGCCATGAACCGCCGCCTTATTCCGCTAGCCTTGCTGAGCGCTGCCGCGCTTACCGCGCCGTTGCTGGCCAAGCCCGCCGCCATGGCGGTCCGCCCCGCCCCGGTCGCAGCGTGGCTCGCCGATCCGCTGCGCAGCGACGATATGCGCAAGCTCGACGAAGGGCGTTTGCCGGCCGAGGTCCTGGCCTTCGTTGGCGCCAAACCGGGCCAGACCGTACTCGATTTCATGGCCGGGAGCGGATATTATTCGTTCCTGCTGGCCCGCGCGGTTGGCCCCAAGGGCATGGTATTTGCGGCCAATTCGCCCGGCGAAAATGATCCCAAGGCGTGGACCGCCTTTGCCGACAAGGTCCCGCAGCTGCATGTGATGGTGTCTGAAATCGCGCAGATGCAGTTCGCGCCGCGTTCGCTCGATCTGATCTTCACCAACCTCAACTACCACGACCTGTACTGGGAATCGGACAAGTACCACTTCAAGCGGGTTGACGTGCCCAGGCAGCTCTCCGCCTGGTTTACCCAGCTGAAGCCCGGCGGGCATGTCGTAATTGTCGATCATGCGGCAAACCCCGGCGGTGATCCGCGTGAGGTCGCCGACAAACTCCACCGCATCGATCCGGAGCGGGTCAAGGCTGACATGGCGGCTGCCGGTTTCGTGTTCGAAGGCGAGAGCCGCGTGCTGCGGCGCAGCGAAGATGATCACTCCAAGCTGGTGTTCGACCCTGCCGTGCGCGGCAAGACTGACCGATTTATGTTGAAATTCCGCCGTCCGTGAGCACTTTGCAAGTCGAGTTGCAAATTATGCAACATGAAATGAGCTTTTCGCACTTGCACAATATTCGGGTGGGTGACATTTAGATCGTGCCTTTTCAGGCATCCTCTCCCAAAACTTTCCGAGGCCGGGTCAGCAATGATCCGGCCTTTTTTTCGTCCATCAACCGGGTCGGGCAGTCCGCGCGGGCGGCGGTACATTTGCATTTGGCATGGCCAGTTCCTAGCTTCACGCTTCACCTTGAACGACGAGCGGAAGTGGCACGATGGCCGAAGTCCAGGAAAAGACGGTTAAGCTGCAGGTTGCGGCAGCGCGGCAGGAAGAAAGCGGCAACGGCTTTGCCCGTCTGCCCAAGAATACGCTGGCCGAACTGGGCGTGACCGAGGGCGACGTGATCGCGATCGAGGGCAAGCGGCCGACCGCCGCCCGCGTGATGCTCGCCTATCCTGAAGACGAAGGGCTCGCCGTGATTCGGCTCGACGGTCTCCAGCGCGCCAATGCCGAAGTCGGTTCGGGCGACCACGTCCAGATCAGCAAGGCAGAGAGCCGCCCCGCCAGCCGCGTGGTCTTCGCTCCGGCCCAGCGCGAGATGCGCCTGCAGGGCCCGGGCCAGGCACTCAAGCGCAACTTCTTCGGCCGGCCGCTGGTGGCAGGCGATCTGGTTGCGACGACTGGCCAGCAGCAGGTTCGCGACATGCCGCCTGAAGTCGCGCGGATGTTCAACGCCCCGGCCTTCGCGCTGACCCAGATTCGCCTGAACGTGGTCGCCACAGTGCCCAAGGGCATCGTCCACATCGACGAAAACACCGAAGTCGAACTGCGCGAGCAATTCGAGGAAGCCCGCGGATCGCGCGGCGACGTCAACTATGACGATGTCGGCGGGATGGGCGATACGATCCAGCAATTGCGCGAAATGGTCGAGCTGCCGCTGCGCTACCCCGAGCTGTTCACGCGCCTCGGGGTCGATCCGCCCAAGGGGGTGCTGCTCCATGGCCCGCCAGGGACCGGCAAGACCCGGTTGGCGCGCGCAGTGGCCAATGAAAGCGAAGCCAGTTTCTTCACGATCAATGGCCCGGAAATCATGGGCTCGGCCTATGGCGAGAGCGAGAAGCGGCTCCGCGAAGTGTTCGAGGAAGCCGCCAAGGCTGCGCCGTCGATCGTCTTCATCGACGAGATCGATTCGATTGCGCCGAAGCGCTCGAACACGCCCGGCGAAGCGGAAAAGCGGCTCGTTGCGCAACTCCTGACGCTGATGGACGGGCTCGGCAACGGGACCAACATCGTGGTCATCGCGGCAACCAACCGGCCCGATGCGATCGACGAAGCGCTGCGCCGCCCCGGCCGCTTCGACCGCGAGATCGTGGTCGGCGTGCCCGACGAAAAAGGCCGCCGCGAAATTCTCGGCATCCACACTCGCGGCATGCCGCTGGCTGCCGACGTGGATCTGAACGAACTGTCGCGCACCACGCACGGTTTTGTCGGCGCGGATATCGGCGCGCTCGCGCGCGAGGCGGCGATGGATGCGGTGCGGCGGATCATGCCCCAGCTCGATCTCGAGGCGCAGACAATCCCGCCCGAAGTGCTGGAAAACCTCACCGTCACTCGCGACGACTTTCTCAATGCGTTGAAGCGCGTCCAGCCCTCGGCGATGCGCGAAGTGATGGTCGAGGTGCCCAATATCGGCTGGGCCGATATCGGCGGCGCGGATGAGGCGCAGCTTAAGCTCAAGGAAGGGATCGAACTTCCGCTCAAGAACCCCGACGCGTTCCGCCGGCTGGGGATCCGTCCGGCCAAGGGCTTCCTGCTCTATGGCCCGCCGGGGACCGGCAAGACGCTGCTGGCCAAGGCGGTCGCCAAGGAGAGCGAGGCCAATTTCATTTCGATCAAGAGTTCGGATTTGTTGTCGAAATGGTACGGCGAGAGCGAGCAGCAAATCAGCCGCCTGTTCCAGCGCGCGCGGCAAGTTGCACCCTGCGTGATCTTCATCGACGAAATCGACAGTCTGGTTCCGGCGCGCGGCTCAAGCGGCAACGAGCCGCAAGTGACCTCGCGGGTGGTCAACACGATCTTGGCCGAAATGGACGGGATGGAGGAACTGGCGAGCGTGGTGCTGGTAGGCGCGACCAACCGCCCGACCTTGATCGACCCGGCGCTGCTGCGTCCGGGCCGACTCGACGAGCTGATCTATGTCGGCACGCCCGATGCCGCCGGGCGGACACACATCCTCGGCATCCACACCAAGAAAATGCCGCTCGCCAAGGATGTCGACCTCGCCGACATCGCGCGCCAGACCGAACGCTTTACCGGGGCCGACCTTGAAGACGTGGTCCGCCGCGCCGGGCTGGTCGCGATCCGCAAGCACGGTGCGGGTGCCAAGAAAGTCGATGCCGCAGACTTTGCCGAAGCGCTGAAAGACTCGCGCGCCACGGTCACGCCCGAAATGGAGGCCGAATACGCCAAGATCAAAGGCGAGCTCAAGCAACGGGTCAACGAGGTCAACCTGACCCCGATCGGGTTTGTGGCACCGGGGATGGTGAGTTCGACGCGGGACAAGAAGCACAGTTAGGGCATAGCCAACAACCCACCCCGTTCATGCTGAGCCTGTCGAAGCACTGTCCTTCACTTTGTGCCGTCTCGCGCATTCTCGAGAAGAAGAGCAGTGCTTCGACAAGCTCAGCATAGACGGAGATGGTTGGCATCGGCTCGCTATTTGAAAGAGAGGAAATGCGGTCTTCTGAGATCATCTCGCGCAAGGGATTCGATCTTTGCCTGAGACTTCTTTGCCTCGAAACTGCAGCTGTCAACGTGCTCAAACCATGACTCATGTCGTTCGGACAGAGCAACATTAAGTCGATCCGTCTCTAATTTCACCACATCGGGAAGCAGCCAAACCTCTCTCGCAATGGTTCCCGCTAGTTTGCGACGAGCTTCAACGAATGTTCGCAGCCTCTCGTCCTGTGTCTCCTGATTTGGTTCATGGCCCTTGTACTCATCGTCGAGATTGGCTCCGTACCAATCCCGGATATCAGCCAAGGCTTCAAGAATGTGGCCGTAAGCATCAGACTTTCTGAGCCAAACCTTGTCTTCATGAGAGCGGATTGCAGCAAACCGCGAAGCCAACCAAACTCCTAGAAAGCCACCAACAAACAGTTGCATGACTTGGAAAGCTAACGCCAGATTCATGATACTCGCTCCATCCGCCTCAATGCGCCGCGCCCCAGCTCGCTCCGGTGCCAATTTCGACGCCGAGCGGCACGTCGAGTTTGACCATCGGTTCGGCGGCCCCGGCCATCACGCCGCGGATGACTTCGCTGGCAGCTGCAACATCGGCTTCGGGCAGTTCGAACACCAGTTCGTCGTGGACCTGCAGCAGCATCTGCACGTGGCCGAGCCCAGCCGCCTCCAGCGCGGGCATCATCCGCACCATCGCGCGTTTGATGATGTCGGCCGCGGTGCCCTGGATCGGGGCGTTGATCGCGGCGCGTTCGGACCCCGCGCGCTCGTTGGGGTTTTGCGAGCTGATCCGCGGAAACCACGTTTTGCGGCCAAACAAGGTCTGCGAATAGCCACAGCCGCGCACCGATTCGAGCGTAGCGTGGATGCAGTTGCGAATCCCCGGGAAGCGCTCGAAGTAGCGGTCGATCATCGCCTGAGCCTCGTCCGAAGACACACCCAGCCGCCCGCCCAGTCCCCAGCGCGAAATGCCATAGAGGATCGCGAAGTTGATCGTCTTGGCGCGGCCACGAGTATCGCGGTTGACCTCGCCGAACATCTCCATCGCGGTGCGTGCATGGATATCCTCACCCGCCGCAAACGCCTCTTTGAGCGCGGGTACATCGGCCATGTGCGCCGCCAACCGCAGCTCGATCTGGCTGTAATCGGCGGCGAGCAGGACGTTCCCCGGCTCGGCCACGAACGCATCGCGGATTTGCCGCCCGAGCTCGGTGCGGATCGGAATGTTCATCAGGTTGGGATCGGTCGAGGACAGCCGCCCGGTTTGCGCCCCGACCAGGCTGTAGCTGGTGTGGACCCGCCCGGTGCGCGGGTTGATCGCGGCTTGCAGCGCCTCGGTATAGGTTGACCGCAGCTTCGATAGCTGCCGCCATTCGAGCACCTTGGTGGCGACCTCCGCGCCCTCACCTGCAAGGCGCTCAAGCACCGAAACATCGGTCGAGAAGTCGCCCGATTTGCCCTTTTTGCCGCCCTTGTAGCCAAGCTTGTCGAACAGGATTTCGCCCAGCTGCTTGGGGCTGCCAATCGTAAACGGCTGCCCGGCGGCCTCATAGATCGCGCCCTCGAGCTTGGCGATTTCCTCGGCGAAGGTCGCCGAAAGTCCGGCCAGCCGGTCACGCTCGACCTTGATCCCGGCGCGCTCCATGGCAGCGACCACCGGGATCAGCGGGCGGTCGACCCGCTCGTAGATCCGCGTTGCTGCCTCTTCGCTCAGCCGGGGCTTGAGCACCCGGTGCAGCCGCCAGGTCACTTCGGCATCTTCAGCGGCGTATTCCGTCGCGCGGTCCAAGGGCACTTCACCGAACGGGATCAGCTTCTTGCCGGTGCCGCAGATTTCCTTGAAGGTCAGCGTGGTGTGGCCAAGGTGGCGCGTGGAAAGCTCATCCATCCCGTGGCCGCCGCCGATCCCGTCTTCGCTACGCCCGGCGTCGAGGTCGAAGCTCATCACCATCGTATCGTCGATTGGCGCGACCATGATCCCGTGCCGGGCGAGGATGTTGATGTCATACTTGATGTTCTGCCCGATCTTAAGCACCGCATCACTTTCGAGCAGCGGCTTCAGGATCGCGAGCGCCTCGGCCATCGGCACCTGCTCGGGGACCTGGGCAAACATGTCGCTGCCGCCGTGGCCAAGCGGGATGTAGCAGGCGTCCCCGACGCCGAGCGACAGGCTGACCCCGGCCAGATTGGCCCGCATTGCGTCAAGCGCACTGGTCTCGGTATCGACCGCGACCAGCCGAGCTGCCATAGCCCGGCCGACCCAGGATTGGAGCACGGCGGCGCTTTGCACACATTCGTACTTCGACCGGTCGATGGGTGGCAATTCGGGCAATGGCTGGCGGCCGCCCCCTGATCCGGGTGCCGACTTGGCGCCAGCGTTCACCGCTTTGGCTGGCTGCAGGTCGGTGCGGCGTTCGGGGCTGCCGCGTCCATCGCCCAAGCGCTTGAGCAGGCTGGTGAAGCCGTGCCGCGTTAGAAACGTGGCCAGCGGATCGGGCGGGATCGCGCCCAGTTTGAAGTCATCGATGGCGATCGGCAGCGGGCAGTCTTCCTTCAGCGCCACCAGCACGCGGCTGAGCCGCGCCATGTCGGCCTGCTCGATCAGACTTTCCTGCATCTTGCTCGGCTTCATCGTCGGGGCCGCCGCCAGCGCAGCTTCAAGGGTGCCGTATTCCTGGATCAACTTGGTCGCCGTCTTCGGTCCGATCCCGCGAATGCCCGGCACATTGTCGACCGCGTCACCCATCAGCGCGAGCACATCGCCAACCAGATCGGGGACGACGCCAAACTTCTCCATCACTTCAGGAATGTCGATCCGCTGGTTCTTCATCGTATCGAGCATGTCGATACACCCGCCGCCTTCCGCACACTTGCCGACCAACTGCATCAGGTCCTTGTCCGATGAAACGATCGTCACGTCCCATCCGCGCAGCGTTGCGGCGCGGGCATAGGAGGCGATCATGTCATCGGCCTCGACGTTGTCTTCCTCGACCAGCGGCAACGAGAAGGCGCGGGTGGCATCGCGGATCAGCGGAAACTGGGGGACGAGGTCTTCAGGCGGCGGCGGACGGTTGGCCTTGTACTTGTCATAAAGGTCGTTGCGGAACGACTTCGATGATTTGTCGAGGATCACCGCCAGGTGGGTCGGTCCGTCGGCTTTGTTGAGATCATCGGCCAGCTTCCACAACATGGTGGTGTAACCATAGACCGCGCCAACCGGAGTGCCGTGCGGGTCGGTCAGCGGGGGGAGTCGGTGGTAGGCGCGGAAGATATAGGCCGATCCGTCGACCAGGTAGAGGTGCTGCTTGGCGTCCATCGTGCCACGCTAGCAGGTGCTTAAGGCGGGTGTAAGGGGGCCTTGGGGCCCGAATCGTCCATTTGTTTTTGATCGAGCGCAACGGTCACGCGGCTGCCACAATTGCGGGCCAAACCGGGCAAAGCGCAGAATTGCGTGTGCTTGGAGCAGTCCGGCGACAATCGCTTGCGTCGCGCGGTGAAGGTGACTATTTGGGCGTCGAAGTCTACCGTCTTGGTTGGCTTTCCGTTCGGCGTGTCTGGCCCTCAGCCCGATCTTCCAAACGTGGTCCACTAGCTGTTCAAGGAATACTATTCATGCGCAAGATCATTTTCGCTGTTGCTGTTGCCAGCGCCGCTCTCACCCTCTCGGCTTGCAAGAAGGACGCTGACGACACCGCAGCCGTCGCTTCGGAAGTCGCCACCGACGCCGCTTCGGATGCCATGGGCGCCGCTTCGGATGCCATGGGCGCTGCTACCTCGGCTGCTTCGTCGGCTTCGACCGCTGCTGGGGCTGCCAGCTCGGCTGCCACCGATTCGGTGAAGGCTGCTGGCGCAGCTGCTGACAAGGCTGCTTCGGACGCTGCGACCAAGATGTAATCTTCGCCGTCAGGCAAACGGATTGGGGCGCCGGGGCAACCTGGCGCCCCTTTTCTTTGCCCGCCGCGCGCATCGGCTTGATCTTATTTAATCGCGCGATTAAACCCGCATCGCAGCGGCCACAGCGCCGTCAGGAGGATGCGGCGTGACCACTTCCCCGGCCCTGGGCCAGACTGGAGCACACGGCGAAGCGCTGATCCGCGGCCTGACCGCGGCGCTTGCTCGCGTCGGCTTGCCCGCACCCCAGGGGCTGGAACGCCTGTCCGGCGGGGCCAACATGGAAAGCTGGCGGTTCATGGCGGGCGACGAAGTCTGCGTGTTGCGCCGCGCTCCATCGCTGGAAATGATGGTCGGGCGGCCACTGAACCACGCCGCCGAAGCTGCGCTGATCCGGGCTGCCCACGCCGCCGGGGTTATGGCGCCCGAAGTGCTCACCGAACTGGAACCGGGTGACGGCATCGGCTCAGGCTATGTCATGCGCTCGATCCCAGGCTCGCCTGATCCCAACCTGTTCCTCGCCGACGCTGACCCGGCGCTGGGTATCGCCGATATCGCGCGCGAACTGGTCGCAACCCACCGCATCGATCCCGCCGGCCTCAAGGTCCCGGTGATGGACACCGCTGCGGCACTGGGCGAGCTGCGCCAGCGTTTTCTCAGCTATGGCGGCGATCGTCCGATCTTGGCGCTCGCGTTGCGCTGGCTCGAAAGCAACATTCCGCCCCCTGTAACGCCGCGGCTGGTTCACGGCGATTTCCGGCTGGGCAACCTGATGTTCGCGCATGGCCGCCTGACCGGAGTGCTCGATTGGGAACTGGCTCATCTTGGGGATTGGCACGAGGATCTGGCCTTCGGTTGCATGACCGTGTGGCGCTTTTCGCGGCCCGATCGACCGGGCTACGGCCTGACCTCGGCCGAGGAACTGGCAAGCGCTTACGAGGCTGCTGGCGGGGAAAGCTTCGACCCCGAACGCTTCCAGTTCTGGACAATCTACCGGACCTTCTGGTGGGCGCTCGGCTGTTTGCAGATGGGCGGGTTCTGGCGCGCCGGGCACGATCGCTCGGTCGAACGGGTCGTGGTGGCACGGCGCACCGCTGAACAAGAGCTCGACCTGCTGCTGCTGCTTGAAGACCAGGCTCCGGCGGAGGAGCGTGAGCGCCCATTGCCACCGGCCACTGCCCCGTTGCAGCCTGGAAGCGGCGAACCCAGCGGCGCGGAAATCCTGAACGCGGTTTCCGAATGGCTGGCGAGCGACATCAAACCGCTGGTCAGCGGGCGCGGCAAGTTCGATCTGGCGGTGGCTCGCAATGCGCTGGGGATTGTGACGCGCGAGCTTGAGTTGCGGCCGAGCGCCGAAGATGCTGCGCTGGCCGCGGCATTGATCGAGGGCAAAGCCAACCTCGCCACACCGGGCCTATTGGCCAAGCTGCGCCGCATGGCGCTGAGCAAGCTCGCCGCCGACATGCCGAAATATCCCGCCCTCGCTGCGGCGCGGGCGTACTGGGAAGGAACCTGAGATGGATTTTGCGATCGCCCCCGAATTGACGGCCTATCTGGCCGAACTGGACAAATTCATCGCGGCCGAGATCAAGCCGCTTCAGGCCCAGGACGACAACGAACGGTTCTTCGACCACCGCCGCGAATATGCGCGGACCGATTTCGAGAACCAGGGCCTGCCGCGTCACGAATGGGAGATGCTGCTGCGCGAGGCGAGCATCCGCGCCGACAAGGCCGGGCACTGGCGCTTTTCGGCGCCGAAGAAGTACGGCGGCAAGGACGGTTCGAACCTGTGGATGGCGGTGATCCGCGACCGCTTTGCCGCGATGGGCCTGGGCCTGCACAACGACCTGCAGAACGAGCATTCGATCGTCGGCAACTTTCCCTTCGTCAACATGTTCGAACACTTTGGTACGCCCGAACAGCAGGAGGAATTCATCCTCGGCGGGTTCGAGCGCAAGCGCCGCGTCGCCTTCGGGCTGACCGAGCCCGATCACGGCTCGGACGCGACCTTCATGGAAACCAAAGCCGTGCGCGAGACCCGCGATGGCGTGCCCGGCTGGCGGATCGACGGGCGCAAGATGTGGATCACCGGGATGCACGTCGCCACCCACTGTGCCGCATTCTGCCGCACCTCGGGCAAGGACGGCGATGCCAAGGGGATCACTTGCATCCTCGTGTCGGCGGGCACCCCCGGCATGGTGGTCGACGAGTACATGTGGACCTTCAACATGCCGACCGACCACCCACGGATGCATTTCGAGAATTGCTGGGTGCCCGACAGTGCGGTGCTCGGTGAGGAAGGCCGCGGGCTCTCGATCGCGCAGAGCTTCGTCCATCAGAACCGCATCCGCCAGGCGGCCAGTTCATTGGGCGCAGCGACCTATTGTGTCGAGGAATCGGTCAAGTATGCGCGGGAACGCAAGCCGTTCGGGCAGGAGCTGGCGCGCAACCAGGGGATCCAGTTCCCGCTGGTTGAGCTTGCCACCCAGTGCGAGATGCTGCGTTCGATGATCTACAAGACTGCGTGGGAGATGGACCAGCTGCCGCACAAGGAGCTGGAGCACCAGCTTTCCGACAAGATCAGTATGTGCAATTACTATGCGAACCGGCTGGTCTGCGAAGCCGCCGACCGCGCGATGCAAGTCCATGGCGGGATCGGCTATTCACGCCACAAGCCGTTCGAGCACATCTATCGCCACCACCGCCGCTACCGGATCACCGAAGGCGCCGAAGAAATCCAGATGCGCAAAGTGGGCGCGTACCTGTTCGGCTATCTGGGGCCGAGGAAGGCGATGTTCGCGAAAGACTGAGTCAATGTCACCATCACCGTTCGTGGTGAGGAGGGACTGAGCTCGTGCGAAGGCCCGTCTCGAACCACCGCGAGCGCGCGGTCCTTCGAAACGCGACTTCGCTACGCTCTGCCGCTCCTCAGGACGAACGGGGCTGGGGTTTCAGGACCGAAGAAAACTAGTGCTGCACAGCCACGCGGTAACCGCTGCTTTCAACCTGGTAGCCATCGTAGAGCGCACGGGTAATCTGCGCGATCTTCTCGTCGCGACTCGAATGCCCGCCTTGCCCCGTGACATAGATCGCCACCGCATAGACATGCCCGTCACCGGTCTGGATCAGGCCAACGTCGCTTGAAGTGTTGGCCAGTGTTCCGGTCTTGTGCGCCACAACGACATCGCCAGGCAGCTGCGAGCGCATCCGGTGCTTGCCGGTAACGCATTGTTCCATCGTTGCAAACAGGAACGAACGGCTGGCGGATGACAGCCACCGGCCTTGGTAGAGGCCCGCGAGCAGGCTCACCATTGCTCGCGGCGTGGCGCTGTCGCGGCTGTCGATCATCCGCGCGGGATCGTATTCGCCGTCATCGCGCACCAGCGTGGCAATGTCGCGGTCAACATGCAGGCCTGAATTGCCGGTCGCGCGCAACCAGCGGTTGACCGCCGGCGGTCCGCCAACTGCGGCGAGCAACGCATCGGTTGCCATATTGTCCGAATGGATCAGCGAGCGTTCGATCAATTGCTGCCCGGTCAACAGCGATCCGGCGCGGACCGGGGCAACCAGCGAAGAATACTTCCTCGACTTGACCGGAACCATCAGCGGATAGCTGGCCGAGAGGCTGAGTTTGCCCTGATCCACCATGTCGAGGAAAATCGAGGCGATGGCTACTTTGACAGTTGAGGCCATCGGGAAAGGCGTGTCACCCAGGACATTGACCGAACGGCCGGTGGCAAGATCGATCGCCGCAACGCCGATGCGGCCCGAACTGCCGTCTGCCAGCGCGAAGACCTGCGCGTCGAGGGAAGAGGCGTACGAGACCGGGCGCGGCTGGGCAATATAGGGCCGGACCGATCCCGGCAGCGCACGCTGCGCCGATTCGGTGCTGGCCTGGACCTTGGGCTGAACCTTGACCTGAACGGCCTTGGCCGGGGTCTGGGTCTGACTGCTGCGCAGCGGCACAGAAGCGACAAAAGCGTGGTCGAATTCGCTTTCAAGCGAACCGGCATATGCAGGCGCGATCGGCGCAAACACCGATCCGGCCAGCGCAAGGCTGGCAATCACCCGCGAAATCAGTCCCTTGGTCATGCGATTTGCGTTAGCCGAAACATGCTTTCTGTTTGGCTAACGTCAGCAAGAACGCCTAGCCGCACGCGACGAACCGCGCGATTTGTGCGGGGAGGCGAGTATTATGGGGGAACCCATAGAAAATGGGGCCGGAAAGATCGCTCTTCCCGGCCCCGATTTGTGCTTGCCCGATTTGTGCTTGGACGAAGCAGTTCGGATCAGAAATCCATCCCGCCCATGCCGCCCATGCCGCCGCCGCCCATGCCGCCCATGGCCGGCTTGTCATCGGGCTTGTCCGAGATCGC
>JANXUP010000097.1 GCA_025356175.1 Sphingomonadaceae bacterium | reverse complement strand
TGCTGTGAATCGACCCCTCAGCCCCTGATATGGAGCACGCAGATCAAAGTGAACAGCCGTCTTGCAGTGGCAAAGTCGGTTTCGACCTTGCCTTCGAGCCGCTCGACCAGCAATTCAGCCGCTTCGTTGTGGACACCGCGTCGGGCCATGTCGATCGTCTCGATCTCGGCTGCGGTGGCCTTGCGGATTGCCTGGTAATAGCTGTCGCAGATCGCGAAATAGTCGCGGATCGGGCGGCGAAACCGGCCCAGCGCGAGCACCAGCAGTTCAAGCACCTGACCGTCCGCATCGGCCACTTCGAGCGCGAGCCGTCCTTCCTCCACCGCCAGTTTGACCCGGTAAGGTCCCTGATGGCCAGCCTCCCACGCGCGCAGCGGCCGAAACGTATTTTCCTCGATCAGGTCGAAGATCGCGATCCGGCGTTCCTGCTCGATATCGGCGTTGCGCCACAGGATGGTCGCCTCGTCGAGTTCGATATGAATGATCCGCGGGTCCGCCATGCTGGGGCGGCTTCTCGCAAATGCAGCAATGGGGGGCAAGGTCTTCCTTTAGGCGGAATCTGCCATGCTATTCCCGGCTTCCACAGCCTGTGGATGATTTGGTCCTCGCCTGCGGCTTGAATGGTTTCGCGCCCACGCGCATTGAGCCTGACATGGCCGAAACCGATCTGATCACCCGCCCCGACGAGACCGCCGCGCGCGCGCTGCCCTCCAATGTCGAGGCCGAGGCCGCCTTTTTGGGTGCGGCCTTGATCGACAACCGGGTGATCGAGGAACTCAACACCCCGCTCGGGCCCAGCCACTTCTTCGAGCCGGTCCACGCCCGGATTTACGAGCGCGTGCTGCAATTGCTTGACCGCAAGGCGGTGGTCACCCCGGTTACGCTGCGGCCCTATTTCGAAGCGGACGAGGCGCTCAAGGACCTGGGCGGAGCGGGTTACCTCGCCCGGCTCACCGCCGACGGCCAAGGCTTGCTCGCCCCGCGCGAACTGGCCGAGCAGATCTATGACCTCGCCCTGTTGCGCGAACTGATTTCGGTGGGGCGCAACCTTGTCAATTCGGCGCTCGACACCAGCGAGAGCGTCGAGCCGATGGAGCAGATCGCCGCGGCCGAGGCGGCGCTGTACCAGGTGGCCGAAGGCGCGGCGACCGGCAGCGAGGCGCAGCCCTTTGCGGTTTCCACCCGCACCGCGCTGGGCATGATCGAGCAGGCGCTGCTGTCGGGCGGTCACATCTCGGGCAAGACCACCGGCCTCACCACGATTAACGAGAAGATCGGCGGACTGCACGATTCGGATCTGATCATCCTTGCCGGGCGCCCGGGCATGGGCAAGACCGCGCTCGCCACCAACATCGCCTTCAATGCTGCCGACCGGCTGCGCCGCGATCTGGCTGACGGGATCGCGCCGGACAAGTCGGTGGGCGCGGCGACCGCGTTCTTCAGCCTCGAAATGAGCGCCGACCAGCTCGCCACGCGTATCCTGGCCGAGCAATCGGGGATCAGCAGCGAAGCCTTGCGCATGGGCAAGATCAGCCGCGAGGACTTCCAGCAGCTTTCCTTCGCCAGCCAGCGGCTCGCCGAACTGCCGCTGTACATCGATGATACCCCGGCGCTGTCAATCGCCGCGCTGCGCACCCGCGCGCGGCGTTTGAAGCGGCGGCACAATATCGGGCTGGTGGTAGTCGATTACCTCCAGCTGCTCCAGGGTTCGGGGCGCAGCACCGATAACCGGGTAAACGAAATCTCCGAGATCAGCCGCGGCCTCAAGACGCTCGCCAAGGAACTCGGCGTACCGGTGATCGCGCTGTCACAGCTCAGCCGCGCGGTCGAACAGCGCGAGGACAAGCGGCCGCAGCTCTCCGATTTGCGCGAATCGGGCTCGATCGAGCAGGACGCCGACATGGTCTGGTTCGTGTTCCGCGAGGATTATTACATCGCCAACAAGGAACCCAAGCAGCCAACCGACGGCGATGACGGCAAGACCCATGAGCTGCACTCTGCCTGGGCGTCCGAGATGGAACGGGTCCACGGCCTCGCCGAACTGATCGTCGCCAAGCAGCGCCACGGCTCGACCGGCAAGGTCCGGCTGCGCTTCGAAGCGCGGATCACCCGGTTCAGCGATCTTGCCGACGATAGCATGGCAGCGCACAGCTACGACGATTAGGCCAACTGGCTCTATGGGCTCCGCCTCAGCCCGCTCAGCTGCGGCTGCGCAAAGACCACTTCGCCCAGCCACTTCGCGCCACCGGGGGTCAGATGGCGGCCGTCTTGCGTGATGAAGCGGCGGTCGGGGGTGAACACTGGCATCCGGCCTTTAGTGTCGCCCAGCAGCACGAACAGGTCGATGTAGTCGGCCACCGGGATCACCGCGCGCACTTCGGCGTCGGCATCCAGTTCGCGCGGGCGCGGCGGCACGCGCAGTGCGTAACGCTGCGGGGCGGGCAGGCGCATGGCGGCTGCGTTGGAGAAGCCGAATTGCTTTGGTCCCAGCACCAGCACGTGATGCATGCCAGCCGCGCGCAGCGCCTGCGACCAGCCCATCAGGCACCGCGCCGAAACGCCATTGAGCCCGATCGAGAATACCGCCCAATCCGCTTCCTGCGCCGCGCGCGTCGCATCGATCGGCAGCGCCGGCGTGCACAGGTTGACTTCGGCATAGCGCACCTGTGCCTCGCTCAAGTGCCCGCTGGCCAGCCCCATGTTGATGAAGTCGCGCGCCTGGCTGTGACCGATCACGATCACGTTGCTGGCGCGTTGCGCTGGGTCGAGCCGGGTCGCCGCCAGCCGCCGCACGCTGTCGACATATGCGATGTTACCCGCACGGCCAACCCCGGCAAGTTCGGGCCAGCGGCTGACGAAACCGGCGTTGAAATGCAAGGTCAGCCCGGCGATCATGGCGAGCAAGGTGCCGCCGCCGCAGATGAGCAACACGGCGCGGTTGCCGATCCGCCGCGCATCGCGGGCCGGGCTTTCCACCCAGCGCCACGATAGCCACGCCGCCGCCAGAACTGCGGGAATCCACAGCGCCAGACGCCAGGGATCGGGCTCGTTCAAGCTGACCGCGCGGAGCAGCGCGAACAGCGGCTGGTGGAGCAGGTAGGCGCTGTAGCTCGTCAGGCCGATCCCCGCCGGCACGCGGGCGGCAAGCAGACGGCCGGGTCCGCTGGTGCTGTCCGCCGCCCACAGGAATAGCGCGCTGCCGCCAACCGGGAGCAGCGCGGCAAGACCGGGTGCGGATTGCTCGCTGCCGAACCAGGCCATCGGCGCGACTGCGGCGGCCAGTCCGAGGCTGGCCACGAACGGCGAGGTCCGCCGCGGGTAGAGTGCGACCAGTCCGCCCAGCGCCAGCTCCCAGGCGCGGCTGGGCAGGATCAGGAAATCGAGCGCCGGATTGCTCGACCCCAGCCACCCCGCGAGGGCCAGGCTGGCGATGGCGATGCCGGCCAGCGCCCGGCGCAGCAGCGGTGACGAACCGCGCCGGACCAGCCACAGCATCGGCGGCACCAGCAGCAGGTAATATTGCTCTTCCACCCCCAGCGACCAGGTGTGCATCAGCGGCTTCAATTCTGCTGCAATGTCCCAATAGCCGCCGGTCAGGTACAGCAGCACATTGTTGGCCATGGCCGCACTGGCGAATAGCGACTGGCCGTAATTCTCCAGGCCGTCGGGCAGCAGCAAGGCCCAGGCGAACGGGGTGACGAGGGCAAAGGTCAGCAGCATCGCCGGAACGATCCGCCGCACTCGCCGGATGTAGAATTGCGCAAGCGACAGGCCGCCGCCGCTGTCTGCCACGATGCCCGTGATCAGGTAGCCGCTGATCACGAAAAACACATCAACGCCGAGATAGCCCCCGGCGAGCTGCGGCACCCCGGCGTGGAACAGCATCACGCCAAGCACCGCAACCGCGCGCAGCCCGTCGATTTCCGGCCGGTAGGACCGGGGCTGAGGGGAGGGCGTGGGCATCGGACAGCTTCTTGCCATGCGCCGCGACCCGGCGCAAAGGCAGCGAAAATCTTGACTCCTGCGCACCGAGCCTCTAGGCGCGGCGCTTTCCTGCTATTTACTGAAATCTGGAGTGCCCATGGCGCGCGTTACCGTTGAAGATTGCGTCGACAAGATCCCCAACCGGTTCGACCTGGTTCTGCTTGCTGCCCAGCGCGCACGCGAGATTTCGGGCGGGGCCGAGATTACGATCGAGCGTGACCGGGACAAGAACCCGGTTGTTGCGCTGCGCGAAATTGCCGACACGACGGTGAACCCCGGCAATCTCAAGGAATCGGTGATCACCTCGCTCCAGCGCGTGCTGCCTGAGGATGACGACGAGGTCGATGATGTCGGCTCGCTCAGCCAGTCGGCTGAAGCGCTGCGCATTACCGCTGCCGCGCCGGTCCGCAACACTTCGATCGGCGGCGATTACGAGGGATAGCCTTCGCGTCTATGAGATTTAGGGGCCCGCTTCCGCAAGGAGGCGGGCCTTTTTGCAATCAGGGCTTGCGGCAGGGATACTTGCGGATGAAAAAGTCCGCCATCGCCTGCTTCATCGACACTCGCGGGCGAACATTTGCCGGGTAACTTCTGAGGTGTCCAAGCAGTTCATCCGTATTGATCCCGGTGCCCTGCGGCGGGCAGCTGGAGGGATGACCGGCCGCGCGCTCCTTGAGCAGGCGGGCCTTGTACGATTCGGCGGCGGCCTTGCCTTCGCCTTTCAGCACATCGACATCGCCCGAAAACATCGCCATCGCGCCCTGGCTCTTCAGCGCGTCGGCTTTGGCCAGGAACGTGGCAACGTTCATATCCCCCGCCGCAGCCAAGGCCGGCGCGGCGAACGCAACAGCGATTGCGATACCTGCGGTGAACGTCGTCAATTCGCGTCTCGACATGTATTACCCCTCTTGTTCGGCGCCTGACTTGACCTCTGACGGCTTGCCAGACCATGAATGAAGCCCAGGGCGGAGACCAGACAATTGAGCGATCCAGGACAGTTGATTGGCGATATCGCGGCGGGTGCGCTGGCCGCACGCGCGGCCGAACCGGCGCACGGCGAAGCGATGGCCAATGCATCGAACGATGGCCACACGCATGAACGGGCGTGCCTTAATTGCGGCACGCAGTTGCTCGGCAGTCATTGTCATAGCTGCGGGCAGGCGGCGCATGTCCACAAGACCATCGCCGCGTTTTTCCATGACCTTGCGCACGGGGTGTTCCACTTTGAGGGAAAGATCTGGCGCACCTTGCCGCTGCTCGCCTGGCACCCGGGCAAGCTGACCCGCGAATATATCGATGGACGCCGGGCCAGCTATGTCAGCCCGATCGCGCTGTTCCTGTTCGTGGTGTTCCTGACCTTTGCGCTGTTCAACCTCGCGGGCGAGCCGATCCATTTCGACCAGAACAATAATGCCGTAGTCGGCCCGGAAGGCGCGTCTGCGCAAGGCGAGGCGACGGGGCACGTCGCAGCGATCAAGGCGGAATTGGCGGCGGCGGAGAAGGCCCACCAGCCAACTGCGGCGATCGAGGGAGAGCTGGTCGGGGCCCAAGCCGCGCTCGAAGGCATTCGCACCAGCAATGCCAAGAACACCACTAAAGGTCCGCCAGTCAAAATCTCGTCAGGCGCGGCCTCTGGCCCGGAATGGGCCAAAGGCATCAATCAGTCCTGGGACACGGCAGTTGCCAACCCCGACCTGGCAATGTTCAAGGTGCAGTCGAGCGCTTACAAATACAGCTGGCTGCTGATCCCGCTGAGCGTGCCGTTCGTGTGGCTGCTGTTTCCGTTCAGCCGGCGCTTCCACATTTACGATCACATCGTGTTCGTGACCTATTCGCTCAGTTTCATGCTGATCGTGCTGGCCGCGATTACCGCGATCAACGTCTGGACCAGCCTTGGCGGGCTGATCGCGCTGCTGATGCTCTACGTGCCGTTCCACATGCACCGGCAGCTGCGTGAGACCTATGGCCTGACGCGCACCGGCGCGCTGTGGCGGACCATTGCGTTAAGCTTCGCGGCCATGATCGCCCTGATGCTGTTTGCCATGGCGGTGCTGGCACTTTCGATCGGTTAGGGTTCAGCCCGCTCGCGCGCTGCAGCGCCGGCAAAGCGCTTGCCCGCGCGCGGGATCGACGAACCGCGCACTTCGGTCAGCCCCGATCCCGGAGCCGGTGCATCGGGCCGATCGATCTTGCCGGTCTGCATCAGCTCGGTAATCTCGTCGCCTGACAGCGTCTCGAATTCGAGCATGGCCTTGGCGAGCAACTCGAGCTTGTCCTTGTGCTTGGTCAGGATATCGGTCGCGCGCTTGTGCGCGGTATCGACCAGCAAACGGATTTCGGCATCGATCTGCTTGTTGGTTTCAACCGAAGACATGGTCCGCGCCGAGCCGCCGTAGCCGAGATAGCCCTCCTGGGTGTCCTCATACTGCAGCGGGCCGAGCTTGTCGGACATGCCCCAGCGGGTGACCATGTTGCGGGCGAGGCCGGTGGCGTACTGAATGTCCGACGAAGCCCCGGACGAAACCTTGTCGTGCCCGAAGATCAATTCCTCGGCGACGCGCCCGCCCATCGAGACCGACAGGTTGGCGAGCATCTGGTCACGGTGATAGGAATAGCTGTCGCGTTCTGGCAGCCGCATGACCATGCCCAGCGCGCGGCCGCGCGGGATGATCGTGGCCTTGTGGATTGGATCGCTCGCGGCCTCGTTGATCGAGACGATAGCATGCCCGGCCTCGTGGTAGGCGGTCATCTTCTTCTCGTCCTCGGTCATCACCATGCTGCGGCGTTCCGCGCCCATCATGACCTTGTCCTTGGCATCCTCAAACTCACGCATCGCAACCAGCCGCTTGTTGCGCCGCGCGGCGAGCAAGGCAGCTTCATTGACGAGGTTGGCGAGGTCGGCACCCGAGAACCCCGGGGTGCCGCGCGCCAGCGTGCGCGTATCGACATCGGGGGCGAGCGGAACCTTCTTCATGTGCACGCCGAGGATCTTCTCGCGGCCCTCGATATCGGGCAGCGGCACCACCACCTGGCGGTCAAACCGGCCGGGGCGCAGCAGCGCCGGGTCGAGCACGTCGGGGCGGTTGGTCGCGGCGATGATGATGATGCCTTCGTTGGCCTCGAACCCGTCCATCTCGACCAGCAGCTGGTTAAGCGTCTGTTCGCGTTCGTCGTTCGAATTGCCCAGCCCTGAGCCGCGATGGCGACCGACTGCGTCGATTTCATCGATGAACACGATGCATGGCGCGTTGCGCTTGGCCTGTTCGAACATGTCGCGGACCCGGCTCGCGCCGACGCCCACAAACATCTCGACAAAGTCCGAGCCCGAAATGGTGAAGAACGGCACGCCCGCCTCGCCCGCAATCGCGCGCGCCAGCAGGGTCTTGCCGGTTCCGGGCGAGCCGACCAGCAGCGCACCCTTGGGGATCTGCCCACCCAGCTTGGCAAAGCGGCTGGGGTCCTTCAGGAATTCAACGATTTCTTCCAGTTCCTCGCGCGCTTCATCGATTCCGGCCACGTCCTGGAAGGTCACCCGGCCCTGCTTTTCAGTGAGCATCTTGGCCTTGCTCTTGCCAAACCCCATCGCTCCGCCCGCGCCGCCGCCCTTTTGCATCTGGCGCAGCACGAACACCGCGAGGCCAAGGAACAGGAGGACCGGCAGAACCTGGATCAGCAGTACGACCAGCAGGCTGCTCTCTTCGGGCGGTTTGCCGTCGTACTGGACGTTGTTGGCCTGAAGCAGCCCCTGAAGCGAGGTGTCGTTCGGGATCGGCACTGACATGAACGGCTTGCCGTCCTTGTACTTGCCGAGGATCTTGGTCTCGCCAACTTGAACCGAGGCGACTTGCCCTGCGGCAACCTTGGCGCGCAGATCGGAATAGCTGAGCTGGGTCGCTGCGGCATCGCCGCGCGGGTTGAACACCGAGATGAGCAGCGCGAGCACCAGCGCGACGCTGCCCCAGATTGCCAGGTTCTTGACCCACGGACTTCCGCTTGGCTGTTCCTCGTTCATGCGCCCAAAATCCTTTCGCGCCCTATGTAGGGCGGCGGCTATGAACTGCAAGCCAGCGGCGGCCCATGGATGGCTTGCCAGCTTGACTCGCGCCATGCACATGGCGCGTTAAGGGGACGCCATGCACGAACACGCCATCGATCCGACCAACCGTTTCGCCGCCTGGCCGCGCGGTGCCGCGCGGCTGCTGATTGCTGCGCTGGCAGCGCTGCTGGTGCTTGCGGCGCTGGTCCCGATCACGGCGGGCAAAATGGACAAGCCGGTTGTCGGGTTCGTCGACGCGGTGACCGGGAAAGCGGCTGCGGTTGCGGCGCGGCCGCGCGATGATGATCTGGCGCTTTACGACCGGGTGATCGCGCGCATTTCCAAGGGCGAGAATTACTACGTCGCGGTGGCCGATGAGCACCGCAAGAGCGACTATCCGCTGCGTCCCGGCGTTGCGGTGCGGCTGCCGACAATGGCGTATCTCGACATGTGGCTGGGCGATCGCGGGCAAGGCGATGCCAGGATCGTTCCGGGCGAAGTTGCAGCGGCGGTGGTGCTCCTTGCGGCGGTGATGTGGGCCTGGTGGGGGCGGCTTGGCGCAGAGCCCGGCGGAGCACGCTATCAGCGGATCGGGACCGCGCTGATCTTCATGGGTGCATCACTGGGGCTCAACCGGTATTATTTCGTGCTGCACGAATTGTGGGCGGGCATGCTCATTGCCTTGTCGCTCGGCCTGCACCGGCCGGGCAGTAAATGGCTTGGCGCGGTGCTGGCAGCAGGTCTGGCGCTGGCGATCCGCGAACACGCCTTGCCCTATGTCATGCTGATGGCGGCGACTGCGCTGTGGCGGCGCGAGTGGAAGGAAGGCGCGGCGTGGCTCGCCCTGATTGCGGGCTTCTTCGTCTATCTGGGGATCCACCTGCATCTGGTGGCGCAGCAGGTCCGGCCAGGCGATGTGATTGGCCCCGATTGGCTGGTGATCCGGGGCCTGTCCGGCTGGCTATCAAGCATCGTGTTGTCCAGTAATCTGCGCTTCCTGCCGCATTTCCTGGCAGGGCCGCTGGTCCTGCTGATGGTGCTGGGCTGGGCCGGCTGGAAAAGCCCGCTGGGGAGCACGGCGGCGCTGCTGTTCCTGGGTTATGGCCTGCTGTTCATGCTCGCCGGCCGCGCGGACAACTTCTATTGGGGCGCGGTAATCGCTCCGGTGATGTTCGGCGGACTGACCTTCATGCCGCGCGCGGTGACATCGCTCGCCAGGGCAGCCCGTTAACCAGTCAGTTCGCCGACCTTGTGGTGCGGGACCCAGCGCCAGCCGAGCACGAGCAGCGCGAACTGCACGGCCTCAAACGCCATCGGCTGGTAGAAGCCCGGAGCGGTGCCGTTCAGCGCCGCAGTTACCGCGCGGCCGGTAAAGGCGATTGCGAACAAGGCCGCGGGGACCAACAGGACATCGCCGTTGCGCTTCCACGCGCCGCGCAGCATGCACAGCCCGATCACCACGAAGAAACCGGTGAAATCGCCGCGCAAGGTGGCCAGCCCCAGCGGACCGGTTGACGAAACGCCCAAGCTGGCGGCGGTTCCGGCGGGGTCGACCAGGAAGCCGATGCCCAGCATCAGGTTGAACATTCCAGCCACGAAGATCAGTCCGATCAGTAGTGTTCGCAAGGCGTTAACCCTCCCCATAAATGCCGATTTAGCCATTCTGGCCGATGTACTGCCGGATTCAAAGCCTGTTGCGCACAAGGGAACGACATTGCACAAGCGGGTCATCATGAGCACCCCACGAATCCTGCTGGTCGTCGGCGGCGGTATTGCCGCTTACAAGGCCTGTGAACTGGTGCGCCTGATCCGCCGGAGCGGCGGAGAGGTCACCTGCGTGCTGACCGAAGGCGGGGCGAAATTCATCACCGCGATGACTTTGGCAGCGCTGAGCGAGAACCCGGTGCACACCACGCTGTGGGACCTCACCAACGAAGTCGAGATGGGGCACATCCAGCTCTCGCGCTCGGCCGACCTGATCGTGGTCTGTCCGGCGACGGCCGATCTCCTCGCCAGAATGGCGCACGGCATTGCCGATGATCTCGCCACCACGCTGCTGCTCGCCACCGACACGCCGGTGATGGCGGTGCCTGCGATGAATGTGCGGATGTGGGAGCATGCCGCGACTCAGGACAATGTCAGGAACCTGATCGAGCGCGGGATTCACGTGCTCGACCCTGACGAGGGCCCGATGGCTTGCGGCGAATTCGGGGCGGGGCGGCTGCCCGAACCGGCCCAGATCTGGAACGCGATCTGCACGCTGTTGAACCTTGACATGCTGCTGCTCCCCGCGCCCGAGCCTGAGCTTGATTTCGATGTGTTCGAAGCTCCGCATGGCGAAGACAGCGGGCTGGGCGGGCTCTCGTCCGGATTGATCAACCGCAGTTTCACCGGGCCAGTGATCGATCTCGATGCAGTGGACATGGACCACGACCTGCCGCCGGTGGACGAGCCGCCGGCCGAAGTGCCGCCCGAAGTGCTGCTCACCGCGCCGATCCTGTCCAAGAAGGGCAAGGCCAAAGCCGCTCCGCCGACCGATCCCGACGCGATCAATCACATCGTCAAGGGCGATCCCGACGCCGCTCCCGAGGTGTTCCTTGAGGAAATGCGCGCCGATCCGCTGGCCGGGCAGCCCGATTTCGCCGGCGATGAGGGTTCGTTCGTGCGGCCCGAGGATGGCCCGCTGTCAGGCCGGCACATGCTCGTCACCGCCGGGCCCACGCACGAGCCGATCGATCCGGTGCGCTATATTGCCAACCGTTCTTCGGGCAAGCAAGGCTATGCCATCGCCGCTGCCGCAGCCCGCGCCGGGGCCAAGGTCACGCTGGTTTCCGGCCCCGTCCACCTGGCTTGCCCGCCGGGAGTAGACCGGATCCAGGTCGAAACGGCGCGGCAAATGGCCGATGCCGTGAAAAAGGCGTTGCCGGCGGATGTCGCGGTGATGGTTGCTGCGGTGGCAGACTGGCGCAGCACTGACGAACTCAGCCATAAGATGAAGAAGCGCGGCTCGGCCCCGCCAGCTTTGCGGCTCACTGAAAACCCCGATATCCTGGCGATGGTCGCGGTCAGCGAAAAGCGGCCCAAGCTGGTCGTGGGCTTCGCCGCCGAGACCGAGAAGGTCGTCGAAAACGCCAAGGAAAAGCGCAAGCGCAAGGGTGCCGACTGGATCGTCGCCAACGACGTGTCTGAGTCCAATGGCAAGAGCGTGATGGGCGGCGAAGTCAATGCCGTGCATATTGTCACCGCCAAGGCTGTCGAAGATCTCCCGGAAATGGCAAAGGACGACGTGGCCAATGCGCTCGTCGAAAGGATTGCCGATGCCCTCGCCGCCCACGCAGCCGAACGGGAAAAAGCCGCTGCCCGCTGACGTTGCGGTGCTGGTCAAGCGCCTGCCGCATTTCGAAGGGCTGGAGCTGCCCGCTTACGCCACCGATGGGGCTGCCGGCATGGACGTGCTCGCCGCCGAAGATGTAACGCTTGCTGTGGGGGCGCGGCATGCCGTGGCGACCGGGCTGGTGGTGGCAATTCCGCACGGTTTCGAAATCCAGGTTCGCCCGCGCTCGGGCCTAGCGCTCAAATTCGGGATCACCGTGCCCAACACCCCCGGCACGATCGACAGCGACTATCGCGGCGAGCTCAAGGTCATCCTGATCAACCACGGCCGCGATCCGTTCGAAGTGCGGCGCGGTGACCGCATCGCCCAGCTGGTGCTCGCACCGGTCACCCGCGCCTCGTGGCTCAAGGTCGAAGAACTCGACGAAACGCTGCGCGGTGAAGGCGGGTTCGGCAGCACCGGCGGGCTCACCGCGCTGGAGGGCTGAAACAAAAAGGGCGGACCCGCTGGCCCGCCCGCATTTGTTCAACTGATCGAAGTGATCAGCGCTTGTTCTTCTCCGGCGCGACCGAGATGCGCACCGTCTCGCCGTTGTGGCCGGGGAAGTCGGTGAACATCGCTTCGACCAGATTGGGCACAATGTAGGGCAGGCGGTTCGAGGTCGATGCAGCTTCGGCGCGGCCTTCGAACAGGCGCTTGCCGTCGCGGCGATCGATCTTGAGCGAGATCCCGCTGGTGTAAACGGTATAACGTTCGACACCTTCATCAAACCACGGATCGTACCAGCCATAACCCCAGGCGCCGTAAGGCCGGAAGCCAACGTAGCCATGACCGCGATAGCCGCCATAGCCGCCATAATATCCGTTACCGAAGTACGAGCCCCCGCGCGGTCCGTACCATGAGTTGTAGAACGGATCGACGAAGCCGGTGGTGCGGACCTGGTCGCGGCCCTTGTCGACCCCGTAGTCGAACCGCACGATCAGGTCGGCAGTGGCCATATTGGCGGCGGGAGCATAGCCCAGGCCTTGCATCTTGGCCGAAACGAGATTGGCGTATTGCGCAAATTCAAGCCCGCCTTCGAGCGCCTTGTCATCGGCAACCACCGCATAGGTCTGGCCCTGCGGTGCGGGGAGCTGCGCCGAATAGCGCGAGACATTGGCATTAAATGGTGTTGCGCAGCCGGCCAGACCGCCCAGCAGCAATGCCGCGCCAGCCGCTGCGGCGGCACGTTTGGCGAAAGTCAGAGAGTAAGCCATCGACCGTTTCCTCAGAAAGCCTGTCCACTGCGAATCAAACGCACGGAATGGCGAAAAGTTTAGGATTGAAACCGCTTTAGGCAAAGTCGGCTTAATCGGGGTTGAATGATACCGCCCCGGACTGGGTCAGGTTCACCCACGCAGCAAACCCAGCGCAGAGTAGGCGGCCGCGAGCGTCGGGGCGGCCAGTTCACGGGCGCGCGCCCCGCCATCGCGCAGCACCGCGTCGAGCGCTGCGCGGTCGGCGCGGAGTTCGACGAAGCGCGCGTTGATCGGCGCCAGTGTTTCGGTGAGCAGCTCACCCAGCGCGGGCTTGAACTTGCCGAACCCTTCGCCGCCGAACTGAGCCAGGACCGTATCGACACTGGTCCCGGCCATCGCGGCATAGATGCCGACCAGATTGGCGGCTTCCGCGCGGCCTTCCAGCCCTGCCTTGTCCGAGGGCAGCGGCGCAGGATCGGTCTTGGCCTTCTTGATTTTTTGCATGATCGTATCGGCATCGTCGGTCAGATTGATCCGGCTCATGTCCGAAGGATCGCTCTTGCTCATCTTCGCAGCGCCGTCGCGCAAGCTCATGATCCGGGCGGCTTCGGGCGGGATGATCGGTTCGGGCAAGGTGAAGACCGGCGCGTCTTCGTGTGCGAAATCGTTGTTGAACTTCTGTGCGATGTCGCGCGCCAGTTCGAGGTGCTGCTTCTGATCATCGCCCACGGGTACGTGGGTCGTTTGATATAGCAGCACATCGGCGGCCTGCAGCACCGGGTAAGTAAACAGTGCAGCCGATACACCGTCACGGTTCTTGCCGGCCTTGTCCTTGAACTGGGTCATTCGGCTCAGCCAGCCGAAGCGGGCGGTGCCATTGAGCAGCCATTGCAGTTCGACGTGCGCCGGGACTTGCGCCTGGTTAAACAGCACCGACTTGGCCGGGTCGATCCCGCAAGCGAGCAATGCTGCAACCATTTCGCGGGTGTTTGCGGTCAGTTGCGCCGGATCGTGCGGCTGGCTCAACGCGTGGAGATCCGCGAGGAAATAGAGGCTCTCGCCGCCGCTGGCCGCAACCTCGTCCTGCATCCGCACCCAATTGCGGATCGCGCCGAGATAGTTGCCGAGGTGCAGGCTGCCGGTGGGCTGGATGCCCGAGACGATACGCATGGCTTTACTCTGTTTCGCTGGACGTTGGCGCAGGCTTGCGCGTGAAGAAGATGGCGATGTCGGCGCGGGTGAAGGCACCGAACAGCACGGTCAAGGCGGCATAGACGATCCCGCCCGCGGATACCAAGAGCGTGAGCGCGGCAAACCGCATGCCCCAGCCGCCGTGCAGGTAAGGCAGCAGCCGGTCCTGCACCGTCCATAGCACCGCGCCCATCGCCAGCGCGGCCAGCGCAAACCGCGGCGCGCGGCTGCGCAGCCGCGCATCGGCGACAAAATGCCCGCGCCGTTTGAGCGTAGTGTAAAGGAGGGCGGTGTTGACCGTCGAAGCGATGGCGGTCGCCAGCGGCGGGCCCATGTGCTGCAGCGGCACGATCAGCGCCAGGTTCAGCACGAGGTTCACCAGCATCGAGATCACCCCGAAGCGCACCGGGGTCCGGGTATCGTGCCTGGCGTAGAACCCGGGGGTCAGCACCTTGACCAGCACGTAGCTTGGCAGCCCGAGCGAAAAGAAGGCCAGCGCCTGAGCGGTGTAGTGCACGTCAGCCGCACCGAACTTGCCATAGCCGAACAGTCCTGCAGCGATCGGTTCGCCGCAGATCACCAGCGCGGCCGTGGCCGGCAAGGTCAGCAGCAGCGCGAGTTCGAGCCCGCGATTCTGCGTCTCCATTGCCGCTGCTTCCTCACCCCCGCCCAGCTGGCGCGAGATCATTGGCAGAAGCACGGTGCCCAGCCCGATGCCGATCAAGCCGAGCGGCAACTGGTTGAGCCGGTCGGCGAGGTAGATGTAGGTCACGCTGCCGTGCGCCAGCAGCGAAGCGGCGAGAGCAGTCGAGATCACCAAATTGATCTGCACCGCGCCTGCACCCAGTGCGGCCGGCAAGGTCAGCGTCAGCAAGCGCTTGACCTCCGGGCTGAGCTTTGGGCGGCGCAGCTTGAGGCTCACCCCGTTGACGCGGCAGGCCCAGGCAAGCCAGATCAGCTGCAGCAGGCCCGAGACCGAAACCGCGATCGCCTGGTTGCGCGCGGTGATCATCGGGTCGGCATTGTGGAAGCCGAGCAGCGCCACGATCAGCGTGAGGTTGAGCAGGATCGGCGCCGCCGCATTGACCCAGAACTTGTGCAGCGAATTGAGGATTCCGCCGAACAGCGAGACCAGGCTGATGAACAGCAGGTACGGGATCTGGATCCGGCTCAACGTGACGGCAAAGGCGAAGGCGTTGGGGTCAACCCCGTTGAACTTGCCCGACAGTGCAAAAGTCACCGGCCAGGCAAAAATCTCAAGCACCAGGGTCATCAGCACCAGCGCGGGGAGCAGCACTGCCAAGGCCGCTTCGGCAAAGGCCAGGCCATCGTCCAGACCCTGACCTTCGGGATCGCCGACCTTCTTGTTGAACATCGGGATGAAGGCGCTGGCAAAAGCGCCTTCGGCAAACAGCGCGCGAAACATGTTGGGCAGCCGGAACGCGACCAGGAAAGCGTCCGAGGCAAAGCCCGCCCCGACATAGCGCGCGAACAGGCTGTCACGGACCAGCCCCAGCACCCGGCTGACCAGCGTCAACCCGCCAACTGTGCCGAGTGCCTTGGTCAGGTTCATCCTATCAAGGCCCCGGCTCCCGGTTATCAGGCAGTGCCGACCGGCGCCTCGCCAGCTTCGCTCTGCGCCTGCAGCTGCGCGAGGTAAATGCCGTTGAAGTCGATCGGTTCGAGCAGCATCGGCGGGAAGCCGGCGTCGCGCACGGCATCCGCAATCACGCGGCGGGCGAACGGGAAAATCAGGCGCGGGCCTTCGGCATAGGTGAAGGCGTGCTTCTGCGGATCGTCGAGGTTGCGCATCCCGATCAAGCCGCCATACGATAGCTCGACCAGGAACTGGGTTCCGGCCTGCGCCTTCGAGGTGATCGAGATCTTCAGTTCGATTTCGCTGACCTCATCGGTCACGTCGCGCGCGCCGATGTTGAACTGCACGTCGATAACCGGTGTGTCGGTCCACTGGAAGCTGTCCGGCGCATTCGGGTTTTCGACCGACAGGTCCTTGATATATTGCGAGAT
>JANXUP010000026.1 GCA_025356175.1 Sphingomonadaceae bacterium | reverse complement strand
ATCGGCAATCGAACGAGTGATCGCCTGACGGATCCACCAGGTGGCGTAAGTGCTGAACTTGTAGCCGCGGCGGTATTCGAACTTGTCGACCGCCTTCATCAGCCCGATGTTGCCTTCCTGAATAAGATCAAGGAATTGCAGGCCTCTGTTCGTGTACTTTTTCGCGATCGAGATCACCAAGCGCAGGTTCGCCTCGACCATTTCCTTCTTGGCGATACGCGCTTCGCGTTCGCCCTTCTGGACCATGTTGACGATCCGGCGGAATTCGGTGAGCGCCATGCCGGTGGCCGACGCAATGTCCGACACTTCGGCGCGAATCCGTTCAACCGCGTCGAGTTCGTTCTCGGCGAAGGCGGCCCACTTCTTGTCCTTGCCGGCCTGCGAGGCGAGCCAGCCGTCGTCTAGTTCGTGCCCGACGTAGCTATCAAGGAAGTCCTTGCGGTTGACCTTGTGGCGTTCGGCAAGGCGCAGCATCTGGCCGCCCAATGCGGTCAGGCGGCGGTTGAAGGCATAGAGGTTGTCGACCAGATATTCGATCTTGGTCGCGTGGAACTGGACGCTCTCAACTTGCGCGGTAAGTTCCTCTCGCAGTGCCTGGTAGTTCTTTTCCTTGGTGTTCGTGAAGGCGCCGCCGGCGCCCATGACGCCAAGCCGCTCGTTCTGAATCCGTTCGAATTTCTTGAACAGCGCGGTGATATGGGCGAACTTTTCAAGCGCCTCGGGCTTCAGCTGCGCTTCCATCTGGGCGAGGCTAAGGGTGTTGTCCTCTTCCTCTTCTTCGACCGGGCGGCGGGTGCGGGGCTCACCGTCCTCGTCTTCCTCGTCAGCGGCGGGCTCTTCCTCGACCTCTTCCTCTTCCTTGTAGGACGGCCCGGCGGTGGCTTCGGTAATTTCGCCGTCGGGTTCTTCTTCAGCGCCTTCGGTCAGAGTTTCGGGCGGGGGTTCCTTCGACAGCATCGCATCGAGGTCGAGGATTTCGCGCAGCTGCATTTCACCGGCGTTGAGCGCGTTCGACCACTGGATGATGGCGTGGAAGGTAATCGGGCTTTCACACAGCCCCAAGATCATCGTGTCGCGGCCGGCTTCGATCCGCTTGGCGATGGCAATTTCGCCTTCGCGGCTGAGCAGTTCGACCGCGCCCATTTCGCGCAGGTACATCCGCACCGGATCATCGGTACGCTCGATGATTTCTTTCTTCTTGATCAGGTCCGGGCGTTCGGCACCTTGATCCGGCTCGTCGATCTCGTCGACTTCCTTTTCTTCGGGATCGATCGCGTCTTCGTCGGATTCGACAATGTTGACGCCCATTTCGCTGATCGCGGACATGATGTCCTCGATCTGGTCGGTCGACATCTGGTCCTGCGGCAGGGCCTCGTTCAGCTCGTCCATAGTGATCACGCCGCGCCTTTTTGCGCGCGCGATCAACTTCTTGATCGAGGCTTCATTGAGGTCGATCAGCGGGGCATCGCTGCCTTCATTGCCGCCGGTGTTTTCGTCTTCGTCCATCATTCCGCCATTGGTTTGGCAGGCGCTTCCCCCGAAGCCCCCGCACGCGCGTTGGCCATCTGGCGCAAACGCGAGTCGAATTCCAGCTTTCTCTTCAGCAAACGCTGCTGTTCGGCATAAGATCCCTCGGAAAAATCGCGTTCGAACCGCTCGGTCGCCTGAGCCAGCGCCTTTTCAAGCGCGGGCCGTTCGACCAGCAGGCCCACCGCCGAGGCAAGCTCGGTGCGGGCCTGATCGTCCGGTGCGCCCGGCGTCAGGAACGACAGGCGCAGCGCGGCATATTCCTCTGGAGCCGGGGCAGCCAGACCCCGGGCGGTCAATATGGTGCCAAGATGCGCCGTTTCAAGGGCTTGCCCATCATCCATCGCATCGATCAGCGCGGCGAAGCGTGGATCGCGCAGGTCAGCCCCGGCCAAGGCATCGCCGTGCTGGGCCAGTTCGCCCGGATGGCGCATCAATCCCGCCAGCACCGCCGCCGACAGCGCATCGCGCGACGCAGAGTGACGGCGCAGCCGCGCGGTCTGCGCCGGATCGCTGCGTTGCGGGGCAGGGACGCCGCGCTTGCCGGGGGTCCAGGCGCGTTGCTCGCGCTGCGGGTATGCGAAGGCCGAGAACCGGTCGGACAGGTCACGGCGGTACATTGCCTTGATGTCGGGATCGGCGATCATCTCGACATGCGCCATCAGCCGCGCCTTGAGTCCTGCCTTGTCCTCGGGCGAATCAAGCGGCGCGGCGGCGCGTTCGTGGTCCCAGATCATGTCGAGCAGACCGATTGGTTGCGCAAGCAACGCCTCAAGTGCCGCCACTCCGTCGCGCTTGATCAGATCATCGGGGTCCATGCCGGTGGGCAGGCGCACGATTTTCAGGCTGTGCGCCGGGCGCAGCATCGGCAGGGCGCGGGTCGCGGCACGCATCGCTGCGCGCTGCCCGGCGGAGTCGCCGTCGAAGCAGAGGATCGGCGTTTCGACCAGTCGCCACAGCATTTCCAGCTGGCGTTCGGTCAGCGCGGTACCCATCGGCGCGACCGCATCCGCGATGCCTGCGGCGGCCAGCGCGATCACGTCCATCTGCCCTTCGACCACCACGATCCGCCCGGTCTGGCGGCTCGCGGGCCCGGCGCGGTGGAGATTGAACAGCGTCCGGCCCTTGTCAAACAGCGGGGTATCGGGCGAATTAATGTACTTGGGCGCGTCCTTCTTCTCGGCATCGAGGATCCGCGCGGCAAAGCCGATTACCCGCCCGCGCGCATCGTGGATCGGCATGGTCAGCCGGTCGCGGAAACGGTCGTAGGGCGGCTTATCATCGACCGCGATACGCAAGCCCGCCTCGATCAGCATCGACTCGTCGAACTGCTTCAGCGCGCTCTTGAGCGCCTGCCGACCGCCCGGTGCAAACCCAAACCCGAACCGCTCCATGGTATGCGGATCGAACCCGCGCGAGGCGAGATAGGCCCGCGCCTTCGCGCCCTCTGCCGTATCAAGCTGGGTGCGGTACCAGTCCTGCGCCGCCACCAGCACATCGTGCAGGCCCGCCTGCTGTTCGGCCATTGCCGCCGCGCGCGGATCGGGAGCGGGGACTTCGAGGCCTGCTTCGCTGGCCAGCTCCTTGACCGCATCCATGAACGACAGCCCGCGCTGATCGGTCATCCAGCGGATCGCATCGCCATGCGCGCCGCAGCCGAAGCAGTGGTAGAACCCCTTGCTGTCGTTGACCGTGAAGCTGGGACTCTTCTCGTTATGGAACGGGCAGCAGGCTTTGAACTCATGCCCCGCCTTCACCAGCCGCGTCGTGCGCGAAATCACCGCCGATAGAGTGATCCGCGCGCGCAATTCATCCAGCCATTGGGGGGAAAGGGACATCGCCTCGCTATGTCAGCTTAGCGCCGCTTTGACGAGACCCGAGGCCTTGCCCAAATCGAGCTGTGCACCGTGGCGCGCCTTCAGTTCGGCGATCACTTTACCCATGTCCTTGATGCTTTCGGCACCCAACTCTGTCTTGATCGCGGCGATTGCGGCGATGGTATCGGCTTCGCTCATCTGGCTCGGCATGAACTCTTCGATCACGGCAAGCTCGGCCTTCTCCGCATCGGCGAGTTCCTGCCGCCCGCCCTGTTCGAACATGAGAATCGATTCGCGGCGCTGCTTGGCCATTTTCTGCAGCACATCGACCACCAGAACCTCGTCATCGGGCACCATTTTGGCGGTACGCAGTTCGATGTCCTTGTCCTTCAGCTTGGCGAGGATCAGGCGCACGGTGCCGAGCCGGGCTTTGTCGCCAGACTTCATCGCCTCGATCTGGGCGGCCTTGATCGTATCGCGGAGCATTGTCTGGCATCCTTTGAGATGGGGAAAGCTTGTCCCTAGCGGCGGATTATCGCTTTTCAAAGGTTGACGGTGGGCGGGGGTGTGTCTAGCGGCAATACCTTAGCAACATCGCTGGAAAACCCGCACCCGGAGCGCCCTTAAAAATGGCCGACGCCGCAACCTCGCACGCGCCCCAACCGACCGGCGCGACGGGAGTCCTCGTGCTCGCCGATGGCCATGTCGCCTGGGGCCGCGGATTTGGCGCAGAGGGCGCTGCGGTGGGCGAAGTGTGCTTCAACACCGCGATGACTGGCTATCAGGAGGTGATGACCGATCCCTCTTACGCCGGGCAGA
The DNA here is from genome assembly GCA_025356175.1 of Sphingomonadaceae bacterium. Taxonomy (GTDB): domain Bacteria; phylum Pseudomonadota; class Alphaproteobacteria; order Sphingomonadales; family Sphingomonadaceae; genus Novosphingobium. The sequence continues at coordinate 97 of JANXUP010000026.1, read as the reverse complement.
TCGTCACCTTCACTTTCCCGCATATCGGCAACGTCGGGGTCAACGACGAGGATTTGGAAGCCCACGTCGATGGCGCGGTCGGCTGCGTGGTGCGTGA
>JANXUP010000003.1 GCA_025356175.1 Sphingomonadaceae bacterium | reverse complement strand
ACGATCGCCCGATGAACGAAGCCGAATTGTTCGCCGCAATGATCGGAGATTCCGGCGCGGCAATCATTGCCAAAGATCTGGATGGCCGGGTCATCGCGTGGAACCGCGCGGCTGAAGGCGTGTTCGGCTGGACCGCGGCCGAGATGATCGGCCAGCCGATTCGCCGCCTGATCCCGGCCGACCGCCAGCATGAAGAAGACACGATCCTCGCCACTATCCGGCGCGGCGAAACGGTCGACCGGCTTGATACCGTGCGTCTTCACAAGGACGGAACGCTGATCGATATTGGAGTGCTGGTCTCGCCGATCCGGGATGCGAGCGGCACGGTGGTTGGGGCGACCAAGATGGCGCGCGACATCGGTGAGGAACTGCGCACGCGCAAGGCGCTGCTCGAGGTCGAGACCCGCTTCCAGCTGCTGGCCGACAATATTGCCCAGCTCACCTGGATCGCAAATCCGGATGGCAGCATTTCATGGCTTAACCGCCGTTGGTACGATTTCACCGGCGAGTCGGGTGACGAGGCGCTTGGCAACGGTTGGCAGTCGGTGCTGCATCCCGACCATCTTGACCGGGTCACCGAACGGATGGCCCAGTTCCTGACATCGGGCGATGAATGGGAAGACACCTTCCCGATCCGCAGCGCCAGCGGGCAATACTGCTGGTTCCTGTGCCGCGGGGTGCCGCGGCGCTGCGAGGCCGGCGATATCGTCAATTGGTTCGGCACCGCGACCGACGTCACCGAGCTGCGCGATGCCGAGCGGCGGATCGAATTGCTGCTGATGGAGGTCAATCACCGCTCGATGAACCTGCTTTCGGTGGTCCAGTCGATGGCCCGGCGCACGGCCGCGACCACCGAGGATTTCATTCCCCGGCTCGAGGCGCGGATCGCCGCGCTCGCTGCCAACCAGGATGTGCTGGTCCAGCGCAACTGGTCGCCGGTGCCCTTGCGCGAATTGATCGACGCGCAGCTCTTGTTCCTCGAACAGGCCGAAAGCCAGACCCGGATCGAGGGCCCCGACGTGGTCATCCAGTCGAACACCGCCGAAGCATTGAGCATGGCGCTGCACGAGCTGGCCACCAATGCCGTCAAATACGGCGCTTTTTCGGTGCCTGACGGGTTGGTCAAGATCACCTGGGATATCGGCGGGATGGGGACCGATGCTGAATTCGTGCTGCGCTGGACCGAAAGCGGCGGTCCTGCGGTGGCGCAGAACGGACAGCCCGGCTTTGGCACCAGGATCATCCGCGACGTGCCCGCCGGGCGGCTGCGCGGCGAGGTCGAAACCGAATACGCCCCCCAAGGCTTCCGCTTCACCCTGCGCTGCCCCGCCGCCAATGTGCTGGCGCTTCCCGAATAAAGCTGGTCGAAGCGCCATTGTCGCGGGCGCCACCAATCGCTATCTCTGCCCGCGATGAAAGAGCTCTTCCAGCATGCCGCGATCACCGAGGGCATCACCGTGCGCGTCGCGGTCAGTTTTCTACCCGATCAATCGCAGATCGAGGTAGGCAAGTGGTTCTGGGTCTATCACATTAGAATCGAAAACGGCTCGGACGAGGCGATGCAGCTGCTCACCCGGCACTGGAAGATCACCGACGGGCGCGGGATGGTGAACTATGTCGAGGGTGACGGCGTGGTTGGCGAGCAGCCCCTGCTGCTGCCTGGGCAAAGCCACGACTATGTCTCGGGTTGCCCGCTCGGCACGCCGCACGGCAGCATGGCCGGGCACTACACCTTCCTGCGCGGCGACGATTCGCTGCTCGCAGTAGCGATCCCGTTTTTCCCGCTAGCCGCGCCTGCGACCGCCGACTAAGCGCGGCGGAGCATGAAGCGCACGCATCTCCCCTTGAACGCCCTGCGCGTGTTTGACGCGGCGGCGCGGCACCTCTCGTTCACCCGCGCGGCAGACGAACTGGCGGTGACCCCGGCGGCAGTAGGCCAGCAAATCCGCGCGCTTGAGGATGTGCTGGGCGTAGTGCTGTTCCGCCGCACCCCCAAGGGGCTCGAACTGACCGACGAGGCGAGCGCCGGGCTCGAAGCGCTGCGCACCGGCTTCCTCCATTTCGAGGACGCTGTGCGGGCGATGCAGGCCGGGCAATCGAGCCACGTCTACACCATTGCGGCACCACGCGAATTCTTCGCCGCCTGGCTTGCGCCGCGGCTTGCGCTTTTTCGCCAGACCAATGCCGAGGTGCGCTACAACCTCGTTTCCGATGAGGACGCGGACTTTACCGAAGCCAACCTCGATCTCGCGGTGCGCTGGGCCGAAGGGCCGGGCGAGCTTGAAGGGGTGGCGATGGGCGAAGCCAGCCTGATCCATGTCGGCGCAGTCGAATCAAACAACGGCTGCTGGATCGCCTGGCCCGGCGACCCCGCGCCCGAAGGCCCAAAATCGGAAGAGGGGGGCTGCGACACCCCGCTGCTCAACGTTGGCGATGCCGGGCAGGCGCTCGCCGCCGCTGCCGCCGGGATGGGCCGCGCGCGGGTGCCAGCACTGCTGGCGCGATCATGGCATGAAGGTGGCCGGATTGCGGCGCTGGGCGAGAGCGAAGCCAGTCGCCACGGCTACTGGCTCGTGGCCCCCGCGCCGCAGTGGCGGCAGAAAAAGGTCAAGGCGCTGGTGGCGTTTTTGACCACGTAAGGCCGCAGGCGTGACGGCGCGTGCCGCCACGCCCGGAATGCTTCAATCAGATCTTGTCGCCAAGCGCGCCTTCGACCGAGCCTTTGGCCTTCTGAAGCTTGCCCTTGACCTGCTGGGTAGCGCCTTCGTCGCGGGTGTTCGAATTGTCGCTGTGCTGCTTGGCCTTGCCCATCGCATCGTTGACGGCGCCCTTGGCCTTGTCGATCATTTCACCCATGGCTCAAATCCTTTGTGCACGTGCGCCCCACTTCAGCACAACAATCGGGCCGATAAATCGTTTCGTTACAAATGCGTAACGCGGTAAAATGGCGTTGTTGCACGGCCACGCGAATTGGCTGGTTCCCTTGCTCCTCGATTTAGGCAAAGGTTGCGCCCGCAACCGGGGGACGTTGAGCGATGCAGCAGAGTTTGATCGGCGAATGGCGCGGCATGGCCAAGCCGCAGCGGATGTCGGTGTGGGCGGCGTACCTCGGCTGGACGCTCGACGCGTTCGACTTTTTTCTGCTGGTGTTCAGCTTCAAGGCGATCTCCGAGACGTTCGGCACCGATATCAAGTCGGTCGCCTATGCCTCGGTGCTAACCTTGATGATGCGCCCGGTTGGAGCGCTGGTGTTCGGCTGGATGGCTGAGAAGTTTGGTCGGCGGCCAGTGCTGGTGATGGTGGTGCTGGGCTTTTCAGTGCTCTCGGCGCTGTCGGGGCTGGCGCAAACTCTGACCCAGCTCCTGATCATCCGCGCGGTGTTCGGCTTTGCGATGGGCGGCGAATGGGGGGTCGGCGCAAGCCTCGCCATGGAGACGATCCCGGCGCGCCTGCGCGGGCCGGTCTCGGGGCTGATCCAGTCGGGCTATCCCTCAGGCTTCTTCCTCGCGAGCCTCGCCTTCGGGCTGTTGTTCGATCATATCGGTTGGCGCGGCATGTTTTTTTTGGGGCTCGCCCCGGCGCTGTTCGTGCTGTTCGTGCGGCTCCACGTCGAAGAAAGCCCGCACTTTGCCGAGCGGCAGGACCGCGTGGTCCAGCACCCGATCCGCGCGATCGTCAGCAACTGGAAGCTGGCGCTGTACCTGGTGGTGCTGATGACGCTGTTCAACACCTTCAGCCACGGCACGCAGGATCTTTACCCCACCTTCCTGCAAAAGCAGCGGCACTACGATACCCAGCTGACCAGCTACATCGCGATGGCGATGAATGCGGGCGCGATCACCGGGGCGCTGATCCTGGGTACCTGGTCGGTGCGGATCGGGCGGCGGCGGACGATTGCGCTGGCTTGCGCGCTGGCGCTGCTCGCATTGCCACTGGGGCTGTGGGCGGCGACCCCGCTGCTGCTCGCGCTCGGCGCGTTCCTGCTTCAGGCCGGCGTGCAGGGGGCATGGGCGATGGTTCCGGCGCACCTCAACGAGCTATCCCCACCATCGGCGCGCGCGCTGTTTCCGGGGGTGGTCTACCAGACCGGCAACCTGCTCAGTTCCTATGTGGTCGCCTCGCAAGCCGGGATCGCCGAGGCGCGCGGCGATGATTATGCCTACGCCATCGCAATATTTGCAGCGACGGTTGCGGTCGGCCTTGCGGTGTGGGCCCAGCTCGGCCCCGAACGCAGCCGCGAGGAATTGCTTCGGGCCTAGACGAAGTCCGGCACCGGGTTCCGGGCTAGTTGTTGCGGACGTTCGGGCGCGCCTTGCCGGCCTTGGCCGCGACCGGGGCGTGCGGCGCGCATCCCAGCGAGGCCAGCAAGTCCTTGCCCGATACGGTGAGAATGCCGGCCGGCTGGCTGACGGCCTCGGCAGGCAACGTGCCGCTGGGTGCCGGGGCGGCGCTGGTCCGGGCCGGGGCCGCGCAGAACTCGGTCGCTGGCGGCGGCGCGACGGTCCCAGCCTGAATCACTCCAGCCAGCGCTGCCAGCGATCCGCCGAGTGCGAGCAAGGAAATGTGCGCTGCTTTCATCAGTCTTTCCCCTTCCGGGCCGGGCTTCAGGGTCAGCGCCGATCCTACCGCCAATCGCCGCCCTCGGCAAATCGGGCGGCGTGGGGGCCTCTTAACCGCGCGATTAAAATGCGTTGACCGTCCCGGTGCGGGCGGGCAACGTCGCGCCGATGCACACCGAAACGATCCGCATTAGCTTTGCCGATGACCTCTACCTCGCGGCCGATGTCGCCGGACCGCGCGGCGCGCCGACCGTCGTGCTGGGCCATGGCGGCGGGCAGACCCGGCATTCGTGGGACAAGTGCGAAGAACAGCTCGCAAGCGCAGGCTACTATGCGATCAATTATGACCTGCGCGGCCACGGCGATAGCGACTGGTCGCCCGACGGGGACTACGGGATCGAAACCCGCGCCCGCGATCTGATCGCGGTGGCGGAGCAGGGGAGCAAGCCGGTCGCGCTGGTCGGCGCCTCGCTCGGCGGGATGACCGCACTGGCCGCGGCCTCGCTCGGCTTCGATGTCGCCGCGCTGGTGCTGGTCGATATCGTCCCCAAAATGTCGCCCACCGGGGTCGCCAAGATCCGCGGCTTCATGATGGCGCACGGCGATGGTTTCGCCAGCTACGAAGAGGCGGCCGATGCGATCTCGGAATACTATCCCGACCGGCCCCGGCCGAAAGACCTCTCGGGGCTGGCCAAGAACCTGCGCCACCACCCCGATGGGCGCTACCGCTGGCACTGGGACCAGCGGATGATGACCGACACCCGTGCCGATCCCAAGCACATGCTCGATCTGCTCGATGCGGCGGACTGGACCGACCGGGTGCCAACCCTGCTCGTGCGCGGCATGAAGAGCGACATCGTCACCGACGACGGGGTGGCAGACCTGAAGCGCCGGATCCCGGCGCTTGAGATTGCTGACATCCGCGGCGCAGGCCACATGGTGGCGGGCGACCGCAACGACGACTTCAACGCCGCGGTGATCGAATTCCTCAGCCGGGTGATGCCGGCGGGCAAGTAACCGCGCCCACTCGACAAGCTCTCGGAAATCCGTAACTTCCTGGCGTTAGGGAAAGAAGCCGGACGGGCAGGGGAGAATCGATGAAATTGCCGCTTGCCGCATTGGCCTTGATGGCCTTGCCGATGGCCGCCCAAGCCGAGGCGCCGGGCGTGATTAAAAGCGTGCCGCAGCCGGTCACGGTCAGCGCGGTCAGCGCGGCCAGGGCCGATGCCGCGCTGCCGCGCCCACTGGTCGCCGCGCCGGCGGGCTGGATCGACGTGGCCGCGCTGCCCAAGGCGCCGACCGATTCCGCCGGTGCGGCGACGATCCAGCTGCTCGGCGATGTGCAGGTCCGCTTTGCCCGGGCGGGCGACACCAGCTACTATGCGAGCGCCTGGCAGATCGGCACGGCGCATGGGCTTGATGGCAGCGCGCTGCAGGTCGACTGGGACCCTGCGCTCGAAACGCTGACGATCCACAAGTACCGCATCTTGCGCGGGGGCCAGCCGATCGACCTGCTTGGCGATGGCCACGCGATCAAGGTGATCCAGCGCGAAGGCGGGCTTGAAAACGCGATGCTTGACGGGCGGCTGACCGCTACGCTCCAGCCTGAGGACTTGCGCGTCGGCGACGTGGTTGAACTCGCCTATTCAATCGGCATGCACGATCCCGCCATGGCGGGGCACAGCGAATATGTCGCCGGGCCGTCCGACGGGGTCAATTTCGGCCGCTTCCGAGTGCGCATGCTGTGGGACAAGGACAAGAAGATGCAGTGGCGCGTCTTCCCCGGGATCCTCCAGCCCAAACTGAAGCAGACCGCGCTGGGCACCGAACTGGTCGCCGATGTAATCAACGGCACCGCACCGCTCGGCCCCGAAGGCGCGCCGTCGCGCTTCAAGCTGGTCAATGCGGTGGAGATCACCGAATTCGGTGACTGGCAGGGCGTCTCGCGCACTTTCGCGCCGCTTTATGCCAAAGCAGTAGCGCTCGATCCCGGCAGCCCGGTCAAGGCCGAGGCCGCCAAGATCGCCGCGCAGAGCCAGGATCCCAAGCGCCGCGCCGAACTGGCCTTGAAGCTGGTGCAGGAACAGATCCGCTACCTGTTCCTCGGCATGGACGATGGCGGCTTCGTCCCCGCCACCGCCGATCAGACCTGGAGTCGCCGCTTCGGCGATTGCAAGGCCAAGACCGTGCTGCTGGTCGCGCTGCTCAACGAGCTTGGCGTGCCTGCGCGTCCGGTGCTGGTCAACACCAAGCAGGGCGATCTCGTCGCGGCGCGGCTGCCAACGATGGAAGGGTTCGACCACGCGATTGTCGAGGTCCAATTGGGCGGCAAGAGCTATTGGCTCGACGGCACCCGGCTGGGCGATGCTAGCCTCGACCGGCTTGAGGCGCCGAATTATACGGTCGGCCTGCCAGTGATCGAAGCCGGATCGCCCTTGGTTGCAATCGTGCCCGACCCGCTTGACCGCCCGACCCAGGTGATCAGCCTCACGCTCGATTCCTCGCGCGGGATCGACGTGCCGACGCTGGCGAGCGGCGAGATGCGCTTCCACGGCCGTTCGGGCTCGGACATGCGGCAGACTTATTCGGGCTATTCGCAGGCCGACCGGCAACGCGAGCTGAGGAAGCTGTGGCGCAATACCTACGATTTCGTCGCTCCCGGCAAGATCGTCACCGCCGACGATCCGGCGACCGGCGATTTCGTCGTCACCATGACCGGCAGCGCGGCGCTGGACTGGACCCGCGACCAGGGCGCGCGCTGGTACGAAATGGACCGCTCACGCGTCGGTTGGCGCTTTGACATCGCGCGCGAGGGCGAACTAAACCCCGATGCGCCCTATGCCTTCGATTACCCCGACTGGTGGACTTACCGCGAGACGATCATCCTGCCGTATCAGGGCAAAGGCTTTCGCGTGCAGGGCGGGGATGTCGACCAGACGGTCGGCGACCTTTACCAGTTCCACCGCTCGGTCAAGCAAGACGGCGCTAAGGTCGTGGTCGAGGCTGAAACCAAGGCGATTGCCGGGGAACTTCCTGCCGCGCGCGCTTCACGCGCCCGCGCCGAGATGACCGAACTTGCCTCAACCGGGGTCTATCTGCGCGTGCCCGGTGATTACGAACCGACCGATGCCGAAAAGGATCAGGCCCGCCGCGAGGATGAGGCCGAAGCGGCTGCGGCAAAGGACAAAACCAAAGGCGCGGGATCGGCGAAAGGCGCCGCTGGCGATCGCTGATTTTGACGCCGCAGCACGGCCCGTGCTCGTCCTCGGGGCCGACAGTCCGATCGGACTGACCGTGGTGCGCGAACTGGGCGCGCGCGGCGTGGCGGTGATCGCGCACGGCCGCAGTGAGCGGGCGCTGGGGCGGTTCTCGCGGTACGCCCGGGAATTCTTGCTCGACCAGCGGCCGCTCGCCGAATGGCTTCCGGGCTATGCCGCAGAGCAGGGTCTGGGCGCGGTAATGGCGGTGTCCGAAGGGCATCTTGTCGAATTGGCCGCGCTTAAGGACACGCTGGCCTGCAAGGTGCTGACCCCGGATGCCGAGCGGCTTGACCTGGTGCTCGACAAGGCGCGCACGTTCGAGGCCGCGCGGGGGCTGGGGCTAGCCGTGCCCGCCGACTGGCAGCCGCGTGCGGGCGAGGATTTTGCCGCGCGCATCGCCGCAATTGCCTACCCGGTGGCGATCAAATGGGCCGATCCCAATGCCGTGCAAGGCGCGCTGGCGGATGCAGGCATCGCGTTCGAGAAAGTCGAATATGCGAAGGACGCCGCCGGGTTGACGGCGATCCTGGCGCGCTACGACGGGTTGAAGGTCTGGCCGCTGGTCCAGCTATATTGCCCAGGCCATGGCCTCGGCCAGATGCTCCACATGGCGGAGGGCCAGGCAACGTTGCGTTTCCAGCATCGGCGGCTGCGCGAATTTCCCCCCACCGGCGGAGTTTCCAGCTTTTGCGCTTCAGTCCCGCTGGATGAACACACAGCGCAGATGGCGCAGTCCGAGGCGCTGCTCACCGCGCTGTGCTGGCAGGGCCCGGCAATGGTCGAATACCGCTTCGACCCCGCCACCGGCACTTATTGGCTGATGGAGATCAACGGCCGGTTCTGGGGCTCGATCCCGCTCGCCTGGCACTGCGGCGCGCATTTCGCGTGGGAGGCTTATCGTTGCGGCGCTCTGGGCGAACGCGGCTTGGGGGAAGGACCAAAGCGCCAGCGCCGTGCACGGTACGTCATACCTGATGCCAAGCGCACACTGATGGTGCTGCAGGACGGGTCAATGCCGCTGGGCAACCGGTTCACCGCGCTCGCGCGCTTCTTCCTCGATTTCCTCGATCCGCGCGTGCGCTATTACGTCTGGTCGCTCAATGATCCGGGGCCGTTGTTCGGCGATCTGGCGGGAATCGTCAGGCGGCTGTGGCACCGGGATAACGCCTGACCAATCCCTCCACCCCGCGTTCGATCCGCGTCAGGCAGACTTCCATATAGGCGGGATCCAGTTTGTATGGATCGTGGAGATGCGGAACCTTGGGATCGCCATAGGCCCCGAGCAGCCCGCGCGGCAGCCCTGCGGTGAGGGGATGCGCCGCCAGCTTGCGCAAATGGCGCGTCTCCATGCCGAGCAGGTAATCGCCGGGCAGGGGCACATAGTCCTCGATTCTAGTGGTCCGGTGCGCCGACAGGTCGACCCCGCGCGTCGCGGCAATCTGGCTGACCGCCGGCCAGGCTGGCTTGCCGCTGCTGGTCGACAGACCGAAGCTGGCGACATTCATCCCCGCGCGCCGCGCCCGCACATCGGCATAGGCGCTGCGGCAGATGTTGCCGTGGCAGACGAACACCAGCCGCTGCACTTTGGCGGGATCGGGCGGCACCGCCCCGGACAGGCCGGTCAAGAGCTCGCCATGCGCCAGCGCCATCCGCACGGCACCGCGCCAAGTGCCGTAGTTCGGGGCGAACGGATCGTTCATTTCGCGCCGTAAAGCGCGTTGGCCACGGCTTGCTCGGCATAGCGACGCCAGGTCCGCAGCGGCGAGTGCGGCAGCGGCGCGGGGGCTTTCGCTTCGATGGCCGGAAGGTTCGCGGCGTAGGTCGCTGAGTGCAACCCTGCGATTTTGCCAAGGCCAACGCAGAGCCGGTCGAATCGCCGCTGGACCACGCGGTTGGCGCGCAGCCGGTCGCGGCTGAGCAGTTCGAAGCTGTGCGAAACCATGGTGACCTGGCTTTGACCGGCGCGCACCGCATGGCGCAGCGCGGCGAGCAGTTCGCCGTCGCTCAGCGCGGTCAGCTGGTAATGGCGCAGCGTTCCGTGCGCCGCACCAATGCAGCCGATCGGCACTTCGATCGTGCCGAGGTGGCGCTGGACCTGACGGTCATCGGGTCCGAGTGAGATCTGGCATTCACTGGCGGCGATGCCGGGGCAATGGCTGGTATCGTAAGCAATGCCAAGCGCCGCCAGCGCGCGCAGGGTATCGTCATTCGCGCCGTAATTCCCGGCGCGGAAGGCAACCGGGGCGGGCGCTCCCGCAGCGACCAGCACCGCGCGGGCATAGTCGAGCAGCGTGCACTGCTCGTCGAAGTTGAAGAGGCGCAGGTTGTTGCCCGTGCGGCCCGGCAGCGGGCTCGCGGCCCCGGCAATTTCGAGCCATTCGCTATGCAGGTGGAGCTGCACATCGTGCCCGCGCGCCACGATCGGCCCGACCACATCGGCGACCGCTTCGGTCCCCCAGACCATGGCCGGCATCGGATCGACGAAGAACACCGCCTTGATCCCCGCCGCGTCGAACCGGTCCATCTGGTAGTGGATACCCAGCGGGCCTTTGGCGGTCGCGCCGATGATCGCGCTGGCGAAGTTTTCCGCGCGCCCGCCGCCGCCCATCCGGCGCGCCATGCCAAACGAATATTCGGTATCAATCGTGAAGTAGAGTGCTGTCACGCCGATTTGCGGACCTTGCGCAGCGCGCGCCAGGCGAGCGACTTGGCCGTGTTGCGCGACGGGTAAGCCGCTGGAGCCGCCGGGTGCATCCCCAGCCCGCGCAGCAGGTGATTGAAGGCGCGCGCATCGGCCTCGGCATAGGACCATTCCGAGCGCCAGGTGAGCGACAGCGAGATCGAAGGTTCGGGCCCGTTCTGCACCCAATGCGGGGTCTTGACCGGGACATGGATCGCTTCGCCCGGCGCGATCGTGATGGGCAGGCCGAGCTGCGCGAAGTCATCCTGCCAGGTCAGGTTGCGGTGATGCTGGCCAAGGTGGAACAGCTCCTGCGCTTCATCAGGGAAGACGTGCTCGTCGACATGCGGGAACAGCGTCATGGTCTTGCGGCCGCGCAGCTGGAGCAGGATGTTGTGCTCGGGATCGAAGTGGAACGGGGTGACGGAGTCAGGTGCAGAAATGAAGACAAAGCCTTCGAGCCGGAGCATCGGCCCGGTGCGCGGCATGACCTCGCTCGCCAGTTCATCGAGCAGATCGCGCAGCAACTGCGCATAGGCCGGATCCTGCTCGATCCGCTTGAGCACCACCCAGCAGCCCGCCGTATCAACCTCGCGGATCGCCTGCTGAACGCTGATCGCGGCCTTGGGCACCTTATCAGGGGCAATCCCGATTGGCAGCGCGCCGGGGTTGTATTCGATGCTGTCTTTCGGGAGCCGCGCGGACAGATCGGCCAGCGCGTCCAGCGTCAGTAGTGGATGACCCAGCAGGCCGTGCGTCAGCTTGGCCGGGCTGTGCGGATAACACGCGGCCAGGGCCTCGTGCATTTCGGGCGGGAAGATCGGCTTAGTCATCCCCTGCGCGTTAGCCGATCCGGGTTAAAATCGCGTTTGCCAAGGTTGCCCCGCCCGGTTGGGCCAGGCGGGGCGCTGACACTTGCTGCAGCCTCAATCCTGCGGCAGGCGCCAGGTTACGGTCCCGCTGAAGCTGCCGGCGACCTTGGCTGCGCTATCGTCGGTAGCGGGGGTAAAGCGCGCGCGCCGAGCGAGCACCGCGCAGGCCGCGGCGTCGAGGTCGGCAAAGCCGCTGGTCGCTGTGACGCTGCAGCCGGTGACCTTGCCCGAGGCATCGACGCTCAGGCGGTAGCGGGTCGAACCTTCATGCTCGCCGCGCAGCCCGCTGGTCGGGTAATCGTTGGTGGTCACCCAGTTGGCCATGTTGCCCTGCGGCCGCGCCAGTTTGGGCGTGAAGCTGGGGACTGGGGAAGGAGTGGGGGTGGGGAGCGTCAGTACAACCCCGCCGCCGTCACCATCGCCGATCGTTGTCGGCGTTAAGGTGGGCAGCGCGGTGGGGCCGAGATCGAAGATTTGCGTGTCCGGGCGCTGCGGTACCGGATTGACCGGATGGCTGTTTGGTACGGGTGGGGTCGGGACCAGCTTCGTCTCCTCGGGATGCACCGTGTAGGCGGCGACGGTCGGCGGTGGCGTGCGCGTGATCGTCATCCCCAGCGCGCCGATGATCGCCCAGGCGATCCCCACTTCGAGCGCCAGCACGGTGGCGCCCGCGCCGAATTTCCGATTGGTCTGATTGGCATCTGCATAGGCCATGGCACCGTCTCCTCTGGTGGAGCGCCGCCGCTGGCCCGGTTGCCGAGTCGCAGGAAGGCGACGCCTGGTAGTATATGTAATGTTATAACATGATTCGATTGAGTCAAGTCCTTTGCTTGCGTGCTGGCATCGCGGGGCATCGGTGCTACGCTCACCGCACAATCCGGGGAGACCAGCGGTGCCGACATTCTACGATTTCCAGCGCGCCCCCAGCCCGCGCCGCGCGCGGATCGTACTGGCGGAAAAGGGCATCGCGCATGAAATGCGCCCGGTCGACCTCGGCACTGCCGAGCAATTGTCCGACGCTTACCGCGCGATCAACCCGGCCTGTACCGTGCCCGCGCTGGTGCTCGATGACGGCACGGTGCTGACCGACAACGCCGGCATCGCCGCCTGGGCGGAAGCCATGCAGCCGGAGCCGCCGCTGCTCGGCACCACCCCCACCGAGAAAGCCGCGGTGGCCAGCTGGAACTCCAAGATCGAGGGCGAATGCTTCATGGCCATCGCCGAAGTGCTGCGCAACACCAGCAAAGGCATGGTGGATCGCGCACTGCCAGGGCCGAACAACTACCCGCAGATCCCTGAGCTGGCGGAGCGGGGCCGGGCGCGGCTGGTCCATTTCCTCGACCGCTTCGAGGAGCACATGCAGGGCCGCGAGTGGGCGGCGACCGGCAGCTTCTCCCTCGCCGACATCACCGCCGGGGTCGCGCTCGATTTTGCCGGTTGGGTCAAGGTCGATGTCAACGAAGGCCGCCCAGCCGTGGCGGCATGGCGCGAGAAGCTGGCGCAAAGACCGTCGTTCAGTCTCTGATTTTTCCTTGTCAGTACCGATAGTTGGGGAACGCGGCGCGGCTTACGGCGTTGGCGAGGTGTACTGCCTCGCCTCTCTCCATCGATCGGATTTTCCATGCCCAAGAAGCCCGCCACTTCGCCCGCG
>JANXUP010000145.1 GCA_025356175.1 Sphingomonadaceae bacterium | reverse complement strand
GCCTTTTCTGGCAACGTCATCGATGTGACCGCGCTGTGCCCCGGCAATGACCGGATCCACCTGCGCTTTCATGCCGAACCGGAAGAAGCCGTTTGGGGCGGAGGCGAGCAGATGAGCTATTTGGCGCTCAATGGCCGGGCTTTCCCGATGTGGACGAGCGAACCCGGCGTGGGGCGCGACAAGTCGACCGCACTGACCCAGGCGATGGACGCAAGCGGCATGGCTGGCGGCGATTTCTGGAACACCAACTACCCGCAGCCAACCTTCCTCACCTCGCGCTGGCTGGCGGTGCATCTGGATGCGAGCTGCTACAGCGTGCTCGATTTCACCGATCCGGCTAGCCACAGCGTCGAAGTCTGGGCCAGCAGGGCTCGCTTCGAACTGTTCGCCGACGATGGCCCGATCGACCTCGTCGGCCAACTTTCCACGCGCTTCGGCCGCCAGCCGCCGCTGCCTGACTGGATCATCGGCGGGGCGGTAGTTGGCCTGAAGGACGGGCTGCGCAGCTTCGAGCGGCTGGAGAAATTCATCGAAGCCGGAACTGTTGTGTCCGGTTTGTGGTGCGAGGACTGGGCCGGGGTGCGCGAAACCAGCTTCGGGCGCCGCCTGTTCTGGGACTGGCGCCGCAGTGAGCAACGCTTCGCCGACTTGCCAGGCAAGATCGCGGCACTAGCGGCGCGCGGCATTCGCTTCCTCGCCTATGCCAATCCCTACCTCGCCAATGACGGCATCCTTTACGAGGCGGCATGCGATGGCGGGCATTTCGCGCTGCGGCAGGATATCGATGAGCCCTACCTGATCGACTTCGGCGAGTTCGAAGCCGGTGTGCTCGATTTCACCCGGCCCGAAACGTGCGCTTGGTTCGCCGAGCACGTCCTGGGCCGCGAACTGCTCGACATCGGGATCGCCGGGTGGATGGCTGATTTCGGCGAATATCTGCCCACCGATGTGCGCCTTGCCGACGGATCGGATCCGATGGAAGCGCACAACCGCTGGCCGGTGCTGTGGGGTGAGGTCAACGCGGCCGCGCTCGCCAGCCGGGGCAAGACCGGCGAAGCGGTGTTTTTCATGCGCGCGGGATTTTCGGGCGTGCAGGCGCATTGCCCGCTGCTGTGGGCGGGCGACCAGTCGGTCGATTTCACCCGCCATGACGGGATCGGCACGGTGATTACCGCCGCGCTGTCATCTGGGCTGGTCGGCAATGCCTACAGCCATTCGGACTGCGGCGGCTATACCTCGCTGCTCGGCAATGTGCGCAGCGAGGAACTGATGCTGCGATGGTGCGAGCTGGCCGCCTTTGCGCCAGTGATGCGCAGCCACGAAGGCAATCGGCCCGACGACAACCTGCAATACGATTCCACCCCCGAACTGCTCGCCTGCTTCGCGGGCTGGAGCCGGGTCCATGCCGCGCTTGCGCCCTATGTGCGGCATCTGTGCGATGAGGCTCAGGCGCATGGCCTTCCGGCGCAGCGCCCGCTGTTCCTGCATTACCCGGATGAACCCACGCTCTGGACGGTACAGGACCAGTTCCTCTACGGTGCCGACATGGTGGTGGCTCCGATAATCGAACAAGGCGCGGTAGCGCGGCAAGTGGTGCTTCCCGGCGACATGCCGTGGCGGCACTTGTGGTCGGGCAAGATCTACCAGCCGGGCACTTACGTGGTGTCCGCACCGATCGGCGAGCCGCCGGTGTTCGTTTTGCCAACCAGCCGGTTTTCCGACGTGTTCGCCGGTCTTCCCGCGGCGCTTGGGGCATGAGCGAACGGTCCAACATCCGCGACGTCGCTGCGCTCGCCGGGGTGGCGGTGAAGACGGTCAGCCGGGTGCTCAACGGCCACCCTTACGTCAGCGCAGAAACCAAGGCGCGGGTCGACGAGGCGATGAAGGCGCTCGACTTCAGTCCGAGCATCGCCGCGCGGATTCTGTCGGGCGCGAAGTCGGGCCAGGTCGCACTGATCTATGACAACCACAGCCCCTACTACATGTTCCAGATCCAGACCGGGTGCTGGGAAGCCTGCAAAGCAGACGGCATCCGCCTGCTCGCGCAGCCGGTTGACGTGGCCGATCCGGACGTTGGCGAACAGGTCCGCGGGCTGATCCGCGAAACCCACGTTGACGGCATAATCCTGTCCTCGCCAGTGACCGATTGCGATCCGGTGCTGCGTACGCTTGAGGCGATGAAGGTGCCGTTTGTGCGCATCTCGCCCGGCACCAACCACGCGCTGACCAGCTCGGTCTACATGGACGACGCGCAGGCCGCTGACGATATGACCACGCACATCATCAACTGCGGGCACCGGCGGATCGGGTTCATCAAGGGCCACCCCAACCACATGGGCTCGCTCGACCGGATGCGCGGCTATTGCCGAGCGCTGGAGCGGGTCGGGATTGCGTTCGATCCGGCGCTGGTCTGCGATGGCGAGTTCGACTTTGAAAGCGGAGTGCGCGGCGCCCAGCACCTGCTGGGCCTGCCTGACCGGCCCACGGCAATCTTCGCGTCGAACGACGATATGGCCGCCGGCGTGCTGGCGGTGGCGCATGACCGCAATATCGACTTGCCGGGCGCGCTTTCGGTCGCCGGGTTCGATGATACCACGCTGGCCCGCACGGTCTGGCCGCCGCTTACCACGATCCATCAGCCGATGGCCGAACTGGCGCGGACGGCGGCGGAAATCCTCATCGGCGGGGGCGGTCTGACGCATCGCCGCTTGCCCCATACCCTCATCGAGCGCGCCTCGGTCGCGCCGCCAACCAGGACGAAACCATGAGCCAACTCCCCGCAGTTCCCGCTACCCGCACTCTCGGAGGCAGCGGGATCGAAGTCTCGCCGATCGCCTGGGGGATGTGGCGGCTCGCCGAAGACGGGCGCAGCGCCGCCGATGCTGGAAAGCTGGTTCATGCTGCGCTCGACGCCGGAATTACTCTGCTCGACACTGCGGACATCTATGGCTTCGACGGATCG
>JANXUP010000137.1 GCA_025356175.1 Sphingomonadaceae bacterium | reverse complement strand
GGCTGGCCGACCGGGCGCTATTCGCCATCATCGAGGCGGGCACCGTCAAGCAGTCGGTCGGCGCGGGCGGATTCGGCCTTCTGGCGGGCGCGTTCGGCTTTGCTCTGCCCGAATTTGGCGCGGTTGGCGGCGCCACTGGCCGTTGCTGCGGCGCGCGCCATGGCTTTCCGGGCAAGACGGAGGTTCGTAACGTCGGCCATGGATCAGGTGCCTGCGGGATAAATGATTTCAAGCACTTCCCATTCCTTCTCACCGCCGGGCAGCGCCACCCGGCGCAGGTCACCCACCGCGGAGCCGCGCAGGGCGCGCGCCATCGGGGCGTTCCAGCCGATCAAGCCTTGGCTCGCCTCTTGCTCGTCGTCACCGACCAAAGTCACATTGCGGTGGTTGTCGTCCTCATCGGCAATCGTAACGGTCGCCCCGAACCAGGCGCGGCTGCGGTCTTCCTGCCGTGCAGGATCGATCACCCGGCAGGCCTTCATTCGCCGCGCGAGGTGCGCGAGCTCGCGGTCGATCTCGCGCATCCGCTTGCGGCCGTAGATGTAGTCGCCGTTCTCGCTGCGATCGCCGTTGCCTGCGGCCCAGCTGACGATCGCGACGATCTCCGGCCGTTCGGTCCCGAGCAAGTGATCGTAACGGGCGCGCAGCTTCGCCATGCCCGAAGGCGTGATTGGCGGGCCGTCAGGCTTCATCCGGGATAACGCTTGCCCAGGAAATGGCTAAGCGGGTTGGGGCCCTTGTAGCTTGCCCGATTGGGGTTCATCGCTTCGTAGACCACGGCATTCTCAAGCACCCGCTGCACATAATTGCGGGTTTCGGGAATCGGTATCTTCTCAACCCATTCGACCCAGTCGATCGACCCATTGCGCGGATCGCCGTTAAGCCGCAGCCACTTGTTCACGTTGCCAGCACCAGCATTGTAAGCGGCGACGGCGAGCGGGTAGCTGCCGCCGAAATAGTCCATCATCCGTCCGTAATAGCTGCCCCCAAGCGTCAGATTATAGCCTGCGTCGACCGTCAGCGATTGTGCATCGTATGCCAGCCCAAGCTTGCCGGCTTGTTCGCGCGCGGTGCCGGGCATGAGCTGCATCAGCCCTCGCGCACCCGCGTGGCTGATCGCGTTCATCGCGAACTGGCTTTCCTGCCGGCTGATCGCATGGACCATGGTCCAGTCGCTGCCTTGCGGTGCCGGGATCAGCGGGAAAGCAATGCGCTGGAAATTGCCCAGCCCGTCGCCTTGCGCCGACTGGCCGAGAATCACACCCAGATCGCGGCGGCCAAGTTCGCGGGCCAGGTCGGCGACCAGCACGTGGTCGGCCTCGGTCTCCGCCTGATCGCTGATTTCGCGGAAGAAGCGCACGGCGGTCGGCCAATCGCTTTCGCGCGCCACTTCGCGCACTGCCCGGGTTATCGGGCGGGCGTTGAAGGCGGCACGCTCAGCCACAGTCGGCGTCATGCTCGGCGCGCCGTTGAAGGGCGGTAGCGGGAGGCCGATCCGTTCCAGCGCCAGCATCCCATAATACTGGTCGGGATACTGTGCGGCGAGTTGGAAGTACCGCGTGGCTTCGTTTTGGTCGCCAGCCTGCGCCGAGGCACGGCCCGCCCAGTAGAACCCTTTCGAGCGGGTCTGCGGGGTGCGCGCCGCGGTGCCATAACGATAGAACAAAGGTGCGGCGCGGCGCCCGTCGCTGAGCGAGCCGAGCGCCTTGGTTCCGCCCAACCACATCAGCGAGGTGTAATCGTCGCGGATCGCAAAGCTTTGCCGGCTCACGTCGGTGCCGGGGGCGAACATGTCATCGCTGCCCGCTGCAATCCGCACGGCGGAACCTGCATCGGTGCTGCGCGCGACCGCGAGCAGTTCGACGACCCATTTGCGCTGCTCACGCGGCGGCGCAGAAGCGCGCGGGCGCATGGCCAGCAGACTTGCCGCGCTGCTGGTTTGCCCGTGCGTGCGCAAGTAGCGCGAGCGGTTGTAAGCGTAGCCCGGGTCGCTCTGGAGATCGGGAGATACCACCGGGCCCGGATCGTTCCCCTGCGCCATTGCCAGCCGCGCGGTGAAGCCGGAACGGCGGGCGGGCGAGGTATAGAAAAGTTCGCGCGAGGCCTGGTCGGTCGATCCCGACCACAGCAGCGCGTCCATCCGCGCATCGTGATCGTCGAGCGTCAGAGACGGCCCGATCCGCGCGAGCAAGGTCGCCTCGGCGGTGTCGCTCATCGCGCCGCCGCGCCATGCCGCCCGCGCGACGTCGGTGGCCTGAGGCCGACCCATCGCGTAAAGCGAGATTGCATAAACCGCGCGGCCTGAATTGGTCAGCGGCGGAAACCGATCGAAGTAAGCTGCGACCTGGCGCGCATCGGCCGCTTCCCGGTCTAGCGCGGCTTCTGCATAGCCGCGCAATTTGTCTTGTTCGGGCAGTCCGGGGTAGCTCAGCAGAAACGCCGAATAGTCGAAGAACGTGAAGCGCGAATTGCCTGCCAGCAGTTTCCAGCGCGCCACCGCCTGGACCATGTTGCCGGGCGGCAGTGCCTGCAGGGCGGTGCGGGCCTGATCCCACTGGCGCCCGTCTTCGCCCATCACCTGCTCGTCCTGCGCGTGCGCAAGCTCGGGGCTCATTGCCAGCATGACCAGTACGGATACGATTGAAGTGCGAACCATGCTGGACATTCTGGGCTCGCGCTCCTTATGGCTGGCTGAACAGGATGCCCTATGGGGCAAGCGCAAGGGCGATGGCAATGTTCTCCGGATCGATCCCGGCTCTGATTACCCCGTTTAAGGACGGCCTCATCGACGAGGCGGCGTTCTGCCGGCTGGTCGAATGGCAAATTGCCGAGGGTTCGAGCGCATTGGTGCCGTGCGGTACGACAGGCGAAGCCCCGACACTGACCAGCGATGAGCAGCATCACCTGTTCAAGCTCTGCGTCGATACCGCGGCGGGCCGGGTGCCGGTGATCGCCGGCTGCGGATCGAATGATACCCAGACCGCGCTGTGGCACATGCAAGTGGCCAAGGATCTTGGGTGCGACGCCGCGCTGATGGTTGCGCCCTATTACAACCGCCCGAGCCAGGCCGGATTGCTCGCGCATTTCGGCTATCTGGCTGAGCAGGTCGACCTGCCGATGGTGCTGTACAACGTGCCCGGGCGGACGGTGACCGACATCCAGCCTGCGACAGTGATCGAACTCGCCCGGCGCTTCCCGCAGCGGATCGTCGGGATCAAGGACGCCAGCGGCGACATGACCCGGCTGACCGCGCACCGCATGGCGCTGGGCACTGCATTCGCGCAGATCTGCGGCAACGACGATATGGCGCTGGCCTATAACGCTGGCGGCGGGGTGGGCTGCATCTCGGTCACCGCCAACGTCGCGCCGAAATTATGCGCGCAGTTTCAGGCGGCGAGCTTGGCGGGCGATATGCCGCGGGCGCACGAACTTAACGAACGGTTGTTCCCGCTGCACCAAGCCCTGTTCACCGATTGCTCGCCGGGGCCGCTGAAGTATGCGCTGACCCGGATCCATGACTGGCTGAGCGAGGACGTGCGGCTGCCGCTGGTGGTATGCAGCGCAGAGGCGCGCAAGGCTGTGGACGCGGGCCTGGTGCACGCGGGCCTGATCTAAATCCTCCCTGTTGCGAAGCGCTGGGGAGGTGGCATTCGCTGTAAACGGATGACGGAGGGGTATTCTTTTCCGCTCCTACATCCTACATGCCACTCCATCATGGCCCGCCCAACTCCCGCCGAATTCGACAAGACCAAAATCGTCGCCGAAAACCGGCGCGCGCGGTATGACTATTATATTGAAGAGGTATTCGAAGCGGGGATCGCGCTGACCGGGACTGAGGTTAAAAGTCTGCGCTTTGGTGAAGGGTCGATTGCGGAATCCTATGCCGAGGTGAAGAACGGCGAGGTCTGGCTGGTCAATTCCAACGTCCCCGAATTCAGCCACGGCAACCGCAATAATCACGAGCCCAAGCGCGTGCGCAAGCTGCTGCTGAAAGAGCGTGAGATCGCCAAATTCCACGGCGCGGTTGAGCGCAAGGGGATGACGCTGGTGCCGCTGTCGGTCTATTTCAACAGCCGCGGCCGCGCCAAGGTTGAACTGGCGCTGGCCAAGGGCAAGAATGCGGCGGACAAGCGCGCGACGACCAAAGACCGCGAGTGGAAGCGGGATCAGGCGAGAATTATGCGGGACCACGGATGAGCACCTTGACCGCCCGCGCGCTGAACTGGTTCAAGGGCCATGTCCCGACCCGCGAGCAGCTTGAAACGAACCGCTTGATCAAGCCGTTTTCCAAGCACGTGCTGCGCAGCGACCTGTGGCGGTTCAACCGCCGCTCGGTGCCGCGCGGCGTGGCGCTGGGGTTGTTCGTCGGGGTGATGATCCCGCTCGCGCACTTCGTGGTGGCAACGATCATCGCGGTATTCGTGCGCGCCAACATTCCCGCTGCGCTCGCCGCGACTTTTATCGGCTTCCCGGCGGTTTACGTGTTTATCGTCGCGGCGGCCTACAAGCTTGGCCCCTGGTTGCTGCGGGTTGACCAGATGACCGGCGTCGCGCCGATTTCGGGGACCATGCAGACCACCGAGTTCGACCACTTGTTGCAGATCATCACCTCCAAGGGCCTGCCGATTGCCTTCGGGCTTTTCGTGATCGCCACCATCCTATCGGCTGTGGGCTACCTTGCCACCAGTCTCGGCTGGCGCTGGTGGATCGGGCGCAAGCGGGCGCAGCGCCTGGCCGAAGCCCGGCTGCGGGAACCGGCGGGTTGAGCGCGAGAGCACCGGCCGAACGCCGCAGCGGCAGCGACCTGTTGGTGCCCGGCGCCGCAATTGCCGCCAGTCTGGCGCTCGTCTGGCTGGCCACGCGGTCGGTCGGAGCCATGCTGGCGTTCCTCGCGGGCCTCGGCGCGCTCGGCGGGATCGGCTGGGCGCTGACCCGGCGCACCGCCGCGCCGAGCGAACCGGAATATGCCATTCCCGATTGGTCGGTGACCGTTGCCGCGATCGAGCGTGACGACAATGCCATTGCCGTCACCGATCGCGCCGGGCGGCTAGTGTGCGCAAATGCCAAATACCAGGCCTGGTTTACCGCCAATGCCGCCCCGCCGCGGCTCGCGCTCGACAACATGTCACTCGAGCGACTGGCCAAGGCCGGCCGTTCGGGTTGGCGCGACGGGCACGGCAGCGCCGACCTGCTGGAGAGCGATACGGGACGGTGGAAGGCATCGGTTACCCGCGCCGGGCGCGGCGATGATTACCTGGTCTGGACGATCACTGCCCTCAGCGCGTCCGATCCGGTTGCCGAACTGGTGCCCCACCTTGACGGCAAGCTGGGGCGGGCGCTGGCGCAGGCGGGCTTCAGCCTGGCGGTGGTCGATCCCGATGGCAAGATCCGCGCGGCCAGTTCAGGCTTCGCGGCGCGGGCCGCTGGCGATCCAGCGGCGCTGCTGACCGGCAAGGACTTCACCGCGCTGCTCCGGCACGACGAGGCGGACCGCATCACCTGGACGCGCGATGGCAAGCGCGGCGCGCCGCTGACCATGTTCTTCATGCCGCTGGCCGATCCCGATGCGCCGGGGCCAGTCGATTACGATCAGGTGCCCTCGCTAATGCTGATCGCCGATCACGGCATCGGCATCGGCGGCGGGGCGAGCGAAACCAGCGCCTCGGTCCCGCACCTTGAGGCTTTGCTCGGGCAGATGCCGCTGGGTCTGGCCATGGCTGATCGCGATGGGCGGTTGCTGTTCGCCAACGCCGCCTTCATGCGCGCGGCGGGCAAGGACGGCGAGGCACCGCCGACTTACCCGACCGATCTGGTGGTACAGGAAGACAAAGGCCCGATCTCGGACGCGATCCGCCGCTTTGCGCAAGGGCCCGCGTCAAGCGGCGATCTGGCGGTGCGGCTCAAAGGCATGGCCGAAGACCCGGTGACGCTGAGCCTGGCGGGCGTGCGCGGGCTGGGCGAAGCGGCGGTGCTGCTCGGCCTGACCGACAGTACCGAGGAAACCCGCCTCAAGCGGCAGGTCGCGCAGGCGACCAAGATGCAGGCCGTCGGGCAACTGGCCGGCGGCGTCGCGCACGATTTCAACAATGTCCTGACCGCGATCCTGGGCACCTGCGACTTCATGCTGCTGCGCCATACCCCCGGCGACAGCGACTATGACGATATCCAGCAAATCCGCGCCAATTCGAACCGCGCCGCCAGCCTGACCCGCCAGCTGCTCGCGTTCAGCCGTCAGCAGACTCTGCGCCCGGTTGTGTTGCAATTGCCCGATGTACTGTCCGATGTTTCGCAGATGCTCAAGCGGCTGATCGGCGAAAAGATCCAGATGATCGTCACTCATGACCGAGATCTGGGTCCGGTCCGCGCCGATCCGACCCAGCTCGAACAGGTGATCGTCAACCTCGCGGTCAACGCGCGCGATGCGATGGCCGCGAAGGGCGATGGCGGCAAATTGACGCTGGCGACCCGCAAGATCACCGCCGAACAAGTCCGCCTGATGCGCGGCGGGATCATGCCGCAGGTCGATTACACCGCCTTGGTGGTCGAAGACACCGGCAGCGGCATCGCCCCCGATCACCTTGGCAAGATTTTCGAACCGTTCTTCACCACCAAGGATCTGGGCAAAGGCACCGGACTCGGGCTTTCCACGGTCTACGGTATCGTCAAGCAATCGGGCGGGTTCATCTTCGCCGATAGCGAAGTAGGCCGGGGCACGAAGTTTACGGTCTACCTCCCCGTATATCACGCACAGCCCACAACGTCCGCTCAGGCTGAGCCTGTCGAAGCCCGCGCGAAGAGCCTGCCCAAGCCGCAGACCCAATGGTCCGGCGGCGGCCGCCTGCTGCTGGTCGAGGACGAAGACATGGTCCGCGCGGTCGCCGAACGCGCGCTGACCCGGGCCGGCTACACCGTCACCACTGCATCAGACGGCGATGTCGGGCTTGAAATCGTGCAGGGCGGCGGCGAGTTCGACCTGATCGTCTCCGACGTGGTCATGCCCGCAATGGACGGCCCGACCATGATCCGCGAGATCCGCAAGCTCCACCCGGCACTGCCGGTGCTGTTCATGTCAGGCTACGCCGAAGAACAACTGCGCGACCAGATCGGCATCGCCGATGTGCATTTCCTGCCCAAGCCGTTTTCGGTGCAGCAGATTTCGGACAAGGTCGGGGCTGTGTTGGCCTTGGCCAAAGGTTAAAGCTGCCGCCCGTGAAATATGATCCCAGCCTTGACGGCGTGCGCGCATTTGCGGTCATGGCGGTGTTGTTCTTCCACCTGCCGGGAGCTTCTCCGGGTGTCGGCCTTTTGCCAGGCGGCTGGATCGGGGTGGACCTGTTCTTTGTCCTGAGCGGGTTCCTGATCACTTCGATCCTGACGGGTGAGCAGGATAAGACCGGCACAATCGGGTTGAAGCGCTTCTATCTGCGGCGGGCACTGCGGCTGATGCCAGCTTTTGCGGCGCTACTGCTGGTTGCCATGGCATTGGGTGCCTCGTCCAAGAGCCATCTGCCAGATGCGCTCCAAGCCGGGTTCTTCGCCGCAACCTACACCATGAACTGGTACCGCGCGTTCAGCGATGGTCCGGTATGGCTCTTGGGCCACAGTTGGTCGCTGGCCATCGAAGAGCAGTTCTATCTGGTCTGGCCTGCCACTCTGCTGCTGGTCAAGGCCAGGCAGCGCTCCAAGGTGGTTGTCCTGTTGCTGGTAGCGGTCATCGCGTGGCGCAGTTGGCTGCTGCTCCACGGCGCTTCGCCCGATCGCATCTACTACGGTTTCGATACCCGTGCCGATGCCTTGCTGATCGGGTGCCTGCTCGCAGTAAGCCCGGCGACCTTCCCCAGGAGCTTGCTGGCCGGGACGACTGCGCTGGCGATTATAGTGTTCACGGCGTTTGTCGCCGTGCGCGTCAGCCCGTTTACGCAGTTCGTCGGTATGCCAGTGATTGCCATGGCCGCTGCGGTCCTTATCGCGGGATTGCGTGGCGGCAATGCACTGGCGCGCGGGTTTGCCTGGCCGCCGTTCGCGTTCACTGGCCGGATTTCTTACGGTCTTTACCTGTGGCACCTGCCGGTCCTCGATGTTGTCTCAGCGAAATTTCCGGGAGTGCCGGGCGTGGCCTTGATCGCGCTGTCGTACCTCGCCGCGGTGCTGTCATTCTTCGCAATCGAGCGGCCTTTCCTTAAATTGAAAAGCCGCTGGGAAATGCCGTGCAAGGCGGTGCAGATGGCGTCGGAATCGACGTGACAATTCTAGGGACACAACACTAAATTACCTGCCACTCTTCCCTACGGCCGCGCGATCTGCCGCCGTCTCGTAAACCACGGCGATGCTCCGCACTTGGCGCACGCCCGTTCCTGCATGGCGATGTCTACACTTCTGCTTTTGCGCTATGACCGTGTCCACTCTGTCCAGTCTGGCAGATTTCCGTGGTTCATGAGCGAACACAAAAAAATTACGTTCCCCCCTTGTTCCACAAGAACAAATGGAATACACAGTCCATCTGTTGACCTTCCGGGTCGGCTGGTTAGGCAAGGGGACATCATCATGGCTGCACAGCTCAAGCTGATTCAGGAAGGCAAGGAAACTATGGACCGTGAAAAGGCGCTGGAGGCGGCGCTGGCACAGATCGATCGCGCATTCGGCAAAGGCAGCGCGATGAAATTGGGGTCCAAGGAAACGATGCAGGTCGAAACGGTGTCGACTGGCTCGCTCGGGCTCGACATTGCGCTGGGCGTGGGCGGCCTGCCCAAGGGCCGGGTGATCGAGATATACGGGCCGGAAAGCTCGGGCAAAACCACGCTGGCGCTGCACGTTATCGCTGAAGCGCAGAAGCTGGGCGGGACCGCCGCCTTTGTCGATGCCGAACATGCGCTCGATCCGGCCTATGCCAAGAAGCTCGGGGTCGACATTGACAATCTGATCGTGTCGCAGCCCGATACCGGCGAACAGGCGCTCGAAATCGTCGATACGCTGGTTCGTTCGAACGCGATCGACGTGCTGGTGATCGATTCGGTTGCGGCCTTGGTGCCGCGCGCCGAAATCGAGGGCGAGATGGGCGATACCCATGTCGGTTTGCAGGCCCGGTTGATGTCGCAGAGCTTGCGCAAGCTGACCGGTTCGATCAGCCGCTCGAACTGCATGGTGATCTTCATCAATCAACTGCGCATGAAGATCGGCGTCATGTACGGCAATCCCGAAACCACCACCGGCGGCAACGCGCTCAAATTCTATGCTTCGGTCCGGCTCGACATCCGCCGCATCGGTCAGATCAAGGACCGCGACGAGATCGTTGGTAACACCACCCGGGTCAAGGTCGTCAAGAACAAGGTCGCGCCGCCGTTCAAGCAGGTCGAATTCGACATCATGTACGGCCAGGGCATCTCCAAGATCGGCGAAATCCTCGATCTTGGGGTCAAGGCCGGGATCGTCGAGAAGTCGGGTGCGTGGTTCAGCTATGACAGCATCCGCATCGGCCAAGGCCGCGAAAATTCGAAACAATACCTGAAGGAAAATCCCGAAATTTGTGACCGGCTGGAGGCTGCGATCCGCAGCCGCACCGATGGTCTCGCCGGGGAGATGATGGCTGGTCCGGACGCAGACCAGGACGACTGATCCCTGAGAGCTTCCGGCCTGGGGCGGGTCACCGTCCGCCTTGGCCGGGGTTGAAAGGAGAGCGCTGCCTGTCCCCCGACGCCTGAAGGCGGCGCTCTCCGAATGGCAAGGCCGGCGTGGAAGCATCAGTGCTTCCGCGCCGGTTTTCTTGGTTCGATCTCCCAATATTGTTCCAGCAAAAGTAATTCTGCTGACTTGACCCGCTTGCAAACCTTTGTAACCCTGTCGCTTGCCAAACGGAGGGGCAGTTAAAATTCGCGCTTGTCGCGATGGGTACGTTTGCGATGTCGGGCTGCGCGACAGTAATGCACGGGGCAAATCAGAAGTTTATTGTCGAATCCGATCCTGCTGGGGCCACAGTGACATTTTCGAACGGGGCAACTTGCGTAACCCCGTGCAAGATCGAACTGCCACGCCGCTACGATTTCCGCACCGATCTGAAGCTCGATGGCTATCGCCCGGTCTACGTGCTGATCCGCAGCAAGGCTGGCGGGGCCACCTTGGGCAACCTGCTGCTCGGCGGCATGGTCGGGGTGGCGATCGACAGTTCGAACGGAGCCAACAAGCAACTTTCGCCCAACCCGCTCAAGGTGCGGTTGACCCCGGTCGGCCAGACCACCGCCGAAGTCTTGCTCGACAAGAACGGCAAGGAAGCTGGCACGGTTGAAGCCTACAACGACAAGGTCCGGGTCGATGTCGCCAAGGCGATCGGTCCCGAAGCCGCCGGTTTGCCCGGGGCAGCGCCGGCCGCAGCGCCGGGCGGCAACTAAGGCTCAGTCCTGCTCAAACAAGGCCCTCGCAGCACTATCGCTGCGGGGGCCTTATTTCTTGAGGCGGCAAACCGTTCGTCCTGCGCTGGGGCAACCCTTGCCGCAGCGGTGCGTTGCATCGGTGAACCGGGTCATTTAAGTTTGGCTTTCAGCCGCGAGGATATCCGCCATGCCGAACGTCCGCCTGATCTCTGCTCTCGCACTTCTCACCTCCACTTCGGCGCCGGTGGTTGCCGCGAATCCCGCTAGCGCGATCCTGATTGACCGCGACCGCGCGCATGGCTGCACCCTCACCGTGGCCGACGCCGGCAAGGCCCTGCTGATCGAGGCGAGCGGGCTGATCCCCGGAGAAAGCTATCGTTTCACGCTGACCAACGGTGACATGATCCCAGTCGACTTCGCGGGCCATGCCAACGGCGATGGGAACTTCATCCAATACTACGTGCCGTTCCGCTTCAACCGCGCGGGCGGCCTGGTTCAAGTGCGAGTGTCAGCAGCGAATTGCACGATGGATGTTGCCGCGCCGTGGACACGTTCGGTCCCCGTCATAAACTGATTTTTGGCGCTGGCGCTGGCTTTGCAGGCTGCTAGGCTTCGCTTCGAACAGTTCGAAGGAAGCCCGCCATGTCGCTCATCGTCCATCATCTCAACAACAGCCGCTCGCAGCGCGTGCTCTGGGCGCTTGAGGAATTGGCGCTGCCATACGAGATCAAGCACTACCAGCGCGATGCGGTGACCAACCTTGCGCCGCCTGAGTTAAAGGCCGTCCACCCCCTCGGCAAATCGCCGTTGCTTGAGGACGACGGCGTGGTCGTCGAGGAATCTGGCGCGATTATCCAGCATCTGCTCGACAAGTACGGGCAGGGCCGGTTCCAGCCCGCGCCCGGCTCGGCCGATGCGCTGCGCCATCTGCAGTGGATGCATTTCGCTGAAGGATCGGCGATGACCCCGATCCTGCTCCAGCTTTACACCTCGCGCCTGGGCGACGCCGCCGCGCCGCTCCAGCCCCGAATCGCCGAGCAGCTCGCCAGCCATTTTGGCTACCTGGAAAACGAACTGCACCCCTCGGGCCATTTCGTGGGCGACGAACTGACCGGCGCCGACATGATGTTGAGCTTCCCCGCCGAAATCGCGGTGATGCAGGGACAAGGCGGTACCTACCCCAAGCTTGCGGCCTTCGTTGCAGCCATGCACGCACGGCCCGCTTGGCAGGTCGCGCGTGAAAAAGGCGGCGCCTACTATGGGTACTAGGTCGCCGCCGCGCGCGCCTTGACCACCTCGTCGGCGTATTTGTCGCCGAGTTCGGCCAAGTGATCGAAGGTTGTCGTAAAACTGGCAAGGCCCTGGCTGAGCGAGCGTAGTTCCGCGTCGAGCCCGTGCACTCCGCTTTCGGGCAGCAGTGCCTCAACCCGCTCCCACCGCGCCCAGTCCGGGTGCGGTGCAAGCCCCAGGATCTGCCCGCGCCGCGCAGACACCACCGAGCCGGCCTTCGATCCGGTCCCAGCGGGTGTGTCCACAGCCACCTTGCAGATCGGTTCGAGCAAATACGGTGCCGCCTTTTCCAGCGCCTCGCCCATCGCCAAACGCCCAGCGACGCGGAATGCAAGTTCAGAGCTGTCGACCGCGTGAAACGAGCCGTCGGTCAGGGTCACCGCGACATCCTCGACCGCGAACCCCAGCGGGCCGCGCTGCATCGCATCGCGAACTCCGGCTTCAACTGCGGGGATGTACTGCTTGGGGATGGCCCCGCCGGTGATCTTGTCATCGAAGCGAAAGCCTTCGCCGCGCGGCAGCGGCCGTAGTTCGATCACGCAATCCCCGTACTGGCCGTGGCCGCCCGATTGCTTCTTATGCCGCCTGCGCTGCGTGGCGGGTTTCCTGATCGATTCGCGGTAGGCAATGCTCTGCGGGCGCGTCTCAACCGCCACCCCATAACGCCGCTGGAGCCGTCCGAGTACCACGGTCAGATGATCGTCGTTGATGCCGCGGAGCAAGGTCTCGTGGTTGATATCGTCCTGCGACCATTCAAGCGCGGGGTCTTCTTCGCACAACCGGTGCAGCGCGGCAGACAGCTTCACGTCGTCCTTGCGGTCGCGTGTGGTGATTGCCAGCGCGGCATTGCGCGGCGGGTAGGACACCAGCCCGGTTTCCGCCAGTTCCGCCCCCTTGCGGCCGAGGACCATGCCCGGGCGAGCCGAATCGATCTTGGCCACCGCGACAACATCGCCGGGCTGAGCAACGCTTTGCTTGGCGGTCTTTTCGCCCTGGACGAAAAACAGCGAGCCGGTCCGTTCGCTGCCTTCGCGCCCGACCAGTTCGTCGCCTTCGCCCAGCCCGTCGCCGAGCACGCGGCCCAGCGCGAGCCGTCCCATCGCGCCGCCGTTCGCCACCTTGAACACGTGGAGTGCGCCGCCGCTTTCGATCCCCATCCGCGCCGCCGCTGCGCCGGGAGCGGGGGCCTCGTGGCGGAGCAATTTGAGCAGGCGGTGCACCCCGCCATCGGCCAGCGCCGAACCCAGCACCACCGGAACCACCTTGTTCCCGCCGGTATCGGCGGCAAGGTCGCTCATCACCTGTTGCTGATCGGGAGCCTCGTCCATCAGCAGGGCTTCGAGCAGTGCATCGTCAAAATCGGCCAAGGTTTCGAGCAGTTGCGTGCGTTCCTCGCGCTCGCGCTCCAGCACCTCACCGGGGATTTCGACCCGCGCGCTCTCCTTGCCCGGACGGTAACGATAGGCCCGTTCAAGCGCGAGATCGACGTAGCCGGTGATCCTTTCGCCCTCACGGATCGGGATCTGCCGCAGGGCGAGCGGCTCGCGGCTCATTGGCTGCAGCTCGGCAATCAACTGTCGGATCGCGCCCGCGCGGGCCTGTTCGATCTTGTTGACGAAGATGGCATGCGGCACGCCCAGTTCATCAAGCTGACGCAGCATTGGCTCGGCCAGGCCCGCGCGTTCGGGCGCGGGATCGATCACCACCAGCGCCATGTCGGCAGATTGCAACGCGGCGAGACCATCGGCAGCGAACCCCGCGCCGCCGGGCACGTCGATCAAGGCGAACCGGTCGCCCATATATTCGAAGTGTGAGAGATTGAGTTCGGTCGAACCGCCGCGCGCGCGAGCCTCGGCGCTGGCATCGCCGACTGTGCTGCCAGCCTCCACGGTGCCTTGGCGATTGATCGCTCCGCTGGTGAACAGCAGAGCTTCGGCGAGGCTGGTCTTGCCCGTGCCGGCCGGCCCCACCAAGGCGACCGCACGGGTAGCGGAACTGCCGCGCGCTGAACCATTTTGGATGCTTGCCATCTTCCGCCTCCTCGATTGCGCAGGCGCGCCGGGCGCTGTTACTTGCACTCGGTCGCGCAAGAAGGCTGAGATGGTCTGCCTGTTGGAACTGAGTCGCAAGTGGAAAGTAAGCCCGAATTGGAGCTTGTGCCGCAGCGGGCCAAGGCATAGCCTTCACCGATGACCACAGGCAGCGAATGGCGCGAAGCGGTTGGCCGCAACTGGGCGGAAAGCTACCGCCTGACCGACCGCGCATTCTCCGGATTGACCGAACGGCTGCTGACGCGGATCGGCGGCTGTGACCGTACGGCGCTTGATATCGGCTGCGGCGCTGGTGAGCTGTCGCTGGCCTTGGCGCGGGGCAATCCGCAGGCGCAGGTGATCGGCGTCGATATTTCGCCCGAATTGGTCGCTGCCGCGCGTGAACGCGGTGATGCGCTCGGCAATGTAGAATTCGTGGAAGCCGATGCAGCGCACTGGCAGCCGGGCGGCTTTGCCCCTGAACTCCTGATCTCGCGCCACGGGGTGATGTTCTTCGAAGTTCCGGTGAAGGCCTTCGCCAACCTTCATGCCATTGCCGCGCCCGACGCACGAATGGTGTTTTCTTGCTTTCGCAGTCCCAAGCTCAATCCCTGGGCTTCCGACCTTGCCAGTCTGCTGGAATTACCCGCCTTCGGCCAAAGCACGTCACCAGGCCCGTTCGCCTTTGCTGACGAAGCGCACGTGCGCGGCATTCTGGGCAATGCCGGGTGGCAGGATGTCACGCTTGAAGCGGTCGACTTTGCCTATATTGCGGGGGCCGGGGATGATCCGGTCGAGGACGCGATGCACCTCTTTGCGCGGATCGGTCCGGCTGCGCCTGCTTTGCGCGCGCTGTCCGGCGAAGATCGCGAACGCGCTAAGGGCTGGGTACGCGATTGGGCGGCCGAGCACCGCAGCGGCAACCTGGTCGCCTTCCCGGCGGCGGCCTGGATCGTCACC
The DNA here is from genome assembly GCA_025356175.1 of Sphingomonadaceae bacterium. Taxonomy (GTDB): domain Bacteria; phylum Pseudomonadota; class Alphaproteobacteria; order Sphingomonadales; family Sphingomonadaceae; genus Novosphingobium. Next base: position 7,102 of record JANXUP010000137.1, on the reverse strand, counting down.
GCGCGGCGCTGAGCTTGGACAAAAAGCCACTCATTGCTGTGGTGATCAACGCCTCGGGAGGTAGAGCTTCGCGTGAGGGCGAGGGGCTGCGCGCGCAGCTGCTGGAGGCCTTTGCCGGGCATGGCGTTATGGTCGATCCGGCCATGGTCGAAGGCGCGGACATACCAGCTGCTCTGGGTGCGGCCAGCAGCGCCGATGTCGTTGCGGTCGGCGGCGGCGATGGCACGCAGGGCAGCGCGGCCGCCCTGCTCAGCAAGGCCGGAAAGACCATGGCGGTGCTGCCACTGGGCACGCTCAATCACCTGGCGCTCGATCTTGGCATTCCCGATGACCTTGGCGAAGCAGCCGCCATTGCGGTGGACGGCTCCGAACGCCAGATCGATCTGGCCGAGGCCGGTGACCAGATTTTCGTCAATAACGCCTCGGTCGGGATCTATACCCGATTGGTCCGGGCCCGTGATGCGCAGCCGCTGCCCAAGTGGCTCGCTACCTTCCCCGCTGCCTGGACGGTGCTCCGCGCGTTGAAAGTGCGGCGGCTCGAGATCGAGCTAAATGGGTCGCGGCGCACCATCGAAACGCCGCTACTATTTATCGGCAATAATCCCTACAACCTCACCGGGCGGCGGCTGGGTAAGCGCGATGCGCTTGATACCGGCATGCTTGGACTGAACGCCGTGCGGCACAAGAACCTTGCGGCGCTGCTTGGCTTTGCCTTGCGCGCACTGGTGGGCCGGGCCGATCCGGCGCGCGATTTTGTCGATATCGAGGACTGCTCGGAATTCGTCCTGCACGGCAGCGGGCCGATCGATGTGGCGCATGATGGCGAGGTCAGCCGCATGCAGTTGCCACTGCGCTTCCGCTCGTTGCCTGGCGCGCTCAGGGTCAAGGTCCCGGCCTGAGCGGTGGGGGCTGCGCATTGCGCACTTGTTCGCGGGCGCAACAGGCCCTAATCGGCCATTCCTATGACATCGACGAACGAAATCCGCCGGTCCTTCCTCGACTATTTCGGCAGCCATGGGCACGAGATCGTGTCCTCGGCCCCGCTGGTGCCGTACAACGATCCCACGCTGATGTTCGTCAACGCCGGGATGGTGCCGTTCAAGAACGTGTTCACCGGGCTAGAAACGCGTGAGAGCCCCCGCGCCACCAGCAGCCAGAAATGCGTCCGTGCCGGGGGCAAGCACAACGATCTCGACAACGTTGGCTACACTGCGCGGCATCACACGTTTTTTGAAATGCTCGGCAATTTCTCGTTCGGGGATTACTTCAAGGAACAGGCGATCACTCACGCCTGGACCCTGCTGACCAAGGAATGGGGCATTGCGCCGGACAAGCTGACCGCGACTGTTTACCACACCGACGATCAGGCATTCGAGCTGTGGAAGAAGATTGCAGGGCTCCCCGAAAGCCGGATCATCCGCATTCCGACCAAAGACAACTTCTGGGCGATGGGCGCGGACGGTCCGTGCGGGCCTTGCTCGGAAATCTTCTACGATCATGGCGACCACATCTTCGGCGGACCTCCGGGCAGCCCCGATGAAGATGGTGACCGCTTCGTCGAAATCTGGAACCTGGTGTTCATGCAGTTCCTGCAGGAAAACGACGTCCAGGTCGGCGAACTGCCGCGCCCCTCCATCGACACCGGAATGGGGCTCGAACGCGTTGCGGCGGTGCTGCAGGGCGTTACCGACAATTACGATACCGATACCTTCAAGGCCCTGATCGCCGCGTCCGAAAGCCTGACCGGGGTTCCAGCGCAGGGCGAGAACCAGGCCAGCCACCGGGTGATCGCCGATCACTTGCGCTCGACCTCGTTTCTGCTCGCCGACGGGGTGCTGCCCTCGAACGAAGGGCGCGGCTATGTGCTGCGGCGGATCATGCGCCGCGCGATGCGCCACGCGCACCTGCTCGGCGCGAAAGATCCATTGATGCACCGGCTGGTCCCGGCTCTGGTCACCGAAATGGGCCAGGCCTATCCGGAACTGGGCCGCGCACAGCCGCTGATCGAGGAAACCCTCCAGCGCGAGGAAGTGCAGTTTCGCCGCACGCTCGCCAACGGGATCAAGCTGCTTGATGAAACCACTGGCGACCTCAGCGAAGGTGGCGAATTGCCCGGTGAGACCGCGTTCAAGCTCTACGACACGTTCGGCTTCCCCTATGACCTGACCGAAGACGCGTTGCGCGCGCGCGGGATCGGGGTCGATCGCGCTGGATTCGACGCGGCAATGGCGCGGCAGAAAGCTGCCGCGCGGGCGGCGTGGAAGGGCAGCGGGCAAGCGGCTGACGGCGAAGTGTGGTTCGACATCGCCGAACGCGTCGGCGCGACCGAGTTCACCGGCTACACTGCGGTCACCGCCGAGGCGCAAGTCGTCGCGCTGGTCAAGGATGGCAAGGAAGTTGCGGCCGCGCAGTCAGGTGACAGCGTGCTGGTGATCACCAACCAAACCCCGTTCTACGGTGAAAGTGGCGGCCAGATGGGCGATGCCGGGACAATTGTCGGTGCTGGCGGGCTGAACCTTGAGGTCAGCGACACCGCCAAACCGCTCGGGCGGCTCCACGCGCATCAGGCGAAAGTGGTCAGCAGTTCGATCAATGTCGGCGACACGGTCAAGCTCGATATCCATGTCGCCCGGCGCGATGCGATCCGTGCCAACCATTCGGCCACGCACTTGCTGCACGCGGCACTGCGCAAGCGGCTCGGCAGCCACGTTACCCAGAAGGGCTCGCTGGTCGCGCCGGACCGGCTGCGCTTCGATTTCTCGCAGCCCACCGCGCTGACCGCTGACGACCTCGCCGCGATCGAGGCCGAGGTGAATGCCGAAGTGCGCGGCAATGAGCCAGTGGTAACGCGCCTGATGAGCCCGGATGAGGCAATCGAGGCCGGCGCAATGGCGCTGTTCGGTGAGAAGTACGGCGATGAAGTGCGCGTGCTCTCGATGGGCAATGCCAACGGCGGCAAGAACTATTCGGTTGAACTGTGCGGCGGTACCCACGTGCGCGCGCTGGGCGATATCGGCCTGCTGCGGATCATCAGCGAGAGCGCGGTCAGCTCGGGCGTACGGCGCATTGAGGCATTGACTGGCGAAGGCGCGCGGCAGTGGCTGGTCGCCCGCGAGGAAGCGCTCAAGGGCGCAGCGAGTTTGCTCAAGACCACGCCAGACGAGGTTGAAGGGCGAGTTGCTGCGCTGCTCGATGAACGCCGCAAGTTGGAAAAGGAAGTCACCGATTTACGGCGAGCAATTGCTCTAAGCGGGGGAATCACGGTCAGCGGGACTGGGTCCTCATCTGCTCGAGGATCGGGGCAAGCTATAAGTGAAGTTCTTATTCATGGCGTCAAATTCGTTGAGCGAGTGCTCGATAATTTCGATGCGAAAGGCCTTCGCTCGTTAATCGACGATGAGAAGTTGAAGGTTGGTACTGGTGTCGTAGCGGTTGTGACAGTGGTCGATGGGAAAGCAACGATCGGGGTGGGCGTAACTGACGATCTTATTTCTCGAATCAGCGCAGTCGATCTCGTCCGCGCCGGAGTCGAGGCTCTCGGCGGCAAGGGCGGTGGCGGCCGCGCCGACATGGCGCAAGGCGGTGGGCCTGATGGAGCGAAAGCGGCAGATGCGATTGCGGCGGTGCGGTCGGTATTGGCGGCATGAAGCGGCTAGTCGCATTGATGGCTTGCCTGATCTCAAGTGCTGCTCCAGCAACATCCGGCGGCGGATCAACAGCACTAACGCCCGGATATTACAGCAATCTGATTGGCTCGGATGATGTTGAGGGCGTGGAGTTGAAGGTCAGCAAGCGGGGTAGTTCCTATCGAGCCACCTATATGTACGCCGAAGGCGGCTGCGGCGATTTGGTCAGCAGTTCGCTCACTCTTGATCGCACGGGCTGGCGCTTCGACGGCGTGTGGCGAGATGGTGACCTCACAACACCCGTCCATTTCTGGTTAAGGGCCGAACGGAAGGGGCTGCGCCTGTTACCGGGCGCGGGTACCAATTGGATCGCTCAACCCAATGGCGATCTATTGCGGCGGGTTCGATATCCTGTCTGCGTAAAGTAGTTAGCCCAAGCAACGATCCCCTCGGCTTGATCCCTCTTACACCCGCAGCCCGCGCGCAGCTTCGCGGCGTTCTACGTCACTACCGCGCGGAACATCCTTCATCGAACCCTTGCTGCGCTGCGGGCGCTTGATCCGGCCGTGGCTTTCGTTGGCTTGACGGCCGATCGGATGACGGTCGTCAGGACTATGCGGGGCGGTGTCATGCATGGTTCGTCTCCTCAAAGACCAACCGCTTCAGGGTGCCGAGCGTTCCCGCAGCCCGGCGCTTTTGAGCAGGGGTTTCACCGCAAGATTGCCCTCCTCCATGATCTTGGCGCGCATTTCGTCGCGCTTTTCGTGGATGCTGGCGATCACCGGGCCCATCGCTACGCCCAGATCGACCAGCACGGCTTCGGATAGTTGGAGCGAGCTTTCCAGCGTTTCCGGCACCGCGTGGCTTGCCCCGGCGCGATACAGCGCGGCGGCGTGGCTGGCATCGCGGGCGCGGGTGATGATCGGCAGATCCGGGCGCAGGCTGCGCAAGCGGCGGACATGGCGCTGCACGGCGACCGGCTCGTCCATCGTGAAGATCACCGCGGTGGCATCGGCGAGGCCAAGCCGTTCAAGCGCGTCGCTGCGCGCGGCATCGGCATAGCGCGCAACGAGGCCATCGGCACGGGCGACTTTGACCAATTCGGGATCGATATCGATCACGACATAGGCCTGGCCGTGCTCACGCAGCATCTCGGCGACGAGCCGTCCCACGCGGCCACAACCGACCACGATGGCGTGTTCGTCGGCCAAGTTGTCATCAGCGGCGAGGTGCCCGGCCATATCGACCCGCCGCGCCAGCCAACGCCCCCCGATCGCCAGGATCGGAGTTACAGTCAACCCCAGCGCGGTCACGATTTCCCAGAACTGCGCCGCCGAGGGCACGATCAGCTTGCCCGCTTCGGCTGCACCCAGCACAATCAGCGTGGTCTCGGACGGACTGGCGAGCAGGATACCGGTCTCGGTCGAAGTGCTCAGCCGCGCTCCCGACATGCGCAAGAGAACTGCCGTAACGATTGCCTTTGAGCCCAGCACCAGCGCCGCAGCCAGCAGGACTTCACCCAGCCGCGCCCAAATCACCGTCAAGTCGAGACCCATCCCCACGGTCAGTAGGAACACCCCCAGCGCCAGGCCCTTGAACGGTGCGATCATGTGCTCAACCTCGCCGTTGTATTCGGTCTCGGCGATCAGCAGGCCGGCGATCAGCGCGCCGACGATCGGGGAAAGGCCGACCGCGCCAGTGGCGAGCGAGGCGAGGATCACGACCAGCAGGCTAACCGCGAAAAACAGCTCCGGGCTCTTGGTGCGCGCCGCCTGATCGAACAGGCGCGGCAGGACGACCTTGCCGGCAACCAGCAGCAAGGCCACGACCAGTGCGCCGAGGCCGAGCGTGCTCAGCAGTGCACCAAGCCCGGCATTCTCCCCATCGCGGCCCAGCGCGGAAAGCAGGAACAGGATCGGGACCAGCGCGATGTCTTCGAACAGCAGCATGGCGAGCGCGGCGCGGCCGACCGGCGTGTTCTGATCGGCGATGCGCAAGACAAGCGCGGTTGATGAGAGTGCCAGAGCGAGCCCGAGGGCGGCCGAAGTCGCGAGCGAATTGCCCATTGCCGTCAGCACCAGTGCAATCAGCAAGGCGCAGCCGAGCAGCTCTTTGGCACCCAGTCCGAATACCGCCGAGCGCATGGCCCACAGCCGCTTGAAGGAAAGCTCCAGGCCGACTGAAAACAGCAGCAACACGATGCCGAATTCGGCAAAGGGTTCCAGCCGGTGCGGATCGCTGATCGTGACGTAATGCAGCCAGGGATAGTCCAGCGCTGCCTTACCCAGCCCGAACGGACCGACGAAGATGCCGACCAGGATAAACCCGATCACCGGCGTGATCCTGAACCGCGCGAACAGCGGAATGACGATTCCTGCAGCAGCAAGGATCACCAGTCCGTCACTAAGGAGTGACGTCGAGACAAGTTGGGTCGGTGCGGCCATCTGCCACGGTTAGAGTGTCAGGCCCGCCCTGTCACCTCGGCAGCTTGACCACGCGGCGTCCTTGCCGCACATTTCCGCGGTAATTTCTTATCGGAGGGAACCAAAGTGATGATGGGTAAGTCGATTTTCATGGCAGCGGCGAGTGTCGCGTTGTTTGCACCAGCGGCTGCTTTCGCGACGCCCGCGAGCGATCTTGCCGCGAACATGGCCAGTGCATTGCAGGGCCTGGTCGGCAAGCAGCCAGACAGCCCCTTCACGATCACTTCGATCAAGGCCGACAGCGAAACGTTGGTGATCAGCGTCGATGGCGAATCCGGCTGGCGTGAGGACAAGTCGGCTGCGGATCTGAGCGCGGCGTTCGTCGGCGGGTTCTGCACCAAGGCGGCCTCCATGTTCGACAGCGGCATGAAGCTGCGCGTCGATACGAGCGAAAACGGCGGTGACAAGCTGTGGACGGGCCCCACGGTCGACCATTGCCCAGCAAAGTGATCGGCACGTGACCGATCCGTCCGACGTCCTGATCGTCGGCGGGGGGCCGGCCGGCATGATGGCGGGCTTTTTGCTTGCCCGCGCGGGCGTGCGGGTCACGGTGCTGGAAAAGCACGCCGATTTCTTCCGCGATTTTCGCGGCGACACGGTGCATCCTTCGACTATGGAAATACTAGATGAACTCGGCCTGCTTGAGCGTTTTTTGCAACGTCCACACAATCGCATCGAACGCGCCGAGGTGAGCTGGAACGGACGATTGATGCAAGTGGGCGACCTCACACATCTGAAAATGCCCGCACCATTCATCGCGATGATGCCGCAATGGGAATTCCTCGATTTCATGCGGATCGAAGCAGCAGTATTTCCGACATTCAAGCTGCGGATGGAAGCACCGGTCGTTGGTTATCTTGAAGCGGGGGGGCGTGTATCGGGCGTGCAGTTGGCGAGCGGAGAGGAATTGCGCGGGCACCTCACCATCGCTGCTGACGGCCGCGATTCGATCGTGCGTCAGGCGCTACCAGTCGAAAACCTCGGTGCGCCGAT
>JANXUP010000133.1 GCA_025356175.1 Sphingomonadaceae bacterium | reverse complement strand
GCGCTGAGCCCGGTGCGGACCGCGGCGTAATCGGGAAAGCGAGTGTGGAACGCGGAGGTGAACGGCACTTTGTGCGCCAGGCACCAGCTGCGTGCGCTCCATCCGATCGGGCCTTCGGTGGCGATGTGGACGATATCCGGGGCGAAGTCGCTCAGCGTTCGGCGCGTGCCAAAGCGCGGAGCGAGCGCGAGGCGGATTTCGCCGTAGCCAGGCATCGGCATGGTGCGAAACTGGCTGGGGGTGACCAGCTCGACTTCGTGGCCGCGGCTGAGCAAATGCGTGACCGTGGTCGATATCGAGCGGACCACGCCGTTGATCTGCGGGTGCCAGGCGTCAGTGCAGATCGCGATTCTCATGCATATTCCCTTTCGGCGGGCTCGGGTTGGGGCTCGGCCTTGCTTGTGCAAGCGGCGGCGAGGCGGTGCTCCTCGGCCCAGTCGATCAGCCGCATCGCGCCGCTGGCATCCTCGACCAGCGCGGTGCAGCTTTCGACCCAGTCGCCGTCGTTATAATAAGTGATCGCGCCGATCTGGCGGATTTCGGCGCAGTGGATGTGGCCGCAGACCACCCCATCGACCTGGCGTTCGGCGGCAGCGCGGGCCACGGCTTCCTCGAACTCGCCCACGAAGGCGACCGCGTTCTTGACCCGCTTCTTGAGGTATGAGGACAGCGACCAGTATGGCAGCTTGAGCCGCCGCCGTACGCGGTTAAGCACCACGTTGGCCTGCAGCAGGAGCGTGTAGGCCTGGTCGCCAAGAAAGGCGAGCCAGCGGTGATACAGCACCACCACGTCGAACGCATCGCCATGCGTCACCAGCAAGCGGCGGCCGTCGGCGGTCTGATGCACCGCTTCCAGCGCGACCTCGACCCCGCCGAAAGTGAACCCGGCATATGGCCGCAGCATTTCGTCATGGTTGCCCGCGATCAGCACCACCCGGGTGCCACGATGCGCCAGCTTGAGGATGCGGCGGCACACCTCGTTGTGCTCGTCGGGCCAGTACCACCCCTTGCGCAGCCGCCACCCGTCAAGGATGTCGCCGACGAGGTACAGCGTCTCGCACTCGATCGCTCGGAGGAAGTCGAGCAGCAGCGCCGCATTGCAGCCGCGCGTGCCAAGGTGGATGTCCGAAATCCACACGGTGCGGAATTTCGGCTTGGGCCGGAACCCGCGTGGTTCCGGCAGGTCGAGCCAGGCAGGCAGCCTGGCGGTCAGTTCAGCGAAGTCCGGTGCGCCTGGCATCATCTGGCTCCGTTTGCGGTTTCCCAATGACCCCTCAATCGCACTCTGGCGTTACATGCGTGTGGCGCTTTGAAGACGCCGCTGTAACAATTCGCGGTGCCGTTTCCGCATGGCGCGCAAAAGCTGCGCTTCATCGCGGACAAGCCAAACTGCACTTGTCTATGATAACAGTAGAGTTACCAATGGTCCACAAGGCCCTCTCCTCCCGGGGGCCCGGGGCCGGCCGCGCATGACCGGCCCCGGTTGCCGTCTGGTGCCGCGAATCAGCGGCACAGGCGGCGGCTTGCAGCCGATGCGCGAGGATAACCAATGCCTTCGTCATTTCGTTACGCGCTCCTGGCCTCGGCTGCGCTGCTTGTTTCGCCCGCCTGCGCCGCCGCCGACCCGCAGGCCGATCCGCAGAGTGCAAGCTCGGTCGGCACCGGGGCGACCGACGAGAGTCCCGAGATCGTTGTTACCGCGCGCCACCGCGCCGAAAGTTCGCAGGCGGTGCCGGTGGCGATCTCGGTGGTCGGCGGCGATCATATCGACAACACCGGCGCGTTCAACGTCGGGCGGTTGCAGCAGCTGACCCCGACGCTGCAGTTCTATTCCAGCAACCCGCGCAACACCTCGGTCAACGTGCGCGGGTTCGGTTCGCCGCTGGGGCTGACGAATGACGGGATCGATCAGGGGGTGGGGATCTACGTCGACGACGTGTACTATTCGCGCGTTGCCAGCTCGACCTTTGACTTCCTCGATGTGAAGCAGATCGAGGTGCTGCGCGGGCCGCAGGGTACGCTTTACGGCAAGAACACCACCGCCGGCGCGATCAACATCACCTCGCGCCAGCCCAGTTTCACACCAGAGGGCCGGGCCGAACTGTCGGTGGGCAACTACGGCTTCGTTCAGTTCAAGGGTGCGGCCTCGGGCCCGGTCAGCAACACGCTGGCGCTGCGGCTGGCGGTTTCGGCCACGCGCCGCAACGGCACCATTTACAACATCACTACCGGGGCCCGCGACAACAACCTCGGCAATATCGGCCTGCGCGGGCAGGCGCTGTGGCGCCCGGCGAGCAATCTAGAAGTGAGCCTTGCGGGAGATTATAACCACCAGAACATCACCTGCTGCGCCACGGTCTATGTCGGCTACGCGCCGACGCAGAAGGGGACGATCGTCGCCGGGGTGCCCAACGTTAACCGCCAATACCCGACGCTCTCCGCCGTCCAGGGCTATGCAATCCCGCTCGCCGCGCAGGACCCGGCGAACCGCCTGACCGACGTCGACGGGACGCTGCGGGCGAAACAATCGATCGGCGGCGCCTCGCTGCGCGCCAAGCTTGAACTGGGCGCCGGTACGCTCAGCTCGATCACCGCTTGGCGGTTCTGGGACTGGGACCCTTCGAACGACCGCGATTTCATCGCGCTGCCGATCACCACGGTCAGCCAGAACCCGTCCAAGCAGAACCAGTTCACGCAGGAGCTGCGCTACAACCGCCATTCGGCCGCGATCGATTTCCAGCTTGGCAGCTTCTTTTACACCCAGACGGTCAATACCAACGGCAGCCAGGTCCAGGGCCCGGCGGCAACCAGGTGGCTGCTCTCGCCCAACACAACGCCCAGCAATCCCTACAACCTCAATGTGATCGACGGCTTGATCTCGACCAACTCGATCCATCTGCACAACGTCACATGGTCGGTTTACGGGCAAGCGAGCTGGCGGGTGCTGCCGCACCTTACGATCCAGCCGGGGTTCCGGGTCAATTACGACAAGAAGGAAGGATCGTATGAAGCGGTAGTGACCGACAAGTTCGGCAACTTGCTCACCCCGGGCATGGTCACCACCGGCACACTGGCGCAAAAGGCCCAACTGCAGGTGCTGCTGCCGGAAAGCTATGCCCCCAGCTTCAGCGCATGGAACCTGTCGTACGACCTGACGCTGGCCTACGACCTGACCCCAGACGTCCACACCTACGCGACCTATTCGAAGACTTTCCAGACCGGCGGGATCAATTTGAACGGCGTGCCTGCCGATGCCGCAACGGGGCTGCCGCAGAGCCAGTTCAACACCGTCGCGCCTGAATCGGTGCGGCACTATGAAATCGGCATCAAGTCGCAGTTCTGGGACCACAAGATCACCTTCAACCTCGCCGCGTTCCGCACCGACATTTCGAATTACCAGGCGGTGTTCAGCAGCAACAATGCCGCCTCGCTTTCCACCCTGCGCGGCTATGTCGCCAACGTGCCCAAGGTCCGCTCGCAGGGGGTCGAGGCCGATTTCTCGGTGCGGCCAAGCGAGCGGTTCAACGCTTACGCCAACTTTGCCTATACCGACGCAACCTACCGCGAGTTTACCAATGCCCCGCCGCCGCTCGAAATGTCGGGCGGATCGGTCTTTCTCGGAACCGATTGCACTATTCCTACGGCGTTGCCGCTCGGCACCAGCCCGGCCAGCTGCGATATCAGCGGCCAGCAACTGCCCGGTGTGTCCAAATATTCGCTGTCATTCGGCGCGGAAGGCAATGTGCCGGTGAACCTGTTCGGCCCGGGCCAGATCTACGCCGGGGTCGACGGCAACAGTCGCTCGTCATTCTCCTCCAACGCCACGCCTTCACCGTCGACCCGGATCAAGGGCTATGCGCTGACCAACTTCCGGATCGGCTGGCGTTCGGACAAGGCCGCGCCAGGAACCCACATCGATGTCTACGCATGGGTGCGCAATGCCTTCGGCGTGACCTACCTTGAACAGCTCCAGATTGCGCCCAACTCGGTCGGGCTGGTGGTCGGAAACCTCGGCGATCCGCGTACCTTCGGGGGCACCGTCAAACTGGAATTCTGAAGCTGGAGCGAGGGCCTTTCGAGGTGTTGTCTTGATCGGCTTAAAGCTCCCCTCCCCGGCGGGGAGGGGTTGGGGGTGGGGGATCGACACCGGCGTGGTACCCCCATCCCAACCCTTCCCCACGGGGAAGGGCTTTCAGGTTTAGGCAACGTTGCGTGGTGTCTCACTTCCCGCTCTACATTAACGTTGTTGCTGATTGTCAGCGCGGTGGTGACTCTGTTGCATCCGCTCGCTAGAACACTCAGCGAACATGCTGACCGCGCTTGCCATCCGCAATATCGTCCTGATCGAGGCGCTCGACTTGTCGTTCTGCGAAGGGCTGGGCGTGCTCACGGGTGAAACCGGTGCGGGCAAGTCGATCCTGCTCGATGCGCTGGGCCTTGCACTGGGCGCGCGCGCCGAGACCGGGCTGGTGCGCAGCGGCGAGGATCAGGCGAGCGTGGTGGCAAGCTTTGAATTCGACCGCCTGCCCGCGCCCATTCGCGCGCTGCTGAACGAAGCCGAGGTCGATGTCGAACCCGGCGAGCCACTGCTGATCAAACGGCGGATGAAAGCCGATGGCGGTTCAAAGGCATTCATCAATGATCAGCCGGTCGGCGCGGCCTTGCTGCGCGAACTGGCGCCGCATCTGGTCGAACTGCACGGCCAGCATGACGATCGGGGCCTGGTCAATCCGCGCGGACATCGCGCGCTGGTTGATCGTTACGCCGGGGCCGATATGGCCGCGCTGGCCGAAGCTTGGACCGCGTGGCGCAGCGCAGTTGATGCTTTGGCAAGGGCGAAGGGGGCGATTGCGCAGGCGGCGGAAGACCGCGACCTGCTGCTCGCGCACCTGGCCGAACTAACCACGCTTGAGCCGCAATCGGGCGAGGAAGAGCAACTCGCCGGAGCCCGCGCCACCATGCAAAAGGGTGAGCGGCTAACCGACGACCTGACCGAGCTGGCCAAGCTGTGGGCCGGATCGGATTCGGCGCTGGCGGGCTTGCGTAGCGCGGCACGGCGGCTTGACCGGATCGCGGGCGAGCACCCGCTGCTGGCCGAAGCGCTGGCCGCGCTTGATCGCGCGGTGATCGAGACCAGCGAGGCGGAGACTTCGCTTGAACGCGCTGCCGATGCCTTGGCGCACGATCCCGCCGCGCTCGACCGGATCGAGCTGCGCCTGTTCGAACTGCGCGCCGCCGCGCGCAAGCATCATTGCCAGGTCGATGACTTGCCGCAGCGGATGCGCGCCATGCGCGATGCGCTTGACGGGATCGAGCACGGCGAGGCTGAACTGGCCGCACTGGAAGCGGCGGTTGCGGCCGGGGCCGAAGCATACCACGCCAAGGCCGAGGCGCTGTCGGCGAAGCGGCGGACGGCCGCGGTCAAGCTCGACGCGGCGGTGGCGCAAGAACTGGCTCCATTGAAACTCGACGCCGCACAATTCCGCACCAGCGTTGAGCCGCTCGGCGAAGAGCAGTGGGGCCCCGGCGGCACCGATAAAGTCGAATTCCTGATCAGCACCAACCCCGGCGCACCCTTCGGCCCGCTCAACAAGATCGCCTCGGGGGGCGAACTGTCGCGCTTCATCCTCGCGCTGAAAGTCGCGCTGGCCGAGCAGGGCGGGGCGGCAACGGTAATCTTCGACGAAATCGATCGCGGGGTTGGCGGCGCGGTCGCCTCGGCCATCGGCGAACGGCTCGCGCGGCTGGCGAGCGGCGGGCAATTGCTCGCGGTCACCCACAGCCCGCAAGTCGCAGCGCGCGGGCAGCAGCATTACGTCATCGCCAAGTCGAGTGAGGGCACGGTGACACGCACCTCGGTCCACCTGCTCGACGATGCCGGGCGGCAGGAAGAGATCGCGCGGATGCTGTCAGGCGCGGAAGTAACGCCCGAAGCCCGCGCGCAGGCCGATCGGCTGCTGGAGCGGGTGTGAGCGACCGGCTGCTGCGCCCCGTCTGGTCCATGCTCACTGGCCCGCAGGCACACCTTGCGCTGGGCGATGGCGATGCACTGCGGATCGATCCCCGATACGGGCCGTTCGCAGCGCTGCGCGATGGAGCGGACGCAGCTTCGCTTGCGGCAATCGTCAAGCCGGGCGAGCAGGTCTGGCTGGTCGAACTGGACGAGCGGCCAGCCCCTGCAGGTTTCAACACCGTGCGCGTTGCCACGCTGGTGCAGATGGTCGCCGAGAAGCCCGCGCCGATGCAGCCCGGCGACGACGTGGCCGAACTCTTGGGCGAGGACGACGCGGCGGCGATGAGCGAGATTGCACTCGCCACCAAGCCGGGTCCGTGGGGCGAACGGACGCGGCTCTATGGCGACTTCTACGGCGTTCGTGACGGTCCCCGGCTAGCCGCAATGGCGGGGGAGCGGATGCGGCCTGCAGCAGGGCTGGCAGAATTGTCCGGGGTCTGCACCTGGCCGGACTATCGCGGGCAGGGCCTGGCGGGCAAGCCGATCCGCCGGGTCATGGCCGGCTTCACCGCGCGCGGCGACGTGCCGATCCTGCATTCCTACGCGGCGAACACCGGGGCCAAAGCGTTGTATGAATCGCTGGGGTTCAAGACCCGCCGCGAGATGGTGGCGACCGTGCTGGAGCGACTATGACCGAGGCCGATGCCGCCAACGAACTGATGCGCCTGGCGCGCGAGATTGCGCGGCATAACCGGCTGTATCATGCGCAGGATGAGCCCGAAGTGTCGGATGCGGAATACGACGCGCTGGTGCGGCGCAATGCCGAGCTGGAAGCCGCGTTCCCGCAGCTGGTGCGCGACGATTCACCGTCGAAACTGGTCGGGCACGAGGTTGCCGCATCGCCGCTGTCGAAGGTGACACACGCGGTGCGGATGATGAGCCTCGACAATGCGTTCGCCGACGAGGAGGTCGAGGAGTTCGTCGCGCGGGTGCGGCGCTATCTGAATTTGCCCGATGACGCCGAAGTGGCGATGACCGCCGAGGACAAGATCGACGGGCTGTCGTGCTCGCTGCGTTATGAGCATGGCAGGCTGGTCCGCGCTGCCACGCGGGGTGACGGGCAGGTGGGCGAGGATGTGACCGCCAACGTCGCGCACATCGCCGACATTCCGCAAATGCTGCGCGGGAATGCGCCCGAGTTGTTCGAGATTCGCGGCGAAGTTTACATGGCAAAACAGGATTTTGCCGCGCTTAATGCCGCACAGTCCGAGCGCGGCGACAAGGTCTTCGCTAACCCGCGCAATGCTGCGGCGGGCTCGCTGCGGCAGAAGGACGCGAGTGTGACTGCGAGCCGTCCGCTGCGCTTCCTGGCGCATGGCTGGGGGGCGACCAGCGCGGTGCCAGCCGAGACGCAATTTACGATGATGCAGCACATTGCGGCATGGGACGTACCGGTGTCGCGGCACCTGGTCCGCTGCACCGATGCCGCACAAATGCTGCAACATTACCGCAGCATCGAACAGGCCCGCGCCGATCTGCCCTATGATATCGACGGCGTGGTCTACAAGGTCGACTGGCTCGACTTGCAGGAGCGGCTGGGCTTTGTCGCCAAGGCGCCGCGCTGGGCGATCGCGCGCAAGTTTCCGGCCGAGCAGGCGCAGACCACACTGGAGGCGATCGACATTCAAGTCGGGCGGACCGGCAAACTCACTCCCGTGGGGCGGCTGACTCCCGTGACCGTGGGCGGGGTGGTGGTCTCCAACGTCACGCTGCACAACCGCGACGAGATCGCCCGGCTAGGCGTGCGCCCCGGCGACCGCGTGACGATCCAGCGTGCGGGCGATGTGATCCCGCAAGTGGTCGAAAACCTCACCCGAGAGGCGCCGCGCGTCGCTTATCACTTCCCCGACCAATGCCCCGAATGCCATAGCGAAGCGGTGGCCGAAGAGGGCGAGGTGGATGTGCGCTGCACCGGGGGGCTCATCTGCCCGGCACAGCGCACCGAACGGCTCAAGCACTTCGTCAGCCGCGCTGCGCTCGATATCGAGGGGCTGGGTGAGAAGACCATCGACGAGTTTTTTGCGCTCGGCTGGCTGGAAAGCCCGGCGGATATTTTCCGCCTGAAGACGCGCCGCGCCGAAATCCTTGGCCGCGAGGGGTGGAAAGACAAGTCGGTCGACAATCTCCTCGCCGCGATCGAGACCAAGCGCATGCCCGATGCGGCGCGGCTGCTATTCGGGCTGGGCATCCGCCACGTCGGCGCGGTGACTGCGCGGGATCTGCTCAAACGGTTTGTCACGCTACCGGCGTTGAGGACTGCTGCGACAGACCCAGCTGCGCAGGAAGAGCTCACCGCAATCGACGGGATCGGTCCCGCCGTCGCCGAAGCGCTACACGATTTCTTCCACGAACCGCACAATGTCGCCGTCTGGGACGACCTGCTGAACGAAGTCTCCCCGCCCGACTACATTGTCGAAACCCGCGCCAGCGCGGTGGCGGGGAAGACGGTGGTGTTCACCGGCAAGCTCGAGACGATGAGCCGCGACGAGGCCAAATCGCAGGCCGAACGGCTGGGCGCAAAAGCAGCCGGTTCGGTCAGCGCGAAGACCGACCTGGTCGTCGCCGGGCCGGGTGCAGGGAGCAAATTGAAACAAGCCGCCGCACTGGAGATCGAAGTGATCGACGAGGCGGCTTGGGCGGAGATCGTCAAGGCGGCGGGCTAATGCCAGCAAAAGGTGCCAATCGATGAGTGTCGCGTTTCGCCGTGAGGGTGATGAAGAACATCTTGAACCCAGGTTCGAGATTCCAATCCCGCCCGGCCCCAATCTTGTTACTGCGCGCGGCCTGGCGCTTATTCGCGGCCGTGTGGCGGAAATAACCGGGCAGCTGGAAAAGCTCTCCGATGAAACCGCGATCAAGGCTGCAAAGCGCGATCTGCGCTATTGGCAGACCCGGGAAATCACCGCTGAAATTGTCCCGGTCCCCAGCGGTGCGGCGGTGCAAATCGGCACGGTGGTTACGTTTCTACACAATGGAAAGCGGCGCAGCTTGACTATTGTTGGTGACGATGAGGCCGATCCGGCCAACGGTCTGGTCAGCTTTTCTGCGCCTTTGAGCCGCGCTCTAATGGAGGCAACACCCGGCGAGTTTCTCGATTTTGGCGGCACCAAAGATGCGATCGAAGTGTTGCAGATTGCGGTGATTGGAGTGCCCGCGACTGCGCCAGTGCGCCCAGACGAAGCCGGTTGAGACCCCGCTGGCCCGGTTCGGTATGGGGAGCGAGTGCCGACCCATGCGCGCGACCTAGCTGCGCCGTTAAGGTTCGCTTGCGCTAGGAATGCTCTTGCGCTGCGGCAATCGGCGCATTGGTGCGGCGCAGCGCGACCAGCAGCACGCCCAGCAGCGCCACCGCGCTGCCCAGCGCCATGCGCGCATCGAACCGGTCGCCGGTAATCGCAATGCCGAGCGCGATGGTGATCAGCGGGGTCATCAGGGTCAGCGGCGAGATCAGGTTCGCCTCATACCGGCCGATTAGCCAGTAATAGGCGGTATGCGCAAAGACCGATGTGACCAACGCCGACCACAGCACCGCGCCGACGAATATCCAGCCTGCGTGCCGGGCCGCTTCAAACGCGTGCGGTTCGATCATCACCGAGATCGGCGCGAGCACTGCAAGGCCGGTCAGCCCGACCCAGGCCTGGAACTGCAGCGGGGCAATATCGCCCATCTGCTTCATCAGCACCGCGCCGAGCGAGCCGGAGAACGCCGAGGCGAGAAGAAAGCCCATTCCGGCCGAGAGCTTGAACCCCGGCTGCCAGACCACGATCACCACGCCGAACAGTGCCACCGCGATGCCCAGCCCGCGCCGCCACCGGATGCGTTCGCCGAGCAGCCAGACCGAAAGCAGCGTGGTCATCGGCACGCTCGATTGCACCACGATCGCTGCTTCGCTGGGCGAGGCCCAATAGAGTGCGACAAACATCAGCCCGAAGCTGCCCGCGCCCATCGTCAGCCCGATGGTCAGGATGCGCCACTTCGGGCGCGGCATCGGCAGCAGCCACGGCAAGGTCACCAGCGTGACGATCGCAAAGCGCACCGCCGAATAGAACAGCGGCGGCACGTGCCAGAAGCTGACCGCCAACTTGCTGATGATGTTGTTTCCGGCCCACAGCACGCAGACCAGCACCAGCAGCAGGAAATCGCGCGGCTTCACCGGTAAACCGCGCCGCGCTGGCGCAACCACAGGATCGACCAGTCGCCACCCACCAGTCGCTCGGCAATGCGCAGGCCCGCGTGGCGCGCGGCGGCGCGAACTTGCGCTTCCTGGCTGGTCAGCAATCCGGCGAGCACCAGATGCCCGCCCGGCACCAGTGACTCGGCAAAGTGCGGGGCAAGGTCGATCAGCGGCCCGGCCAGGATATTGGCGATTATGAGGTCATAAGGTCCGCGCGCTTCGAGCAGTGGATGGTCCATCCCGTCGGCGACCAGCATGGTCAGTTCGCCCGGGCGAGCGCCTTGCGTCACGCCGTTGGCGCGGGCGTTGTCATCGACAACAGTCAGGCACACCGCATCGATGTCGCTCGCGGTGGCGAGCGCGCGCGGCCACAGGTGCAGCGCCGCAAAGGCGAGCAGGCCGGTGCCGGTGCCGATGTCGGCAAGGTTCTTCACCACCACCCCGCGCGCCTTCATCTCGCTGAGCATGGCGAGGCAGCCGGCGGTGGTGGCGTGCTGGCCGGTGCCGAAGGCCTGGCTCGCGGGGATGACGTAATCGCGCATGCCCGCTTCATTCAGCGGTGGATGTTCGGGGGTGTGGACGTAGAACCGCCCAGCACGGATCGGCTCGAGCCCGGTCTGGCTGGTGGTCAGCCAGTCGGTCTCGGGCAGTTGTTCGATCCGGAAGGTCGGTGCCTTGGCGAACAGCCCGGCTACCGCTGCTTTGTCATCGCGCGCGGGTTTGCGCGGGAGCCATGCTTCCAGTTGCCAGTCGTTGGGCTTGTCCTCGGTGACCTCGCTCCCGGCGATGACGATATCGGGGTCCCAGTCCTCGGCATCCTCATGCGCCAGCAGCGCCGCTTCGATCACCGAGCGCGGCGCGAGGGCGAGCAGTTTCCACGCGCTGGTCATGCGGTGCGCGTGTGCTTCGACAGGCTCAGCATGAGCAGATGTTGTGAATTGGATTCAGTTAGAAGCCCGCTCAGCCCGAGCCTGTCGAAGGCCACGCGCGAACTTTGCCTAGCGAGCATTGGTGCTGGTCTCCTTGGCGAGTCGCTCATCGAGCTTGGCGAGCGCGCTAGCCGCATAACGCTTGCACTGCGCCGGGTCCGCCACCGGGGCGTCGCCAGCCAGCCGCTCAAACAGAGCGCTTTGCGATGGGTGGGGGGTCACATTGATCGAGCAGGGCAGGGTGGCGATCCGCGCCACGCCCGTGCGGAACATTGCCACCCACGCCGGATGATCGCTGAAGCGGTAGCTGTCCGCCGAAACCGCGCTGGTGCTGTCGGTATAGGCGATCGCCGGGCAGGCTTTCTTGCCGCAGCCGCGGATCACCCAGCTGGTCGAGCCGCGGGTGTGCCCCGGCGTGGCGAAAGCGGTGAAGCGGTTGGGGCCGAGCAGGAACGGCACCCCGTCCTTGAGCACGCGGTCGACCTTGACCGGAGTGAAGCCGTGGATCACGCCGAACTGCGGATCGTCGGGAAAGGGCTGACCGCGCTCCAGCTCGCGCGTCTGGTCGGGCAAAGCGGCGATCTTCGCGCCTGTGGCCTGCTGCAGCGCGGCGAGGCCGCCGACATGATCGAAATGCGCGTGGCTGGCGAGCAACCACTTTACGTCATGCGGGTTCAGACCGAGGCGGCGAATGTTGGCCAGCACCAGGGGCGCTGCTTCCTCCGGTCCGGCGTCGATCAGGATATGGCCCTGCGGCGAGGCGACCAGCAGGACGGTGATCCCGCAGGTGCCAACGTAATAGACCTGCCCGTCGATCCGCGCGGGCGGGGCAGGGTCGGCCCAGCCGTCTTTCTGATCGCAGGCTTTGAGCAAGGCGGTGACTGGCGGGGCCGTGGGGGCGAACGGCAGGGGCGACGCGGAGATGAGGGCGAATCCAGAGAGCGCCAATTGCCAGCGCCGCGCGCGGGCTTCGACAGGCTCAGCCTGAGCGGATGTTTTTCTTTGACCGCATCCCCAACCCCCGCTCAGGCTGAGCCTGTCGAAGCCCACGCGCCCACCTCTCCCTTCACCGAACATAACTTGCCCCATTGGCATCCAAAACCGCCCCCGTCATGCTGGCGGGCGCATCGAGCGCGCAGAACACTCCCATCGTCGCGATTTCCTCGGGCTCGGCCACCCGGCCCAGCGGAATATCGGCTAGCAGCGCCGCGCCCCCGCGACTGGCGAGGTAGTCGCCCGCCATCGCAGTGTCGGTAAAGCCGGGGCAGATCGCATAGCTCAGCACGCCTTGCGCGGCATATTGCCGGGCGATGGTCTTGTGCATCGCGACCATCCCGCCCTTGGCCGCAGCATAGTGCCAGTGATCGGGCGAATCGCCGCGGTGAGCCGCGCGGCTCGCGATATGCACAACGCGCCCGCCGCGCCCGGCCGCGAGCCAATGCCGCACCGCATAGCGCGAAAGTTCGGCGGCGGCGGTTAGGTTGATCCGCAGCGTATCCTCCCACTGGTCGAGCCAGGCGATGTCCGACACATCGAGCGGGTTGGCGGCGAACTTGCCGGCGTTGTTGACCAGCACGTCGATCCGCCCATGCGGCGAGCGGGCCAGCGCCTCTTCCCACAGCGCGGCAGGGGCGGCGGGATCGGCAAGGTCGGCGGCAATCGTCCGCGCATCACCGGTGCGGCTGGCATGGCCGATCACGGTCACGCCGCGCGCCCGCAGCGCTTCGGCGATCGCCGCGCCGATCCCGCGTGAAGAGCCGGTCACCAGCGCGGTCAGCGCAGTGGTAGAAGGTGCAGGTGGCATGGTCATGAACACGGCCCTAGGACTTGCATGCCCGCTCGCCAAGCCGCCGCTTGCACGGTACGGCGTTTTGATTATGGGGAAAGCGCAATCGGGGCGCGCTGCGCCCGTCCAATGACCAACGTCCAATGACCAGGGGTTTCTTGCCGCATGGCCCAACCAGGTAACCGCCCGCTATCGCCGCACCTTTCGATCTGGCGCTGGGGGCCGGCGATGTTCGTCTCGATCCTCCACCGCGTGACCGGGGACGGGATGGCACTGGTCGGACTGCCGGTGCTGCTGTGGTGGCTCTATGCGCTGGCCGCCGGGCCGGTCGCTTATGGGAGTTTCGCGAGCCACGCCGGGGCCTGGTACGGCAAGGTAGTGCTGATCGGGCTGACCTGGTCGTTCGTCAGCCACGCCGCCTCGGGCGTGCGGCACTTCCTGCTCGACACCGGTGCGGGCTACGAACTCAAGACCAACAACACCTGGGCTGTCCTCACCCCGCTGATCGCGCTTACCGCGACGCTGGCGGTGTGGACCTTCCTGCTGCTGCGCTGAGGATAGAGACGATGGGTAACGGAACCGAACTCGGCAGGGTCCGCGCGCTGGGATCGGCGCATGCGGGAACGCATCACTGGCTGCTGCAGCGCTATACCGCGATCGGCAACCTGCTCGGCGGGCTATATCTGCTGTTCGCGTTGGTCACGATGAGCGACCACAGCTTCCAGTCGGTGCACGACTGGCTGCACGCGCCGCTGCCAGCGACGGTGGTCGGCCTGTTTGTGATCTCGACCTTTTGGCACGCGCGGCTTGGCTTGCAGGTGCTGGCCGAGGACTACGTCAAGGATCACGCCAACAAGTTCGCAGTGATCACCGCGCTTAACCTTCTGACCTTTGCCGGGGCCGCTTTCGGGGTCCTGTGCGTGGCGCGCATCGCGCTGGGAGCCTGACATGACCCCCCTTACCTCTGGGCAAGCATACAAGATCATCGATCACACCTATGACACCGTGGTTGTCGGCGCCGGCGGATCGGGTCTGCGCGCCACCATGGGCTCGGCTGAAGCCGGGCTGCGCACTGCGTGTATCACCAAGGTCTTTCCCACGCGCAGCCACACCGTCGCCGCGCAAGGCGGGATCGCCGCGAGCCTGCAGAACAACAGCCCGGACCACTGGACCTGGCACATGTTCGACACCGTCAAGGGTTCGGACTGGCTGGGCGACCAGGACGCGATCGAATA
>JANXUP010000124.1 GCA_025356175.1 Sphingomonadaceae bacterium | reverse complement strand
CCAAGTGGGAGCTTTACGATACCCATTACACCGAACGCTACCTCGGCGATCCGAACAAGGAGCCGCAGGTCTATGCCGCGTCCGATGCGCTGGGCGATGCCGACAAGATCAAAGACCCGCTGCTGCTGATCCACGGCATGGCCGATGACAATGTGGTGTTCGAGAACAGCTCGATGCTGATCGCCAAGCTGCAGGGCGAAGCGGTACCGTTCGAGATGATGCTGTACCCCGGCTATACCCACAGCGTTATCGGTCCGAAGATCGGCGTGCATGTGTGGGAGACGATCTTCGCGTTTCTGGACAAGGCGATGCCAGCGAAGTGATCGCGCGGACTTGCGCTCGTTCGCTGACGGGGTAGGGAATGTTGCCGCCTGGGTCGCTTCCGGGGAGATATACGCTCCGTTCCCTTAATGTCGGCGTTATGGAAAACGTGGAGGTTTTATGAGCTTCGCCAGTTCTATTCGTTATGCTGCGGCACTCTCGCTGAGTGCGCCAGCCTTAGCTGCGCCGAACTCGCCAGTTTCGATTTTTGGGGTCGTCCTTGGCCGGAACCTGAATCTTCCGCCATGCGTAATGCACATGTTCAGCGGCGAGCCAACTGACATAGTGGAAGAAGTACAACCTCAATTTTGCGCTGCAAAGCCAATCCAGCTTTCCGATGCTCCTTTCCAGCGCGCAGACCTCATTTTTTCTGAAGAGCAGAAGCCAGATATCGTCTCAGTAAACCTTGTTTCTGCTTACATTTGGCAGGGAAATGTGGAAGCGATTGAGTTCGCAACTCCGAGTCATAATTTCTCGGATACGGTTATGTTTGGTTTGACGGCCAAGTTTGGGAAACCGCAATACGCTAGGATCGGTCGATCGATTGTCGAGGGAATTGCGCTGCCATCTTTCGAGGCCCACTGGGCGTTTCCCGGTGTCACGGTCGATTACAAGGCCATCGATGACATGGACAATGGAGTGGTCAAGATCAAGACCACGAAGTATGATCAAATTGAGGATGATGCTGCGCTTAAGGCTTCGGCGAAGAAGGTCGCCCTCTAGACAAGCTGCGGCGCAGCGTGACGGAGATTGAGCATGGGTTACCGGGTAGTGGTCGTCGGCGCGACGGGGAATGTCGGGCGCGAAATGCTCACCGTGCTGGCGGAGCGCGAGTTTCCGATTGACGAGATCGCAGCGGTCGCCTCATCGCGCTCGACCGGGGATGAGATCCATTTCGGCGACACCGACCGGATGCTCAAGGTCAAGAACCTCGAGCATTTCGATTTCACCGGCTGGGATATCGCGCTGTTCGCCGCAGGATCTGACATCGCCAAGACCTATGCTCCCAAGGCCGCTGCGGCGGGCTGCGTGGTGATCGACAACAGTTCGTACTGGCGGATGGACCCCGACGTGCCGCTGATCGTTCCGGAAGTGAACCCCGATGCGATCGACGGCTACAAGGCCAAGATGATCATCGCCAACCCCAACTGCTCGACCGCGCAGATGGTGGTGGCGCTGCAGCCGCTGCATGTGGCGGCAACGCTAAAACGGGTGGTGGTGGCGACCTACCAGTCGGTCTCGGGCGCGGGCAAGGACGGAATGGATGAGCTGTTCCAGCAAAGCCGCGCGATCTTCGTCGGCGACGAGGTTGTGGCGAACAGGTTCACCAAGCAGATCGCCTTCAACGTAATCCCGCACATTGACGACTTCCTCGACGACGGTTCAACCAAGGAAGAATGGAAGATGGTGGTCGAAACCAAGAAGATCATGGGTTCAAAGATCAAGGTCAGCGCGACGTGCGTGCGGGTGCCTGTGTTCGTCGGTCATTCGGAGGCGATCAACCTTGAGTTCGAGAACGAATTGTCGGCCAAGAAAGCGCAGAGCATTCTGCGCGAAGCCCCCGGCATCATGCTGATCGACAAGCGCGAGGACGGCGGATACGTCACCCCGATCGAATGCGTCGGCGACAGCGCAACTTACGTCAGCCGCGTGCGCGAAGACCCGACCGTCGACAACGGTCTCTCGCTGTGGTGCGTTTCGGACAACCTGCGCAAAGGCGCGGCATTGAACGCGGTGCAGATCGCGGAGCTGCTCGGGCGGCGGCATTTAAAGAAAGGGTGACAAGCCAGCCTGCCCTTCACGACATTTCCGGCCACTTCTGGCGGGCGATTGCGGCAGATCGGGTGGACGAAGTTCTCCAACCGCCAGCACCAGGTAGCGCCGGACGTTACCACCGGCCGGGCGAGCCAGCGCTCTACATCACCGCCGAGGCCGACTGGGCGACCATTGCGATTGGTCGCTACCTGTTGGCCGACGGAATTTCCCGGGTTGTCGTGCCGCTCGAACTCGATGCCGCCGCAGTGTTCGACCAGCGCGACCCCGCGGCATGCGCGGCACTGGGCATCAATCCTGAGCATTCGCAAGTGCGCTGGAACGACGAACTTGCCTCCGGGCGTGAACCGCTCTCGTGGCTTGCTTCGGATGCGGCGCGCGCCGCAGGGGCCGACGGGATCATCGACGTGTCGCGCGGGATCGCAGGTGGGTGGCACGCGTGTCTGTTTCTCTGGAATGTTCCCGGTACACCGCAAATCCGCGTAGCAGGCGAGCCGGTGCCGTGCGAATATTGGGCCGCGCGCGACCGGTGGCCTACCCCCGATGGCTGGTCTCTTCCCCCACACCTTTGCCGGCGCTAGTGTCGGGCCAAACAAAAAGGAACCCACCCCATGCGCTACGAAGTTTCCGGCACCACCATGCAGACCGTCTCGATCGACCTGGCGCAGGGCGAATCGCTCTATAGCCAGACCGCGAGCATGGCGTGGATGAGCCCATCGATCCGGATGGACACGCACACCGGCGGGGGAATCTTTGCCGGGATCAAGCGCGCACTGGCAGGAGGCGGGATTTTCATCACCGAATTTACTGCCGAGAGCAGCGGGCATATCGCCTTCGCCCCGCGCTTTCCGGGGCAGATCGTGCCGGTAACGCTCGCTCCGGGGCAATCGCTGATCTGCCGCAAGGAGACGTTTCTCTGCGCCGAAAAGTCGGTCGAGCTGGAGATCGCTTTCCAGCAGCGGCTCGGCGCGGGGTTCTTCGCGGGTGAGGGCTTCATCATGCAGAAAGTCACCGGGCCGGGCACGGTGTTCCTCGACCTGTCGGGCGAGGTGGTCGAGAAGACCCTCGCTTCGGGCGAGCAGCTGCTGGTCCATGCCGGTCACGTGGGCATGCAGGAACCGTCGGTCCAGATTGACATCCGTATGATGCGCGGCTTTCGCAATGTGCTGTTCGGCGGCGAGGGGCTGTTCCTCGCCACCTTGACTGGGCCGGGCAAGATCTGGCTGCAGTCGATGCCCATCATGAACCTGGCCGAGGAAATCGGCCGCTACCTGCCGCTCGGCAATGGCGAGCGGGGTAGTGGATCGATGCTCCGCACCGGGGCAGGGGCGGCGGTGGTCGGCGGCATCCTGGGCTCGATCATTGGCGATAGTTGAGCATGAAGCATTTTCGCGGGTTTGACGGTGCGAGGCTGGCGCTGCATCGAATGGGAGCAGGCCGCCCCGTGGTGATGCTCCACGGCCTGTTTTCCAGCGCCGAAATGAATTGGATCAAGTGGGGCCACGCAGCGCTGCTCGCCGAGGCCGGGTTCGAATGTCTGATGCCTGATCTGCGCGCCCACGGCCTCAGCGCCGCTCCGCACGAAGCGGCGAGTTATCCCGATGACGTGCTGGCGCGCGATCTCGACGCGTTAATTGCGCACCTCGGCTTGGGCGACTTCGATCTGGTTGGCTTCTCGCTTGGCGCGCGAACTTCGGTGCGGGCGATCGTCGGCGGGCTGACGCCGCAGCGGCTGGTCCTCGGCGGGATGGGGCTCGAAGGCCTCGCCGGATGGAGCGGGCGGCAGGCCTTCTTCCTCCGCGCGATCGACCGGTTCGGCACGGCCAAACCTGGCGACGAAACCTACATGGCGCAGCAGTTCATGAAGGGCATGAAGGTCGATCTGGTCGCCGTGCGGCACCTGCTCGGCACATTCGCTGATACCCCGCCAGATGCACTCGCAGCGCTGACTATGCCCACCGCCGTAATCTGCGGGGATCAGGACCGCGACAACGGCGATCCCGCCGCCCTGACCGTAGCGCTACCCGATGCGGTGCAGGTGACGATCCCCGGCACCCACATGGGCTGCGTGACCAAGCCCGACCTGGGCGTCGCGATCCGCGATTTCCTGACGCGTTAGCGCGGCAGCACACGCTCCCAATCGGTCTGGGCTTTGGCGATCATTGCCTTGAGGCGATCTGCTTGCCGGCCCCACGCCGCGGCTTCTGCCGCACCCCAATCATCGCCCAGCGCACCGGCCATTGTTGCCACCGTCAGGTCGACAAACGCCTCATACTCCTCGAGCGGCAGTTGCCCGTAAGTGCGGTGGGTGTAAGACAGTTCGGCGACCAGCGGCCAAACCCAGCTTTCCTCTGCGGCCAGGCCGTACATCATTTGCAGCGTTTCATCGGTCATCCGGACCGAAGTCGCTTCCGGGCAGAGAAAATCCGCGCGCCGCGCCGGGTAAGCGGCAAAGAACCGCTCGTAGAGTCCGTGCCGCAATTCAATGCCGCGCTCGGCCAGCCTGACCAGAGTGGCTTCGATCAAGGCAGCATCGCCGCTCACCGGAACGGCGGCTCGTGGAAGGCGCGCAGTTTGCGGCTATGGAGCCGGGCTCCCTCGGCGCGGAGCAGGTTGCATGCGGTTATCCCGATCAGCAGGTGCGAAGCGATGGCTTCCTCGTAAAAGCGGTTGGCTTGCCCGGGCAGCTTGATTTCGCCGTGGAGTGGCTTGTCCGAGACGCACAGCAAGGTGCCGTAAGGGACGCGGAACCGGTAGCCCTGCGCGGCGATAGTCGCGCTTTCCATGTCGATCCCGATCGCCCGGCTGAGGCTGAGCCGCTGCGAGCTGTGGGTATAGCGCAGTTCCCAGTTGCGGTCGTCGGTGGTCGCGACGGTGCCGGTGCGCATGCGTTTTTTGAGGTTGGCACCGACATCGCCGCTGACCATCTCGGCCGCTTGCGCCAGCGCGATCTGCACTTCGGCAATCGCCGGGATCGGGATTTCAGGCGGCAGCACCGTGTCGAGCACGTTGTCATCGCGCAGATAAGCGTGCGCCAGCACATAATCTCCGATCCGCTGGGTATCGCGCAGGCCGCCGCAGTGCCCGATCATCAGCCATGCTTCGGGGCGCAGCACCGCGAGGTGATCGCAGATCGTCTTGGCATTGCTCGGGCCGACCCCGATGTTGACCAGCGTGATCCCAGAATTATCCGGGCGGATCAGGTGATAGGCCGGCATCTGGTGCCGCCGCCACGCGGTATCGGACAGCTTGCTGCGCGCGTCCTGGGTTTTGGTCGTCAGTTCGAGCCCGCCCGCACCGGTCAGCGCTCCAAATTCCTCGCCGCCCAGCTGCATCCCGGCCCAGTCGACGAATTCATCGACGTAGCGGTGGTAGTTGGTGAAAAGGATGAAGCGCTGGAAGTCCTCGATCCGGGTGCCGGTATAGTGTGCCAACCGTGCCAGACTGAAATCGGTGCGCAATGCATCGAACAGCGCCAGTGGGTGGCTGCCGTCATCAGAAGAAATGTCGACCCCGTCGGCCAGTTCATCGCCGATCAGCGCCAATTCTGTGGTCGGAAAATGGCGCGCGATTTCCTGCGGGCTGACGCTGCCGAGCCCCGAGTTGGCGTCGATCACGTAAGGAAAGGGTATTTCCTGCGCCGAGCGCCCGACCTCGATCTCGATTGTGTAGTCTTCGCTCAGCAGGCCAAGCTGCTCGGTCAGGTAATCTGCAAACAAAGTCGGGCGGGTCACCGTGGTGGCGAAACTGCCGGTACGCGCCAGCCGCCCGAACGCGCGGGTGTAATTGTTGCCGGTCTGCTCGCCCGCATAATGCACCCGCACTTCGGGATAGCACCAGGCGCGGCTTTCGCGGCGATCTGCGGGGGGAAGGGTACCGTGGGCTGCAAAGGCGGTAATGTCGGCTTGCAAGGTAGCCACGGCGAGATCGTAAACGCGGACCAATTCCGCGATGTGCTTTTCTGTTGTCTTCATCGCGGGCTTATAGCCGCGAAACGGTTACGGTTCAATTGCAGGGCCATTGCACATGCGAAAAGGGGGTGCCGAAGCACCCCCAGATCGGTTCGGAAGCGGCCGGAAGGCTTAGCCTTCGGCTTCTTCCTCTGCTTCGTCGGCGGCCGGAGCTTCGGCAGCCGGAACCGCATCGCCATCAGGCAGTTCGCCGCCGCCGCCTTCGAAGTCAGACACAGCATCGGCTGCGGCTTCGTCTTCGAACATGGCCTTGAGCACGTCGACGCCGGCAGCTTGCTGCTCGGCTTCGTCAGGCGAGCGCGCAACGTTGACCTTGACCGTCACCACCACTTCGGGGTGCAGCGTAACCTTGACCTCGGTCACGCCGATCGTCTTGATCGGGCGTTCGAGCACGACCATCGATTTGGCGATGCCCGCGCCATCGGCGTTGAGCGCATCGACAATGTCGCGCACCGAAACCGAGCCGTAAAGTTGCCCGGCATTCGACGAGGCGCGGATCAGCACCACCGATTTGCCCGCAACATTGGCCGAATGGGTTTCCGCTTCGCCGCGGCGCGATGCGTTGTCGGCTTCGATCTTGCCGCGATTGGCTTCGAACACTTTCTTGTTGGCGGCATTGGCGCGCAGCGCCTTTTTGCCGGGCAACAGGTAATTGCGCGCGTAGCCGTCCTTGACCGAGACGATATCGCCGATCGTGCCAAGCTTCTCGATACGTTCGAGGAGGATGATATCCATGTGTTAGCTCCCCTTACTTCACGAGGTAGGGCAAAAGGCCCAGTTGACGGGCCCGCTTGATCGCCTGGCCCAGTTCGCGCTGCT
>JANXUP010000088.1 GCA_025356175.1 Sphingomonadaceae bacterium | reverse complement strand
GCCGCACCAATGCCAAGGACGAACCCAACCCCGCGCAGTGACCACAGCAGTGCCGGGCTGATCGGCGTGATTAGCGAAGTGCCCGAAAGCAATGCCTCAAACCACGCGAGGAAGATGACGGCAATGAACAGGATGCCGACGATCTTGAGCGCGCCCACGCGCTCGCTTTGCGTGCTTGGCATCGACTGCGACACCGAGCGCGCCACGCTTGCCGCGACATTGACCGGCTCACCGTTGACCGTGATCCCGCGCTGGCCGAATTGAGGACGTTGCATGAAAACTTCCTGCCTGATTTTGCTCGATTTAGCCCGGCACCGGTTAAATTGGCGTGAAACTGCGGACGTTCGGTCTTCGTAACTTTCGCAAGTGCAGCATTCGCCGCTTGACTCTGCTCCGTCATCGGGCAGTTTTCGAAGCGTGAAACGGGCCACCCCATGACTGACACCGCTGCGTGCTTTGACGAGATGCACACCTCCAACGGTGGCGTGCGTGGCGGTTATGAAACCTATTGCGACTGGTACCACCGCCAGGACCCGGCGATGATGCGGCGCAAGGGGCAGGAGGCGGAGACCTTCTTCCGCAAGACCGGGATCACCTTCAACGTCTATGGCGACGATGCCGGCGAAGAGCGGCTGATCCCGTTTGACATGGTTCCGCGGATCATCACTGCGGGCGAATGGCGCAAGCTGGTGAAGGGGATCGAACAGCGGGTGCGTGCGCTCAATGCGTTTCTGCATGACATTTACCATCGTCAGGAAATCATCCGCGCGGGCCGGGTGCCGCTCAGCCTGATCTCCAAAAACGCCGCGTTTCTACCGCAGATGATGGGCATGACCCCGCCCGGCGGGGTCTACACCCATATCGTCGGGATCGATCTGGTCCGCACCGGACCCGACGAATTCATGGTGCTCGAAGATAACGCCCGCACGCCTTCGGGGGTCTCCTACATGCTGGAGAACCGCGAAACGATGATGGCGATGTTCCCTGAATTGTTCACCGCAATGGACGTGCGCCCGGTGCAGGATTACCCGCGGCGACTGGCCGAAAGCCTCGCCGCCTGCGCTCCCGCGGCGACCCGCGGGAACGGTGATGGCCGCCCGGTGGTCGCGGTGCTGACCCCGGGAATCCACAATTCGGCCTATTTCGAACATGCCTTCCTCGCCGACCAGATGGGCGCCGAACTGGTCGAAGGCAGCGACCTTCGCGTGGTCGATGGCCGCGTCGCGATGCGCACTACGCGGGGATTTGAACCGATCGATGTGCTCTACCGCCGGGTCGATGACGATTACCTCGATCCGCTGACTTTTAACCCGTCAAGCCGGCTGGGTGTTCCCGGGATCATGGACATCTACCGCGCGGGCGGGATCACCATCGCCAATGCGCCGGGCACCGGGATCGCCGATGACAAGGCGATCTATTCGTTCATGCCCGAGATCGTCGAGTTCTACACCGGCGAGAAGCCACTGCTGGCGAATGTGCCGACCCACCGGTGCAGCGAGCCGGACAGCCTGGCCTATGTGCTCGACAATCTGGCCGAGCTGGTGGTCAAGGAAGTCCACGGCTCTGGCGGTTACGGCATGCTGATCGGGCCGACCAGTTCGAAGAAAGAAATCGCCGCCTTCGCCGCCAAGCTGCGCGCCCGGCCAGACAATTACATCGCCCAGCCTACGCTCGCACTGTCGACCGTGCCGATCCTGACCAAGGCGGGCCTCGCTCCGCGCCATGTCGATCTGCGGCCGTTCGTGCTGGTTTCGCCCGAGGGCATCCAGATCACCCCGGGCGGGCTCACTCGTGTGGCGCTCAAGTCGGGTTCGCTGGTGGTCAACTCGTCGCAAGGCGGCGGGACCAAAGACACCTGGGTGCTGGCCGACTGATGGGCGGGGAGCTTTCCTGATGCTAGGCCGCACCGCCAATGGGGTGTTCTGGATGGGCCGCTTCCTTGAGCGGGCGGAGAACACCGCACGGCTGATCGAGGCCGGGTTCCGTATCGCGCTGACCCGCGATCTGGTCACCAGCCAGCAGGAGTGGCGCTCGGTGGTTTCGACCGTTGGGCTGACCAAGCAGTACGAACTTTACAACGGAACCTACACCGGGGTGCAGGTGTGGAACTTCCTGCTGCGCGACAAGAACAATCCCGGTTCGGTCCTGGCGATGATCGAAGGCGCGCGCATCAATGCGCGGTCGGTCCGCACCGCGCTGACCCGCGAGGTGTGGGAAGCGGTCAACGAAAGCTGGATGGTAATCCGCGAACTGCTGTC